>NZ_CP115757.1:672857-1009285 GCF_027912675.1 Paracoccus sp. SCSIO 75233 | reverse complement strand
TCTGATCCTGAAACATGTCGATCCGCCAAAGCAGATCGCACGCGCCGATGAGCCGTTCCAGATGCTTGCCACGACGCTGGGCGCGGACCCGTTTCTGGGCCGCATCCTGACCGGCCGGGTCGAGGCAGGCCGGGCCAAGTCGGGTGACACGGTCAAGGTGCTGAACCGCGAAAGCGAGCGGGTCGAACAGTTCCGCATCTCCAAGGTCCTGGCCTTCCGCGGCCTGACCCAGCAGCCCATCGACATGGCCGAGGCCGGCGATATCGTCAGCCTCGCCGGGATGGCCAAAGGGACGGTTGCCGACACGATCTGCGCGCCCGAGGTCGAAGCCGCGATCCCCGCCCAGCCAATTGACCCGCCGACGATCTCCGTCACCTTCGGCATCAACGATTCCCCGCTTGCCGGTCAGGACGGCAAGAAGGTGCAATCCCGCGTGATCCGCGAGCGCCTGATGAAGGAAGCGGAATCCAACGTCGCCATCAAAGTCGAGGATACACCCGGCGGCGAGGCCTTTGTCGTCTCGGGCCGTGGCGAACTGCAGATGGGCGTCCTGATCGAGAACATGCGTCGCGAGGGCTTCGAGCTGTCAATCTCCCGCCCCCGCGTCATCTTCCGCGAGGAGGACGGCCAGCGCATGGAGCCGGTCGAGGAAGCCATCATCGATGTCGATGACGATTATACCGGCGCCGTGATCGAGAAACTGACCGGCGACCGCAAGGGCGAGCTGATCGATATGCGCCCGGCGGGCCACGGCAAGACCCGGATCATCGCCCATGTCCCCTCTCGCGGGTTGATCGGCTATCACGGCGAATTCATGACCGACACGCGCGGCAACGGCGTTCTGAACCGAATCTTCCACGGCTGGACCCCCTATAAGGGCGCGATCCAGGGCCGCCGCCAGGGCGTTCTGATCTCGATGGAGAATGGCGTTTCCGTGGCATATGCGCTGTGGAACCTTGAAGAGCGCGGCAAGCTGTTCATCGGCGCGCAGGAACAGGTTTACACCGGCATGGTCATCGGCGAGCACAGCCGCGACAACGATCTGGAAGTGAACCCGCTGAAGGGCAAGAAACTGACCAACGTCCGCGCCTCGGGCACCGACGAGGCGGTGCGCCTGACCCCGCCCGTGCGCATGTCGCTGGAAGAGGCGATCGCCTATATCGACGATGACGAACTGGTCGAAGTCACGCCGAAGAATATTCGCCTGCGCAAGCGCTACCTCGACCCGCATGAGCGCAAACGGCAGGCGCGGGCTGAATAACTCCGACAGAGCCGGGGGCCAGCCCCCGGACCCCCGGGATATTTGCACCAGGATGAAAACCAGCCGCAGGTTGTTGCGGCTGCGATTGGCGGTATTGCAGGGCGTGAGTTGGCGGATCGCGCAACCGTGAGCCTCCGGCGGCAAACGAGCGGTTTGCGGTCCGAAAAGGCAGGGCTGAGGGGGCGTCAGAGCGCGCTTTAAGCCTGTTCGGACCACTCCGGAAACCGCTGCTGTGACCGCGAAATCCTGCATCAATATGCCACCCGCTGCGGGAAATTCCAGAAAACGCCGGGCCGGTGAAAAAATTGTGACAAACCCTCTGGACGCCCCCGAATCCCATTGCTATATGCCCCGTCATGTTCCGGCGTAGCTCAGCGGTAGAGCAGTTGACTGTTAATCAATTGGTCGTAGGTTCGATCCCTACCGCCGGAGCCAAACATCTTGCCCCTGTAACCATCGCAATGGGCAAGATGTTGGTTATATCCTCATAAAATCAAAACACTACCTGATACTTCCGGTTGAGTTGTCTACCGACAACGACCGACAACATCGCTGACCAGCCGGTCAAAATTCGGTCAAAGCGATGGAGACGGCCATGCCGCACCAGAAGATCACCCAGGCCCTCGTTGACGGCCTGCCCTTTCAGGATTCCGGGACGCACTGGATCCATGACACCGACCTTGCAGGGTTCAACCTGTCAGTCGGGCGACGCACCAAGACATACTATGCCGCTGGCGAAGCGGGCGGGCGCTTCATCCGCGTGAAGATCGGCCGCGCTGACGTGACTAAGGCGAACGAAGCCTGCGCAGTTGCGCGCGACATTCTGCTGCCGGAAATCCGTCGCGGTGTCGATCCTCGCGCGAAGCAACTCGGAGACGACGACCGCACCTATGCCCGCATCATGGCAGGCATCCGCGAGGCACGTCCCGAAGACCTTTCCGACCAAGCCGCGCGCCGGATCATCAAGGGCAAGGCGAAGCGCCGCGCCGACGAACTGACGGTTGGTCAGGTCTGGAAGATGTATGAGGAGCACAAGCGCGCGTCGATCCTGGAAGAGAAAGGCCCGGAGAAGGCGCGTCGCGCGGAGCAGCACATTGTCCAGCAATGCCGCTACCTTGGCGGTGCAGACTCCTACGGCAAGGACGGCCCCTACGCAGCCACCCGCGAATGGCCGGGCGGCTGGTGGAGTCGCCCGATCACCAGCATCACACCGGAGCTGTGTTCGCAGACATGGCGCAACCTGACCCGCACGCGCGGGCGGCGCACAGCGCAGATGTTCTTCATGGCCGTCCAGGTGCTGTTCAACTACGCGGTTGCCAAGAAGGAGGTGCCCGTCACGGCGCACCCGATGGTGATCGACGCCGCAGGCGACGGGATCGGATTGCCGAAGGGATGGCAAAGCCTGCGTGCCCAGAACGCGGTCGAGCGCATTTCCGACATTCGGGCATGGTGGCGGCAGGTGGACAAGCTAACTGTGATCCCGAAGTCGGCGCTCAAGGTCGCGCTATTGACCGGGATGCGTCCGAGCGAGGTGCTCGCGATGCGCTGGGACCAAGTAGACCTCGACGCGGGCAAGGTTTGGTTCGGGATGACCAAGACCACCGACTACCGCGAGGTTGCCTTGTCGTCCTGGTCCGTGGCGCAGTTGAAGCGCCTGGAGTCGATGACCGGACGGCAGGAGTTTGTCTTCACCGGCCCGACTGGCGGGCGTCTGACGACGCTGCCGACCATCACGCGCGGCGAGGATCGCTGGACCCCGAAGCAGTGTCGCAAGGAGTGGCAAACCGTCGCCGTCGAATTGGGCGTGAGCGACACGCAGCGCCTGTCTCAGGTCGGCAAAGGCCTTGGCGGGACGGATGGTCACTACGTCGTCACCCCCGACCTGCGCTCGACGGTTCAGCAGGTCGCGGACGAGATCATGCGGCGAGTTGAGGGTGCCGCAACCTGAGCTTTGCCGTCACGGCGTCGGACGAGTAGCTGACCGGGTTGCCGTCCGCGTCGAGATAGAGAAGGTCCACGTTCAGCATCGACGCCGCCTGCCGCAGAGAATCCAGGTTGTAACGGGTGTGGTGCTCAAGGACGAAACCGTGTTCCGAGCACGCGGCGGCAACCGCCCTGCCCATCGAGTTCGACTTGCTCGGCAGTAACGTCCCGAGGAAGGTGCAATAGGTGCCGGGTTCCCAGGGATCGTCGATGCGCAGCAGGTGCCCGAGCGGTATTCCTTCCCTCTCGACGTATTCCGCCTTCGCAACCTTGCGCCGCTGCTGCGGGCGTAGGCCTGCCTCGGTTTCAGCCGCCTTCAAGCGTTGCTCGAAGATGCGCCGTTCCTCTTCCAGTTCTTCCCGCGCCTGCCTGTCCATCGCTTCCTGTATCACTGCTTCCCGTTCTCGACGTTCGCGGGCGCGTTCCGCCTGAACGCGCGCTGCTGCCTTTGCCGCTTCTTCCTGCTGCCGCACAACGGCCAGGTGCTTCCGCCCATGCTCTGCATCCAGCGTGGGGATGCCGCGCCGCGTCAAGCTGGACACGTCGCGATTGCCATTCAGGATGTCCCAGATACGGGCGCGCATCAGGTCGGGGTCGAGATCGACGAGCCAGCACAGGTGCGCCCGACTTTCTGCCCAAGCCCCCGTGTCAGCGGTCAGAAAGGCGAAGGCGTCCGCACGATCCATTTCCGGGACATTGGCCGAGAACAGGTCTGTCACCGCCTTGAGGATCACAGCGCTTACCAAGGCGGCGTGGGAGCCTGGAACGAACTGCTCGTCGTCCCAGGCCTCGTCTTCGATAGTGGCAAGCGCGTTCATGTCGCCGAGTGGGCCTTGAGCGCGTGGATCACGGGTTCCGGCGCATCATCCCAGGAGCGCAGTGGCACGACGCGTTTCAGGGCCTGCCTCGCGCTGGTCGTCAGGCGTTGGTAGTCGCGCGGACTGACCTTGCCCGAGATGATGTAAAGCGCATCGTCGGTTTCGAGATGGTTCGCGCCGGTCAGCGCCACGGGCGGTTCGTTCGCGTCGCCCTCGGGGTCTGCGAACGTGACGGTGGTGCCCAGCACCTCGGCGCAGCGTTTCGCCTCTCGGTATGCGGCGGGATCGCGCCGCTTGTCCAAGCCGACAACCGCGTCCTCGGGTTTGACGTGTTTCAAGTCCACGCCGAGTTCATCCGCCTTGCGGACGGCTTCTTGGAATGCGCGCGAGTTGGCTTGGGCCTCTTTCGCGTCGATGTAGATGGGTTCTGCCATTGGGGTTCCTTCGTGCAGGTGGCGGGCGCGCTACCATGCCCAGGATCACGCGCCCGCCGTTGGTCGGGTCGTCGCGACGTTGGACCCTTCTCCGGGAGCGGTTGAAGATGGATAATCAGGTGCTGAGGTGCTGGACCTGAAACTGCCGGTCAAAGCGCCATCAAAGCGACGTGCCCAAATTGCTAACCGCGCAGGATCGCAGCCGTCCGGGCCTGATAGAAAATCAGTTGCCGCCGAAACTCGCAGAGCGCGTCAGCGAAGGCGGTTCTTGGGGAGTGCCCTATCAGGGTGGGGGCGCGGTCGGAGAACCGCACGCAGCGCCTCGCTCTGGGCGTCAGTGAAACAGGATCAGGGCACCGACACCCAGGGTTGCGGCGACCATCGCAAGTTCGACCCAGGCCAATCGTCGTCCTCCGGGCCTGCGATGGCCGGGATGGCGACGACGTTCGGCAGAACCTCAACGCCCGTTTCCTGCTCGACGACCAGGGCGGCTTCTTCGTAGGTGATACCGTCGCGCTGCATGACCTCCTGCACGAGTTGGGACGCGTCGCTTGCCTCGACCTTGACCCCCATGCGGGAGAATGCGCCCAGGATGCGCGTTCGGCTGTGCGGCTGCGGCACTTCCTTGTGCTCTATGGTCGTCGCGGCCAGCTTCGGACGGACGTACTGCGAAACCTCCTTGAACGCGACGAGCGCAAGGTGCTTGTCGCCCTCGTCGTAGGCCTCAGCACCAATCAGCGCCATCATCTCGACCGGGTCGAATTCCGCATGCCCCGCGTGAAGGTGCATCGCGCGTAACTTGCGGTCGATGCGTTCCGCCAGCTCCTTCTTGTTCTTGTGCGGTTTGCCGAGGCGGGAGGAATACGGGGTGACAGGCATCAGACAGGCCTCCCCGACGTATCGAGGAGGCCCACTGACGATGCACAAGGAGTATCCCGATGGGACTTGCCCATCATCGCACGGCCAGGGCCTGCACGCGACCAGGATTGCGGGTCTTGGTGATTGATCATCATGCCGGAATGCCCCTCGCTATAACTCGGTTATCGGTTCACGCCGCCGAGCTTGATGGCTTTTTGAGCGGGAACGTGAACGGCTCGCGCAAGTAACCCGTCTGCGCGGGCAGTTGATCCAGTGCCCACGTCCACGGCCATTCGGGCAGAGCGTCTGCGTTGATCGACGACGGCGCGCCGACCGAGGCGTTGTGCAGCATTGCCGTCTCGTTGTAGGTCGAGGTGCGCACGACAAGGCAGCGCCCGGTCGCCGTGACGTAGGGCAACGCCGCTTCCTCGCCGGTCACAAACCACTCCATCGTGGATCCTGGTTCGACCTCGTCGGCGCGGGTCATGGACAGCCCGAAGCGGGCGAAGGGTTCAACGTGCATTGGGCACCTCTTTGATTGCTTTCAGAATGCGCTCCATGCCTTCGGTTAGGCAGGCGCGGGAACGGGTCAGGGTTGTGCCCATGAATTCCAGGGTCACGACGTCCGGGTCTTCGTGGCCGAAGACAGTGAAGGCGAGCGACCGATTATCCAGGTCCACTGTCTCGCTCTCGATGATGTGGGCGAGCGGTCGATGCTCGAAGGTCTTGATGGTCCGTTTCATCGCCAGCCCTCGTTTTCCATCGTCCCGTCGAAGGAGTTGCCCTTTGAGCAGTTCTCGTTCTCGGTCAGGATTTGGAGATTCCAGGGAACGTGAAGACCGCACACGTCGGGGTGCTTGAGCGGGATGCGATGATCGACGTGGTGGACAATCCCGTCTCCTCGGTCAGGCGGGCGCGCTCGCTGTAAATCGCCTCGATTTCCGAAAGATGTTCGTCAGTGAGCCAGGGGAGTGCGGCGTTTGCTTCCAGAGCGCGTCGCTGTGCCGCGTAGAGCCGCACCTTGCTCTTGTTCGCTTCATCCCATCTCCGCTCGACGACCCGGATGGTAGCCCTGTTCTTTTTGCGCCGCCTCCGATCTTGAACGCGATGTTTGTCAATGTTCGCTTGAAAATACGCTTTGATTCTCTCTGCGTTCTTGGCGGTGTAGATGCGCTGGCATTCAATGCACCGGCTGTCGCTACGCGCTTTGGGACTGATATGACCTTCGCGGCATGGCAATCCCGTGAAGAATTGCTTGGGCATCCCGATTGGCCAACCTTCGGCGCGTAGTACGCGCGCAGCGTGCTTCGTCGCGGGCAACTCTGCCCACTCGGGATGACCCGCATCGACTGCGGCTTGGGTTCTCTTGTCTTGCATCATGTCGCGACGATAAGACCCGCGTCGGTGCTGGTTCGAGCAATAAAGCAGGTAGCGAACCGCGAACTGATATGCTGTCACCCCGAGACGCGTTTCCGCTCAATTAGTTAGGCAAACGCGGACGCCGTTTTGACCGAATCCTGATTGCTACCTCCGGCGGTTTGGCCAGGATCGACGACGGACGACGGCGGGCATGGGCGAGCAATGCCGTCAGAGCGCGGCGCTGCTTGGGCACAAGGCGGCGTCTCGCGTTTTTGGGCGTCATGGTGGGGGCACGACCGAAACCGCCTTCACGCCCGCGCTCTGCGAGGATGACCAGGGGTCGGTTTCGATAGGCGGTCGCCCTCTGCTCAGAGAACCGCGTGTGCCAGGGGCAAAGACGGTGTTACGCGTGCGCTTGCCCAGGAAACGGGTGAACCAGAGTGAGGCGCGCTTTACGTGCGCGCACGCGCGCGAACCGTGGTGATCGTTTCTGGTAGATCATACAGGATCGCCGGTTCCCTGCACGCACCCTGCACGGGTTTTCCCGCAAACCACTGGCATCATTGACGACCCTGCACGTCCTGCACCCTGCAAGGCAACCTCCCACATCGCGTCGCAGGATAATCATCGAGATCACCGATACAGGGTTGATGATTATTCTGTGAACGCGCGCACGCACCAGTGCGCACGAATACCGCCGCAGGCCCGCGACCGCGTGATGATTATTCTGCTCACGCGCGCGCGCAGGCGCGCACGAATACAGGCGCAGGGCACCGTCTTCCTCATAACCAAGTTATCAGAATCCACCTCCTTTCCCGGTCGAGCCAACCCAGTGGCGGATCGTATGTTGATCGAAACCACCCAACGGAGACCCGACCATGACCCAACTTGCCGTTGCCTCGCCCGCTGCCTTCGCGCCCAAGGCCCGCTTGACCGGCGCACCGTCTGAACCGTCCTTCGTGGAATGGGCGCTCGGATGCCTGCACCGCATGGGGGCACTGAACGACCGCGCCAAAGCGAACCGCTGGTTCATGACCGCCGTTGACGACGAGCAGCGCCGCATTGCCATGAGCGCCCTGTTCCCCGGCCAGAACCCCTGGGATCACGCATGACCCCGGTCATCGAGCAGGAGGTGCGCCGCGCCCTCAGAGAGCAAGATCGCCACCTCCCGCGCATCCGCCGGGAGGTTGTCGCGTCACTGACGGCCGACGACACCGCCGCGACGATCCTGCAACGCACAACCCGCGCCTGTTGTGACGCGGGCTTGCGGATGACGCAGAAGCAATTCTCTGATTTCTTCGCGACGGTGTTCGAGGCGAGGCAGGAGCGGTTCCCGCATCGCCTGATCTTCAACGTCGCTGGTCTCTAGGACTTGTTGCGCTCAATCTTGTCCAGGAGCGCGACTTTCCACTCGTAACCTTCCCACATTCGCTGCACTTCGCGATCCAACTCTTTTTCGGCTTCGCTCTTGGGCGGGTTGGGTCGATGACTTTCCACCACCTCCGATGTGTAGTTCTGGCCGTTCCAGGTGTGCCGCACGACGTTCGGTTTCAGCCCAGGATTCCGCAGCGGGTGGTGATACATCGAGAACACCGGTACATCCCAAGCGTCGCCTTGGGCAAACTTGGGTGCCATCGCATCGACGAACCCGGAAAGAAGCGCCTGATCGACTATCGCCTGCGCCGCCTCGTAATCGTCCTCGTCTGGGTTGACCTCATAGGACAGCTTGCACGCCTGAACGTCAGGCAGGAGCATGTCCACGTCCTGCAATGCGCTCGCCCGTGCCGCGAGTTCGACGAGTTCATCCGAGGTCTTGTTGGTCGCGGCGAAGTCCCGGAGGACAGTGTGCATCCCCTCCGGCGCGCGGCGTCGCTTGGTCTTCTCGATCTTCTTGGTCGCGGTCGCCCGACCGTGCAGAACCCATTCCTCGTCGAGGTCGAGCAAGGCCCAGGGGTTCTGGGTGTAGTTCAGCGGCAAGCCGTCAACCTCCACCCAATCATCATACCCAGGATGCACGACGTCTGCCGCCCACGCCATCTTGAGACGGGCATCCGCCGCGTGCATGTCGCAGACGGCTTTGAGCCGCGTTCGATACTCGTCGAGCAGGCCTTGGGCCTTCACGCGGCGATCCTCGGACAATGGCCGCTTCCGCATCAGGTTCCAGGTGTTGAGCGGCACATCCGGCTTGAGCGTTTCATGCCACCACGGCAACCCCGTCAATTCTTCGACCGTCTCTGGCGGCGCGCACCATTTCCACGGATCGCGCATCGCCTCGGAATGCAGGGCGTCCAGAGCATCGGTCAATCTGTGATCGAATTGCTCGCCGCGCAGCGCCCGAGAAACGGTGCCATCATTTACCCTTTCGGTCAGGCCGTATTTCTCGCCGTTCTCGTGCAGCCATTCGACAACCCGTTTCACCTGGACGAGGAATTGGCGCAAGTTCTCGCCATCAGCGAATTCTGATTTCTCGCTCACGCCTGCGCCTCCATCCAATCGTCGAGGTCCGCTTTCCGATAGCGCACCATCCGCTTGCCCACGCGTTTAAACGTAGGCCCTTTCCCCTTGAAACGCCAGTCAGCGAGGGTGTCTGGGGTCGAGTCCAGATACTTCGCTGCTGTGCGCGGACATTGCCATTCCGGCCACTCAGGCAGGCTTGGGTCTTCTATCTCCTTGTAGGGCATGACGGCTCCTTTGTGCTGCTCATGTCCTGACGATAAGTGCCTACCACCGGTCCTGTCAGCGCGAGAACAAGGTGGAACCTAGAATAATCAAGGTGCTGCCTACCTCATCTGGTGTATCGCCTAGACCTGATCCGCTACTTCTGGCAGGTTCCCTCCTAAACGAGGGGCACGGCGATGATTCCAGGCGGCAAGGTCTACAGCGAGGACGATTCCGAGTACACGCAGACGTCGGTCAGCAAGCGTGTGGAGGCTCTGTTCCTGAACAACGTAGGGCTGGTGGTGACGCGGGAGCAGATCATCAAGGCGGCAACGAACCCCAAGACGGGCGTTCAACCTGAGAACTGGCACCAGCGCCTCTCCGAGTTGTGGACGGACAAGGGTTACACCATCCTGTCCTGGCGCGACTGGAAGGAACTCGCCCCGTCCGAGTACATCATGCCTCACACAGAACGACGGGCGACGGCTGCGAAACGCGTCATTCCCTCGAAAAAATGCTGGGCGGCTGTGTTGTCGCGTGCGAATAATTGCTGCGAGTGGGTCGAGGACGGCCAGAAGTGCGGATTAGAGGCTGGCGATATTGACCCGGTCGGAGGTGGGACGGTCAAGTTGACGCCTGACCATCTAAATCCGCATTCTGTCAATCCAAACTCCGACCCGAATAATCCGGAACAATGGCAGGCGCTCTGTGGGCGCCACCAAGTAATGAAGAAGAACTATTGGGACTCGTCAACTGGCAAGATCAACATCGAGGCAATTCTGCAATCGGTCAATGAGAAACAGAAACAGGCGGCCCTGCAATTCCTATTGAGGTACTATGGCTACGAACTCAAATAACGTCGACGTCTACGACCCCCAAGACGTCCTCGACGCGGTTGCCCGCTTTCGCGAAACGCACGGGCGCTGCCAATGCGCCATTTTGGACCCCTGGTACAATAAGGGCGTGGGCGGCGTCCGGGATGATTATGTCGAGTATATGTCCGCGATCTTGGCCGAGATCGCGTCTGTTGCTGATCACGTCTATTTCTGGGGGTTCCCGGAAATCGTCGCGCTGTTCATGGAGCGGTTGCCGAAGACCCACGAGTTCGTCGCTTGGCTGACCTGGTACTACAAAAACAATCCGTCCGTGATCCGTGGGTGGCGTTCTGCGCAACAGGCCTGCATCCATATCAAGACGCCGGACGCGAGGATGTATCCCGAACACTTTCTGAATGAGGCCCAGTTGGAAAAGAAGGCCCAAGGCAAACTGCGCTACATGCCTGGGCCCACGTCGGTCATTGAGTCCTCGCTTCTGGTCGGGTTCGTCGGGCGCAAAGAACAAACTGGTCACAAGTCCCAGAAGCCAGTTCCTGTCTACGAGCAGATCATCCGCATGGCGACGACGGAAGGCGACCTCGTCTTTGACCCCATGTGCGGTTCCGGGACGACGGGCGAAGTGTGTCTAAAGCACGGGCGGCGCGCGGTCCTCAACGACATAGAACCCGAGTACGTCGAAATGACGCGCAACCGCATGGAACGCTGCACACCAGAAGAACCGCTGCAAGCCGCCTTAATCTGACAGGTCCAGGCGCGCTGTCGCCTCGCTGATGATCGTCGCCCCTGGGATTGCCCGACGAGATCGACGAGAGACGCAGCGAAACCGGGCCTGTGCGCCCGTCTCGGGGTCGTCAGGGGTGAGTGCGGGGCGCTCGCGTCAACCGCCCGCTACGACGCGCTCACGCGCTCTGGGATTGACAAGACCGTGGGCCGTCTTGGCCCAGTGCGACGGCGCGACCACCAACTCAACGACGGCGATGCCGAGGGCGATGGCGTGCAGGAAGGCATAGGCGGGTAGCGCAAGCGCGTCACGCACAGGGCGACCGACACGGCGCGCCGCAACGGCGAAGACAGCGACGCTCAGGGCATATCCCGAGAACAGCATGACGGCGAGCGGCCTGTGAGGATCGTTCGCAGCGACGGCCATTCCCACCGGGTGCGACGCGATGCAGATCAACTGAACGGGTAACTGGACAGCGAGGGCGATCCGATCACGCAGGCGCGGCGCGCGAGGCAGGATGCCGTGAACCAACGTCGTCTGGCAGAACCCCTTCATCCACCTGGATCGTTGCTTCACCCATGCGGTGACTGATACCGGCGCTTCCTCGCCCGTGACGGACAGGACGACCGACGACGTGTAACCGGCACCAGCCAAGCGGACAGCAAGGTCAGCATCTTCGGTGACGTTGTGCGCATCGAACGCGCCGACCGCCATGAGCGCATCGCGTCGGAGGTATTGACTGGTTCCTCCCAACAGAAACGGCAAGCCGCACTGGCTCAGAAACGGAAGCACACCCCGGAACAAGACGGCATACTCGAGCGCCCACAGCCGCGTGACCAGAGGCCCGTCGTGATCACACGCAAGCACACCCTGGACGACAGCGCGCCGAGGGTCAGCCAGAAGCCGTGCGACGGCGCGCTTCGGCTGGTCGGGTGCAGGGCGGTCCTCAGCATCGAACACCACGACGACCTCGCCCCGGGTATGCAGGAGGCCGTAGTTCACGGCGCGCGGCTTCGTGCGCGGCTTGCCATCCGGGACGACAAGGACGCGATACGGCCAGAAATCGAGGACCGCGCGCGTCTCCTGGTCGTCTTCCTCGACAAGCTGCACAATCTCGGGCGACGGGTAGTCGAGCGCGCGCATCGCGCGGGCGAGTTCTGCAATCACCGACGGCTCGCAGTAGACGGGCAGCAGGATCGTGAGGGACGGCCAGCGGTCAGGTTCGGGGTCGTCGTGATCACTCCACCCAACGAGGGCGGCTGCGCGCAACATGAGGACCGCGAGGAAGCAGGGCACGAGTGCCCATGCGAGGGGCGGATAGATCAGGGGCGACGCCGCCACGACGATCAGCAGCGCGCCAACCCAAGGTTCTTTGATCGACCGGGCAGACAGATGCTCTGGAACGGAAAAAGCCGCCCACTGGGCGGCTTCGTCGATCTGTTCGAAGGTCTGGTGTTTCATCTGCAACTCCGTTCTGGAATCAGAAGGCCCGCCAACTCGGCGGGCCTTGGTTCTGGTAAGGGGAGGTGCGGTCAGGTTGCCGCGAGCAGCAGGAGCGTCAGCCACCCGACGCCTTCGACGATGCCTCGGAACACGCGCCAAAGGTGGCGCAGCCATGACGGGCGCGCGGGCGTCTGCTTGTCTCGACCCAGAGCGGCGATGGCTGCGGGCACAGAAACGCGGAACCACTCGCGCTGATCGCTGACACGGTAGCGGGCGAGCGCCGTGTGAGCGTCGCGCTCAGCCGCCCGCACGTCGTCAACCGGCCAAGCCGCCGCAACGGCGTAGGGCGCTGGCGACCCCGTGTCGTGCAACTCCGCTGCGCGTTCCTCTGGCGTCCTGGTCGTCATGCCAATTTTGCAGAGACCGGGCATCGCCGGGTTGGTCAGGACATACAGCCAACCCGGTTCGATCACGCGGACGCTCATTTGCACGCCGCCACGAGCGCGTCCGCGCGGGTGGTGTCCGCGTCATGCGCCGGAATGCGCTTCACGCCCTTGGGCATCAGCAGGTAGTATTTGCCCTCCTTGCGCTCGACGCCCAGCCCGAGCGCGCCCATGTCGGTGCGCAGCGCGGACGACACGGTGTCCTTGTTCCAGCCGAGCGTTTCCATCAGTTCCTCGATGGTCGCGCCCTTAGCCAGCGCCTCGGCCATCAGATGCCGCTTGCTGCCTGCCTTCGTGGCTTTGACATCTTCCGGCTTGCCGGGTTCGAGCATCACGCGGTCGGGCAGCTCGCGCGCCTTGCGGGTCTTGGGTGCTGCTTTTGCCTCGATGCCTTCGGCCATCAGGTCGAACGCAACGCGGATTCCGTCGTCGGCCAGAACCTGTTGCACCGGGCCTTCGCCGTTGACGCCTTCGTCCGTGATCACGAGCAGCGCCTTCTTCGAGAGGGACGCGACGATGTCTTGCACCTGCTTCTGGGTCAGGCCCGTGCGCTGCGCGATCTCGGGCAAGTCGCCCCAAGTCATGTTGTCGGCCAGCATTGCTTCCAGGGTCTCGGCACCGTTCGCGTCGATCCCGGCGTCCAGGTAGGCAACGAGAACGCGCTTCTCCATCACGGTCAGCTTGGGCGGCTGCGCCTTGATCATCGCGACGAGGTCGGCTTTGGCGATCTTCTTGAGCGCGGAGGCGGTCAGCGGCTTCGCCAGCAGGTCGTTGAGGGCAGGCTTGGTCAGGGTGTTGAGGTCGGTCATCGTTCTGTCACTCCGTTGATGCGTTCCCGGAACGTTCCGGGCATAACCGAGTTATCGGACCTGTCCCCGGCGCTGCTCAACCACAGTTTTCGGTAAGCATCTGAACTTACGTTGTTTTCACCCTCTTATTCGGTCGCAATCGCTTGATGGAAGGCGCAAAACTAAGACATGGCAAAGCAACGAATTTTGGAGATTTGGCAGGCGGCACTCGACGCTGGACACCCTGAATGGGTTCTACTGCCCTACAGCCAGCCGGACGCAGAGCAGGCCCGAAAGGATCGCTTCTTCAATGGGCGAGCGTGCTCGCGCGGTCATGTTGTCCCCCGAACTGTGCCTGGTGGGCACTGCACCGCCTGCGAGCGGACCTACCAAACCCAGTATGCAGGGGTGCGTCGCGCAGCCGAGATCAATGCGACGCCCGACTGGCTGACCGCCGACGATCATTCGGAAATCAGGGGCGTCTACACGAAGGCGGCACGCCTCACAGAGGCGACGGGCATCCCGCACCACGTCGATCACATCGTGCCGCTCAAGCACCCTCTGGTCTGCGGCCTACACATCCCCAAGAATTTGCAGGTGCTGACCGGCACCGAGAACGTCCAGAAGAATAACTCGTTCGATGGGACGCTGGAAAACGAGGGGTGGCGAGGGAAATAATTGCTTGACCGCCCTATGCGCAGACGCTAGGTGTTGTGGACCGAGTCATGCGCACAACTAATGATTGACTCCGTTTCCGTTCTGTTCCACCGCTCGAGGTGAGCAGATTCGGAGGCCTATATGGCGCATCACACTGACGACTTCCTGATCACTGACCCGGAGAAGCAACCGGGTGTCGTACTTGAGGTGGAGGCGGGCGCTCGCCCAATCCAACTCCTTGAGCCATACGCTGCCGATCACGACGTGCATTGCGCGTTCTGCAAGCAGAAGCAGTTGCACAAGAACGGCTACCTTGCGCTGCTTGAGGACGGTCGCCGCGCCCTCTGCGGTAACGTCTGTGCGGAAGAATACTTCGACAAAGCCACTGTCAGTTCACTGGATCGGAAGCGCGACCAGTTGGCAGGCGCGCGGATTAAGCGGCAGCAGGCGGCTGCAATCATTGGCAAAGCCGCAGACCTTCTGCCGATCATCGACAATGACTTTGCCCCGAACGAGTGGGAGGCAGAAGCAGCCATGTCATCGCTCGGCCACTTCATTCCGATTGCGGTCAGGGAACAGATCAAGGACAGCGACGTGCAAGGCGTTGCCTATCTCGGTCAGCCATGCCGCGCCTTCGGTGATGCGCGAGGTGGAATCGCCTGTATCGTCGGTAAGGCAGATGGTGTCACCGAGCGCCAGGCCGAGAAGCTGATGGAAAAGCGGGTGGCTGTGATCGAACGGATTGAGCATGGCACGCACTACCTGCAAGAGGCCGTCGCCTTCTTCCAGCCCGACAACCTTCAGCGGTTCCGAGTATGGATGCTTGCGAACCAGAACCTGCACAAGGTGCGGGGCATCAATGTCACGAAGCGGCACCTGACGATCACGGCGCAGGAGGGCACGGATTGGAAGGGCGACCCTTGGACGAAGCGCTACCAACTTGACCTCCCCGAGATCGAAGCGCCGGAACTTCCCGCGATCATGGCGACGCTTGGCTGGTGACCGCGTAGCGAGGCGTATAACTCGGTTATCGCCCGCTGCCCTACATGCCCCAGGGGCACGAGGCAGAACACCGCCTCAGCGGCGCGCTCTGCGCGTCTCTCGCGGTGCTGACTGGGTGATCGCAGGGGCATCGACGACGAGCACCGCGACAATCGGGGTTAAACCGGAATTCCTTCCGAACCATCGTCGTCGTCCTGCCCGAACGGCGCTTTGCCACCGTCGTCCTCGTGTGGCACCTTCGGGTTCTCGTCGGGCGGTTTGTTGACCTCATCCCGCATACTCTGCGGAACCTGGAGGCCATACTTGATGGCATCGAGGATCAGCTTGGTTCGCTTGAGGCTCTGTTTCGCCCTCGTCTTTTCGGGCAGCGCGCTTGTCGCGGGGCTGAAAAGCACCCCGTGCCCCTCGGCCTCAAGCAGAGCCTTGAACTCCTTCTGAACCCGCTTGCGCTTCCTATGCTCAGGATTGTTGCTTGGTACGTTCGTGTTCCTCATAGGCGAACTTTCTCACCTGGCAGGCAAGTTGGCAAGGGAATCAAGGGTATCGCCTTCGTGCCCAAAGGTGCCTGATCGTTTAGACGGTGGGCGGGGATGCGGGCAGAAGGGCGTTGTTTGACGATTTCAGGCCGGTCACATAGCGGTCAAAGCAACCCGGAACCCTCCGCTAACCGCTTGAGCGCAGGCGCATCCGGCGGTGCCTGTTAATCAATTGGTCGTAGGTTCGATCCCTACCGCCGGAGCCAATCAACCAGACCTGATCGTTTTCGAAGCGGGTTGGATGCTTGGCGTATAAGTGAGATCCCAATTTCAGCTGCGCCTCTGACATCCCGATTTGCGGATGCTGAGTGACGGTATCTGAGGCAGGTTATTGCCCGCGCGCTGGCGGCAATTGGGTCGGTCAATCCATGCCATCCGGCGCGCGAATATAGCGCACTAACCTTGGCATAAACCGCTCATCTCTGTGCATACCAAAAGCAAGAATACAGCGCGTGATCCTAGGCACCAGACACCGCTGGCGCCGGCTGGCGGGCGGTCATTTGTGTTGCCAGCAGCAGGCTGGTTTCGCTGGTGGTGATGCCGTCAAGCTTCCGGATACTGGTCAGGGCGTCGTCCAGACCGCTGAGCGTCTCCGTCCCCAACTCGACGATCAGATCCCATTTGCCATTCGTGGAATGGATCGCCTTGACCGATGACATGCCGCGCAGAAACCGCAGGATGCGATCTGTGCCCCGTCCCTCGATCGCCAGCATCATGAGACCGCGGACCGGGTGTTCTGCCACGTCTTCCGCAAGCACGACGGTATAGCCGATGATGACGCCGCGTTGCTGGAGCCGTGCGAGACGTGTGCGAACCGTCACCCGCGACAACCCCACGGCATGCGAAAGATCGGACAGCGATATTCTCGCATCCCGCCGCAGCTCTGCGATTATGCGGGCATCGGCACTATCCGTTTCGGTCAATCTCACTTTCCCTATTGATATTTTCTTTTCAGATTTCACAATTTGATCTCTTTTCTTAACCCCGAACTGGCGAAACACTGCCCGCACTCAGATGAACAGCGCGCCGGCGATGGAAAACCAGACTGCATGACCGCACCGCCTCCGGGCCAAAGGATACAACCACTGACCAGCTCTGTCTGAGATATACTGAAACCGGAGATCATAACATGCCCGCACCCAACCCCTCCGAACTGGCCTTCATTCCGTTCGTCAGCGTCGAGAACATGATGAAGCTTGTACATGGCATCGGACTGGAGACAATGCTGCGCGAGCTTGCGGATTATATCGAGGAAGACTTCCGCCGCTGGGAATTGTTCGACAAAACCCCCCGCGTCGCCTCGCATTCTGCCGAGGGGGTGATCGAACTCATGCCGACCTCTGACGGTGAGGTTTACGGGTTCAAATACGTGAACGGTCATCCGAAGAACACCAGGAAGGGGCTACAGACGGTCACGGCGTTCGGCCTGCTGGCGCGCGTCGATACCGGCTACCCGGTGCTGCTGAGCGAAATGACCGTCCTGACCGCAATCCGCACCGCTGCCACATCGGCAATGGTGGCGCGGCATCTGGCCCCGAAAGGCGCCCGGACCATGGCGATGATCGGCAATGGCGCGCAGTCCGAATTTCAGGCGCTGGCCATGAAGGCGGTCTGCGGGATCGACGCCATCCGGCTCTACGATATCGACAGCGCCGCCACGGAAAAGGCGATGCGCAATCTGGCCGGTCACGGGATAACCCTGACCGCCTGCGCCACGCCCGAGGATGCGATGGAAGGGGCGGAGATCATCACGACCTGCACAGCCGACAAGCAATATGCGACGATCCTGACCGACAACATGGTCGGCAGCGGCGTGCATATCAACGCGATCGGCGGCGATTGTCCGGGCAAGACCGAACTGCACAAGGATATTCTCGAACGCTCGACGGTGTTCGTGGAGTATCCGCCGCAGACCCGGATCGAAGGCGAAATCCAGCAGATGCCCGAGGATTTCCCGGTGACGGAAATGTGGCAGGTCATCACCGGCGACGCACCCGGCCGCACCGATGCGCAGCAGATCACGCTGTTTGACGGCGTAGGCTTCGCGACGGAGGATTTCTCGGCGCTGCGCTATATCCACGACCGGCTGAACGACACCGGGCTTTACCAGAATCTCGACATCATCGCCGATCCCGACGATCCGCGCGATCTGTTTGGCATGCTGCAACGGGCGGCAGGCTAGGCGCAGCGAACTGGCCGCAGGTCATCGCGATGCCGGGCCTGAGCTTCTCGGGTCCGGCACGTCGCGCAAACCGGGCAAACGGCGCATGTTCTACCGGATCGTCGGGTCCAGCTTGTCACGCAGCCAGTCGCCGACAAGCGAAATCGAAAGCGTCGTCAGCATGATGATCACCGACGGCCCGAGCATGATCCACGGCGCGGTTGTCAGGTAGTCGCGACCGAACCCGACCATATTGCCGAGGCTGGTTTCCGGCGGCTGAACGCCAAGGCCAAGGAAGGACAGGCCCGACTCCATCAGAATGATCTCCGGGAAGGTCAGCGTCATCGACACGATCAGGGTGGAGGCGACATTCGGCAGGATATGTTTCAGATAGAGCCGCCGGGGCGTCGCGCCCAGTTGCTCCACGGCGGCGGCATAGCCTTGCGCATTCGCGGCAATGGCAAGGCCGCGGGCGATCCGCGCGTAACGTTCCCATCCGTAAAACCCCATCAGGCAGACCAGCAGCACCATCGACGATCCGAAGAACGCCAGAACCGCCAGCGACATGATCAGAAACGGCAGCGCCGCCTGAAAATCTGCCAGCATGACGACGAACTGCTCCACCACGCCCCGGAACTGCGCGGCGAGGAAGCCGAGCGTGGTGCCGAACACAGCCGAAATGATCGTCGCGCCGAAGGCAATGACCAGCGACACCCGCACCGACTGGATCAGCCGCGACAGCACGTCCCGGCCCAGCTCATCCGTGCCAAGCCAGTGTCCGGGGCTCAGCGGCGGCATCAGCCGGGCGGACAGGTCCATCTGGGTGATGTCATAGGGGCGCAGCAGGTCGGCGAAAACCGCGCAGATCACGATAAGCGCCAGCCAGATCAGCCCGAACATGACCGCTGGCGGTATCCGCTCTCGCTTCTGACGGCGCACGGACTGGGCGACGAGCCGGGCGGAAGATGTCTCTGTCATGCGCTCAACCCCCGCTCAATGCGCCGCATTGGTCCGCAGACGCGGATCCAGCCAGCCGTAAAGAAGATCGACAATCAGGTTCGACATCACCATCACGGCGGCGATCAGCAGCAGGATGCACTGCACCACGGCCAGATCCCGGTTCGAGACCGAGACGATCAGCAGCCGCCCGATACCGGGCCATGAGAAGATCGTCTCCACCACAACCGCCCCCGCAATCAGCGAGCCGACCATGAAACCAAGAATGGTGACAATCGGAATTGCCGCATTCGGCAACGCATGACCCCGGATCACATCGCGCCATTTGACGCCCTTGGCCGAGGCCGTGCGGATATAGGGCTGGCCCAGCACCTCGATCATGGCGGAGCGTGAGAACCGGGCGATTATCCCGATCCCGCCGATGGATATGGTGATGGCAGGCAGGATGGCGTTCTGCCACGAGCCGTATCCGCCGGATGGCAGCACGCCCAGCGTCACCGCGAAGATCAGCACCAGCAGCAGGCCCATGACGAATGACGGGATGGTGAAACCCAGAATGGCCAGCAGGATCACCCCGCGATCCGTGGCGCTGTCCCGGTGCAGCGCGGCATAGATCCCGGCGGGAATGCCCACACAGATTTTCAGGATCAGCGCCGGAACCGTCAGCATCAGCGTCGCCGGCACCCGCTCCAGCACCAGATCGAGCGCGGGCGCCCGGTCGCGCATCGACAGGCCGAAATCGCCCTGAAAGATCGCGCCCATATAGGACAGGTATTGCTGCCAGAGCGGCCGGTCGAGGCCCCACTGCTCACGAAACGCATCGACGATATTCTGCGGCACGTCAGGCCCAAGCAGCACCTGCGCCGGGTCACCGGACATGCGCAGCACGATGAAGGCAAAGGTCATCACGGCAAGCACCGTCACGGCGGCGCGCAGGAAACGCAGGAAAACGAAGCGGAACATGGCGTCCTCCCTTTAAGCTGCGCGGCGGACCGGGCCGGTCCGGTCGAGGTGATGGCAGGCCGCCCGGCAATTACGGCCCGTCTCCTGCATCTCCGGCAGGTTGGTGCGGCAGATCTCAGACGCCTCCGGGCAGCGCGGATGGAAGGCACAGCCGCTCGGGCGTTTGGCCGGGTTGGGCGGCTCACCCTGCAGGATGATCCGCCCGTCCAGACGCTGCCCCGGCTCCGGCACCGATGACAGCAGCGCCCGCGTGTAGGGATGGCGCGGCGTGGCAAAGACGTCCTCAACCGGGCCTTCCTCGACGATCTTGCCCAGATACATGACCGCAACCCGGTCGCAGAGATTGCGCACGACTTTCAGGTCATGGCTGATAAAGATCATCGCCAGCCCGTTTTCATCCCGCAGCCTGCGCAGCCGGTTGATCACCTGCGCCTGAATCGAGACATCGAGGGCGGAGACGGGTTCATCGCAGACCAGCAATTCCGGCGCTGTCGCAAGCGCGCGCGCAATGACCACCCGCTGACGCTGACCGCCCGACAGCTCGTGCGGGTAGCGTCCGGCCTGATCGGGGCGCAGACCGACCGACTGCATCAGCTCTTCCACACGGGCCTCGCGGGCGGCAGCATCGCCGATGCCGTGAATTTCCAACGGCTCCCGGATCTGGCTCGCAATCGTCAGGCGGCGGTCGAGTGCGGCCAGAGGGTCCTGATACACCATCTGCATCCGCATCCGGATCGCGCGCCATTGCGGCGTCCCCTTTTCCGGCAGCACGGCCCCGTCAAAGCGCACCTCGCCGCCTTGCGCCGGATCAACGCCCAGCAGCATACGGCCCAGTGTGGACTTGCCCGATCCGCTTTCACCGACAACGCCCAGCGTTTCGCCACGCGCGACATGCAGGCTGACGCCATCGACGGCGCGCATCGCAACCGGCTTGCCGAACAGCCCCTTGCGGGAGGTGTAGACCCGGACGAGGTCGTTGGCTTCGATCAACGCGCTCATTGCGCCATCTCCTCAAGCTGACGCGCCGTTGCGGGTTCCTCCGGCACCGGAAAGGCGCAGGCAAGCAGGCGTCCGTCGGGCTGCGGCAGCATCTCCGGCACCGCCTGATCGCAAAAATCCTGCGCCCGCGAACAGCGCGGCGCAAAGGCACAGCCCGGCGGCGGGTCGCGCGGATCGGGAACCGTCCCCCGGATCGGGACCAGCGGCGCGCGCGGACCGTTCAGCCGCGGCAGCGCATCGAACAGGCCACGCGTATAGGGATGGCGCGGCATGCCGAATAACTGGTCAACCCGCCCCTGCTCCACAATCCGGCCCGCATACATGACGCAAACCCGCTCACATATCTGCGCCACGGCACCGAGATCATGGCTGATGAACACCGTCGCCATCCCCATCTCGCCCCGCAGCCGCGCCAGCAGATCGAGGATCTGTGCCTGAATCGTCGCGTCAAGCGCCGTTGTCGGTTCATCCGCGATCAGCAGGTCAGGCTCACCCGCCAGCGCCATCGCGATCATGACGCGCTGACATTGCCCGCCGGAGAACTCATGCGGATACAGGCCGAAGCGGCCACGCGCGTCGGGTATCCCCACCATATCCATCAGCCGCAGCGCCTCATCCTTCGCCGCCTGACCGCGCAGCCCCTTATGCAGGCGCAGCGCCTCGCAAAGCTGCCGACCGACCCGGATCACCGGGTTCAGCGCGCTGGACGGGTCCTGAAAGATCATCGCGATCCGACCGCCACGCACCGACTCCAGCGTCGTCCGGGGCGCGTTACAGATTTCTTCGTCCTCAAGCCGGACCGAGCCTTCGATCCGCGCCTTGGAGGGCAGCAAGCCCAAGGCCGCCAGCCATGTCACCGATTTCCCGCAACCGGATTCACCGACGAGGCCAAGCGCTTCACCCGGCGCGACATCAAGATTGATGCCATGCAAGACCGGCACGCCGTCAAAGGCGACCCGCAAATCCCGGATCTCGACCAGATTCGCCATGTAATGACCTTTTCCTCTTGCCCCGATCCGACCGGATCTTCGCCGCGCATGGCGGATAGCTGGACGGAATGCCCCGGACACCGAAGCGTCCGGGGCGATCAGCGGTCACGCAATCAGCCGTTGGTCGGCCAGTTCGATGCGCGGAAGTCCATCGCGAAGGCAGGCGCGGCCTTCCAGTTCAGATCCGAACGCATGCCGGTAAACACGGCGTTCTGATGCAGAACCTGATAGGCAGGATCTTCGCGCTCGGCGATTTCCAGCATGCGGGCGATTGCCTTCTTGCGCGCGGCCCGGTCGGTCGAGGTTTCCATGACCACGGACAGCTCGTTCAGTTCGGCGTTCGACCAGTCGCGCTTCTGCTGCACTTCGCCGTTCGGGCCGAACTGCACCACCATAGGGGTGATCGGATCGTTGATCGAGTTGGAGGCCGACCAGTCACGCACGCCCTTCACGCCTTCGGGATCGTGGATCTGGCCCCAGTTCTCCTTCATCTCGATCTCGACATTCAGGCCGACCTGTTTCCACATCTCGACCATGATCTGACCGTTGGAAACCTGGTTGGTGTAGTAGTTGTTCAGCAGGCGGAACGGGATCGCATCGCCCTTGTAATTAGCCTGCGTCAGCAGCTCGCGCGCCAGTTCCGGGTTATATTCCGGGGCCGTCCAGCCCTCGATGAACATGTCGGAGGTGCGGAAGCTTTCGAACTGAAGCCCTGCCGGAACCTTGGTCATGCCGCCCCAGAGCGACTGCACGATGGCCTCACGGTCAATGGCGTGGGTCATGGCGCGGCGGACCAGCGGATCGGCGAGGACTTCGTTCTGGGTGTTGAACACCGAAATCCGGTGGTTCCAGATGGTCGAGTTCTGAACCTCGAACCCATCCGCATTCTGCACCTGCTCCACCTGATCCGGCGGCAGGTCACAGGCGAAATCATATTCGCCGGACAGCAGACCGTTCACGCGGCTGGCAACCTCGGGCACTTCGAGGAAGGTGATCTGTTGCAGCGGCGGACGGCCATTCCAGTAGTCGTCATGGGCCAGCAGCGTCAGCGAGACGTCGGGGCGGAACTCACCAACCATATACGGGCCCGTGGTGATCGGCTTCACCGCCCATTCGGCAAAGGTCGCGGCTTCTTCCCAGGCGCGGCGGTTGGTGATCTGGCTGCCATAGGAATAGAGACGGCCTTCCAGCGTCACATCCGGCGTCGCATTGCGCAGGCGGACGGTGTAGTCGTCCACGATCTCGATCCCCTCCAGCGACGGCCACAGGCGCCGACCGACGCCCGGCACGTTCGCCGGCAGATCCTTCGGCGTGGCGGGCTTGTAGTTCTCGGCAAAGATCGTCTGACCGCCAATCGGCTGGGTGTCGCCGAACACACGTTCCGGCGAGAACGAAAACGCGACATCTTCAGCCGTCATCTCGTCGCCATTGTGGAACTTGACGCCCTGACGCAGCTTCAGCTCAATCGTCTTGTCGTCAATGCGGCTCCATTCCGTCGCCAGACCGGGAACCGGGCCCTGATCGCCCATCCAGTCGCGCAGGATCAGACCTTCCCAAAGATTGGGGAAGAACACCCGCTCACCGACATTGGACTGTTCGTTCCAGACATCCAGCGTGTTGTTGTTGGTGATCTTCTGAACGGCAATGGTGATCGAGGGGCGGCTGGCCTGAGCGCGCAGATAGCCCGGCAGCAGCAGGCTGCCCGTGGTCGCGCCCATCAGTCCAAGCGCGTGGCGGCGATTAAGTCTGAACATTTCACTCTCCTGTCACCCCGGCAATTGCGGCAGCGGGGGATGCATGATCTGGGAGCGGCCTCAACCGAGACCGTTATCCGCCGTGGACATGTGATTTCGTCAGCACGCGGACATAAGCGATAAATCAACTCTTCACGACAGGATCGCGACCCTTCCGAAAAGGAACCGTGACAATTCGGTCCGGCAGCAGGAACCTGCCCGCGGTCGCCGGGACCCGTCACCGCTTTGTCATTCACATCGCTTAGAGGCGGGGCTGCGTTTGCGCATAACCAGCATCTGCTTTGTACAGGAATGACCGAATGACCAGCCTTCCCCTTCTCGGCGCGGCAATGCCGCTCGACACGTTTGAGACGCTTCGCGACTGGATGCTCGCCGATCCGCGTGATCTGGAACTGCAGGACTTCATCACCGCCGAGGTGCTGAACGGCGACTGGCAGCCCCTTGTGGACCGCGCCCGCAAGCTGCTGGATGGCCATAAGGGCCGGTTGGGGATCCACGGGCCGTTCTGGGGCCTCAGCCTCGCCAACCCGGACCCGGACATCCGCGCCCTCGTCACCCGCCGCATGGAGCAGGGCCTTGCCGTCTGCGAGGCTCTGGGCGCCACCCAGATGGTCATCCACAGCCCCTATACGACATGGAACTATAATAACTTCGAGAATGTGCAGGGCTCCCGCGAGGAGGTGCTGAACCTCGTCCATGAGACGCTGGACCCGGTGATCTCCCGCGCCGAGAACGCAAATATCACGATGGTTCTCGAAAATATCGAGGACAAGGACCCCGATTCCCGCTGCGAACTGGCCGATAGTTTCGACAGCCCCGCGATTGCCGTTTCAATCGACACCGGGCACGCGCATTACGCCTATGGATCGACCGGCGCGCCGCCTGTGGATTACTACGTCTACCGCGCCGGCAACCGTCTGCAGCACATCCATATTCAGGACGCTGACGGCTACGCCGACCGCCACTGGCAGATCGGGAACGGCAATATCGGCTGGCCCGCCGTTTTCGCAGCACTCGCCACCCTGACAAGCGAGCCTCGACTCATTCTGGAGTTGCGCAACAAGGATGGCATCCTGCCCTCTGCCGCCTATCTGCAAAACCTCGGCCTTGCCCGCTGACATGGCTGAAAGCTGAGAAAACAGGCAAAGCCGCCCATTTGGGCGGCTTCCCGCCGAGATGCGGGCGAATCATACAAAACTGTCATTAACCGACGGCAATAAACCTGTTATGATACCGTTAGTTGATCGTGATTTTCTGGGAGGAAGGACGATCCGCTGCAACTGCGAGGCATTTTTTTCGATTATCTGAGATTACCCCGCTGTACCTCGTGGGTGCCCCTGCTGAAGTCCCGTCACCGCCGGGGCGCTCGCATTTTTGCCAGAGCTGGGAGGCTGCCATGACACCGTTCGACGTGAACGAAAAACTGCAAGAAATTGAGCGGCATTACCTTGCCGCCAGTGATTCAGAAAAGCGCCGGGTCGCACTGAAGATGCACAAGCTGCTTCGGCGCGGAAGCCATGCCGAAGGCCAAAGGATCGTCTATCGCCACGATCCGTCGGAAGATGTGGATCTGTTCGACAACGTGCCGGTCTGACGCCAAAGCCGAATGATGGACGCGGCCGTCCGGAAAACCGGGCGGCCTTTTCATTCATGGCGTGGACGGATCATCTCCGGTCCCGCGCTTTATGCATCGCGCGGGCACTATGCTGATGCAAAGCCCGGGATTAAAGCTCGGTCGCCGCCGCGTCTGTGGTTGTCGGTGCGTAAACCGGCTCCCCACCCTGAATAATCCGCTTCCCCTCATTACGGCAAATCGTGTCGGCGGTTGCCACATCCATCGCATTCGGACGACCGATCGAGCGGTCCCACGTCACCTGTTCAGGGGTATAAAGCTGGCAGATCACCGGCCCCATTGCCGTGTCCACCAGAACCGGCTGCGATTCGAAATCCTTGGGCGAGATCGCGCAGGCGCTCAGCGTTCCAAAAGCGATAACGGCAGCGAGAGCTCTGACATACATTTTTAACAGTCCTTCTACATTATGAGCGATTTGCCCATTCACATTTCCTAACAGGGAATATCACGGCGACAAATTGATGCAATCTCGGCCGGTTGGGATCCCGGTCATAATAATCGCCGATAGAATAAGGCAGCCCGCGCCTGCCCTGCACAGCATCCGCTTCGACAAGTAGACGGAAATCGACGGACCTGCGAGGTGATCGCGGAAATGAACCTTCGGATCGGGTCATAATATCTGATGAACAACCTGAATTTATTAAAAAATTCCGGATAGTATCTTTCAACAATTTGAAGTCAGTTAATTCGCGGCCATCAGACCCGCACAACCGCCCGGCCCAGCCGGGCAAGGGGCAGATACCGATCAAGCGCAAGCCATCCCCCGCCCATAAGAAACGGTACTGCCAGCAAGGCCAGCCACATAAGCCGTGGCGAAAGCTCGGCGACCGGAACGCCATGGCCGTATATATCGGTCAGACTCATGACCAGAATGAATCCCATCATCGACAGAGCCGACAGCCGCGTCAGCAAACCCACCAGCAGCAGCGCCGGCAGCATGAGTTCCGACACCGTCCCGAACGCAACCACCAGATCAGCCCAGAGCGGCATCGCCTGAACATCATACCCGCTCGCCTCAGCCAGTTTCGGCAGGATCTGCGCATATGCGCCCGCACTCAGCCCGAACCCGTCCAGCTTGGTCAATGCAGCGCGCCAGAAGAAACTGCCAAGCGCCGCGACAAAGGACAGCCGCGCCATCAGCGGCAGCAGGTCGGGGGCCAGCCGGTCCAGATTGCGGGTCATCCTGTCCAACATCTCGATCATGCCCCTTCCTCCACCAAAGCGCCCTGCCCCAGCAGACAGGCCAGAACCTCACCGGGCCGCGCCGCGTCCTGCAACGCCTCGGTCAGCGTCGCCCCTTGCACCAGCCGCGCCAGCGCATCCGCCGTCCCCGCCGGGGCTGCGGTCAGCATCAGCGTCAGCGCGGGCCGGGTGAGCAGGATTTCCCCACTATCCTGAACCACCTGCTTCCGGCCAAGCGCGTGATTGCGGATATGCAGAAGCGGCCAGCGGGTTTTCATCGCCCGCGCCGCCGGGTGCGGTTCCGGCCTCCAGCTTTCCAGCCGCTCGGGCGGCAGGGCTGCGATCTCCTGCGGATCGACCGGGCGCGCATCGCGGGCATGCAGCGCCTCGCGGCTGAGTTGCTCCAACCGCGCCATGTCAGGAAGATAGGGCAGGCTTTCCGCCGGGGGATAATTGGCCAGCCACGCCGCAAAATCCTCGCCCCATTCGGCCAGAACCGGGGATTTCGGCGGGTGATCAACCAGAAACAGCCCCGCGGTCGCCGCCATAAATCTCTCACCGACAAGGCTCGCGATGACCGGAAAATTCGCCGCGAGCGCATCCGACAGCGCCACGGTGACATTGTTGCGATAGACCGCGAAGCGCCGCCCCGCATCTCCACCCTGCGGCAGCGTCAGCCCCGGCGGGGGCGGCAGATCGGGCGACAGCAAGGCTTCGGAAAACCCGCTCATGCGGCGGCCCGCTTGGTCAGGATCAGGCTCGCCCGCGCGGCCTCCAGCGCCAGAACCTCGAATGCGGGCACGTCATTATCCCATTCAATCAGCGTCGGCACCGGGCCGGTCCGCGCAATCACATCGGCATAAAGCGACCAGACCGGATCGGGGACGGGCCGGGAGTGGGAATCGATCAGCAGCGCGTCGTCCCCGCCATCCGCATCCGGCCCCGCCAGATGGATCTCACCAACCTTCCCCACGGGGAAGGTCGACAGGTAATCCTGCGCCGATCCGCCGAGATTATTGGCCGATATGAACACATTAGCAACGTCGAGCAACAGGCCGCAGCCGGTGCGGCGGCTGATCTCGTCCAGAAAATCCGGCTCCGACCAGCTGCTTTCGTCGAAGGCCAGATAGCTTCACGGGTTTTCCAACAGCATGGTCCGGCCCAGCCGGTCCTGCACCTCGTCGATATGGCCGCAGATCAGGTCGAGCGTCTTTTGCGTATAAGGCAGCGGCAACAGATCGTTGAAATAGGCCCCCTCATGGGTCGACCAAGCCAGATGTTCCGAGAAGCTTGCCGGTTCGATCCGTTCCACCAGACGCGCCACCCGCGCCAGATGCTCCGGGTCGATCCGTTCCGCCCCGCCGATGGACATGCCGACGCCATGCACCGAAATCGGAAACCGCGACGACATCTCTGACAGAAGCGCCATGCGCGGGCCACCGTCGAAAAGGTAATTCTCCGCGTGGATCTCCAGCCAGCTGACCGCGCCCGGCGATTGCATCAGATCGGGGGCATGGGCGGATTTGAAACCGACTCCAACGGATTTTGGCAGGGCCATGATATGCTCCATTCTTCTGGGCAGGGCTGGCGCGGATCGCAACAAGACCCGCACCAGCCGCGTCGGTCATGCGTCGGGCAGATCGCGCTCCAGCGGCTCCAGCGAGCCCATGCGGGCCATGCCGTCATCCATGCCGGGCAGTTCCATCGTCATGCAGGTGCCTTCGGGCACCAGCGACCACGCGTTGCCCTGGTAGTCGAGTTTGGACGTACCGGCACAGGTCGTGCCCGCCCCGGCGGCGCAGTCGTTTTCACCGGCCAGCGCGACGCCGTAGCATTTTTCCTGCCCCATTTCCGCCTTGGTTTCGGCATTGGCGGCGAAGCTGGTGGCGGCAACGGCGGCTGCGCCGAGGATCAGGGTCTTGCTGTTCATGTCAGGTCCTTTCCTGTTGACGAAGATGTCCGCATCTTCACAGGACATGACGAGCGCAGCCCCGGCTTCGTTACATCGAAAGATGCAATTTCTCCGGGATTTTTTTACATTCGGGCTGTAACAAGCAGCGCCAAGGCGGCGTAAGGCAGTCAGAATATGGAAGATGCGGATCTTGAAAAGCTGATGCGCGCTGGACTTGCGGGCGATGCCGGTGCTCATCATCGGCTGCTGGTTGCGCTGACGCCGGTGCTGCGGCGTCTGGCCTGGGGCGTGCTGCCACAGGATGCGCATCATCTGGCCGAGGACGTGGTTCAGGAAACCCTGCTCGTGATCCATCTGAAACGAGCGAGCTGGGACCGGAACCGCCCGCTGATGGCCTGGGTGCGCGTGATCCTGCGCCACAAGGCGATTGATGCGCTGCGCAGGCGACGTGGCGGGCATGAGCCGGTCGAGGATCTGGCCGACAGCCTGCCCGACCCCGCCACGCCGGACCCGCTGGCCGGGCATATGCTGGAACAGATGCTGTCCCGGCTGACGACACGGGATGCTGCCCTGATCCGCGCGCATGCTTTGCTGGGCCGGGACGAGGCGGAGATACAGAGGAATTTCGGGCTCAGCGCCGGGGCCATGCGCGTGGCGCTTCACCGCGCACTCAACCGCCTGAAGGCGATGGCACAGAAGGATGAAACGGAATGAAGACCGAGGAACTGATAGAGGCGCTTGCCGCCGATACAAGGCTGAACCCGCCCCGGATGACGGTGCGGCTGCTGGCCGGATTGGTTGCCTCGGTCGTGCTGGTCGCCCTGTTTTGGTCGGTCAGGCCCGACCTGCCCGAGATTCTGTCCGACCCGCTGGTTGCGGCGAAATTCGTCCTGCCGCTTGGTCTCGCCCTGCTCCTTATCCTGCTGTGGCCGGAGCCGGGTTCCGGGCGTGCGCTCTGGCCGCTGGCCCTGCCCGCGCTGATCGCGGCTGGCCTGTTTCTGGGCTTCATGCCGCGTGAGAACCTTGCACCCGCCGTGATGGGGTCGTCCTGGCGGGTCTGTCTGACCTCTATCCCGTTCCTGTCCCTGCTGCCGGGGGTGGCGATTTTCGCCGCGCTGTGCCGGACCGTCATCACCCACCCCGAACGGGCCGGGCTGAAGGCCGGGCTGCTGGCAGGCGCGTTCGGTGCCGCGATCTATGCGCTGCATTGCAACGAGGATGCGCCGGTTTTCTATACCGTCTGGTATTCGCTGGGCATCCTGATCTGCGGCGCCGTCGGACGTTTCGCCGGGCGGAGAGTGCTGGGCGTCTGACACAAGGCACAGGCGGGCCGAAAGCTACAGCCCTTTCGCCGCCCGCGTGAGCATATCCGCCAGCAGCGCGGACCAGTATTCGGCCTGCGCGTCACCCGTGGTCAGGTCGTTGCGAATCTCGATTTCCACGCAGGGCAAGCCGCGCGCCTCGCCATGTACCGGGATCGCGTAATCCGTCTCGTCCCCGACCGCGTAAGGCTGGTTGTCACCCACGACATGATCGGTTTTCGCCCGCAGCAGTTCCAGCATTGCCGGCGACAGGGTCTTGTCGCGGTTATACAGCACGCCGATCTCCCACGGCCGTTCGACACCTTTATAGACCGGCGTAAAGCTGTGGATCGTCACCAGCAGCGTCCGCCGGTCCGCTGCACGACGCTTGTCCAGCTCGGCACTGACGTGATCGTGGAACGGGTTGAAGATTTCCGTAACCCGCGCCGCGCGCGCATCTGCGGAGACGTTCATGTTGCCGGGGATTTCCGTGGATTCGCTGATGACCGGCATGAAGCTGTCCACATCGGGCCGGCGATTGCAGTCGCAGACCAGCCGCGAGTAGCGCTGCATGAAAAGCGGCGCATCCAGCCTGTCGGCAAGCGCCATCGCGATCTCACGCGCACCGATATCCCATGCGATATGGCGCGTCAGTTCGGACGCATCAAGCCCCAGATCGCCAAGCGCCCCGGGAATAAGGCGTCCCGCATGCTCGCATATGACAACGAAATCCGAGGTTCCGGCGCTGTTATGCGCCTCCAGCGGGTGCGGCTCATGAGGGGAGAGAAGCTGTTGCATGCGACGACATCCAATGATCGAGGGGAAACGGACAAACTGCCTGAGCGGCATTTCCGGCACAGGAAAAACAGACCGCTGCGCGGATGAACAAAATAATACATTCGATCCGGATCGGTGCAAGATGTATCTTGCGATTGACCGCGCCGGTCTGGTCTGCTTAGCTTCCGGCACATTGATCGGTAAAACTCATCCGGGCGGTAACCCACGGTGAACACAGAAAACTTGCTCGCAGCAGAACAGATTACCCGCCGGTTCGGCGGTATCACGGCTGTCGAATCCTATGATCTGGAACTGGCGCGCGGCGATCTGGTTGGGCTGATCGGGCCGAACGGGGCGGGAAAAACCACCGTGTTCAACATGCTCAGCGGGGTTCTGCCGCCCAGCTCCGGGCGCGTCAGCATTGGCGGCGTCGATCTGACGGGGCAGCCGCCGAACCGCTTTGCACAGGCCGGACTTGCCCGGACATTCCAGAATATCCGCCTGTTCGAGGATCTCAGCGTGCTCGATAACGTCATGAGCGGGGGTCATATGCGGATGGGTGCGGGGCTGCTGGCGACGCTGGCGCAGCTTCCGGCTTTCTGGCGCGCCGAATCCGCGATCCGGGACCGCGCGGCGGAGGTGATCGAGCGGGTCGGGCTGTCCCAGCACCGGGACCGCCGGGCTGGCGATCTGTCCTATGGCGATCAACGGCGGGTGGAGATTGCCCGCGCGCTGGCGCTTGAGCCCCGGATATTGCTGCTGGATGAACCCGCCGCCGGTCTGAACACCTCGGAAACCGCGACGCTGACGGCACTGATCCGGTCGCTTGTCGATGAGGACGGGATCGCGGTGCTGCTGGTCGAACATGACATGCGGCTGGTGATGTCGCTTTGCAACCGGATACAGGTGTTGAACCGGGGCAAGTTTATCGCCAGCGGAACCGCGCGCGACATCCAGCGCAACCCGGCGGTGATCGAGGCCTATCTGGGCACCCGCCGCAAGGGGTTGTCCCATCACGCGGGGGCACCGGCATGAACGGGGTAATGCTGAAAATCGACGGGCTGAACCTGCGCCGTGGCGCGACCCATGTGCTGCACGATGTCTCGCTGGAGGTTCGCAAGGGCGAGATCGTGACCCTGATCGGCGCGAATGGTGCGGGCAAAAGTTCCACGCTGCACACGATTTCGGGTCTGCTGCGCCCGCTCTCCGGCACGATGAGCTTCACCGGACGCGACGGCGAGATAAACCCTGCCACGGCCGCGCCCGACAGCATCGTGCGCGCCGGGTTGGTCCATTGCCCGGAGGGGCGGCAGATATTCGGTTCGCTGAGCGTTCGGGAAAACCTGACCATGGGGGCCTATGCCCGCAAGGATCGCAGCCGGTTGAAATCCGAATTCGCGCATGTCCATGAGCTGTTCCCGATCCTCGCCGAACGTGCCGATGTCGCGGCAGGATCGCTGTCGGGGGGCGAGCAGATGATGCTGGCCATCGGGCGCGCGCTTCTGTCCGATCCGGTGCTTCTGCTGCTGGACGAGCCGTCGCTCGGCCTTGCCCCGCAATATATCGAGCGGATTTTCGACGTGATCGAGCAGCTTCGCGACGACGGCGTGACCATCCTGCTGATCGAGCAGAACGCGGCGATGGCGCTTGAAACCGCCGACCGGGGCTATGTGCTGGAGGACGGGCGCATCATCCTGAGCGGCACCGGCGCGGAGCTTGCTGAAAACCCGCAAGTCCGCAGCGCCTATCTGGGGGAATTGGAATGAGCCAGTATCTGTTCCAGCAGATCGTCAACGGCCTGTCGCTCGGCAGTCTCTACGCGCTGATCGCCATCGGCTTTTCAATGATCTACGGCATCGTGCGGCTGATCAATTTCGCGCATGGCGATCTGGTGATGATCGGCGCCTTCGCCTCGCTGGCCATGGTGCAGATGGGGATGCCGTGGCCGCTGGTCGCGCTGCTGGTGCTGGTGGTCGGTGCCTGTGCGGGGATGACGATCGAGACGGTGATTTTCCGCCCCATGCGCTCGGCCACGCAGGTAACCGGGTTCATTGCGACGCTGGCCGTGTCGGTGCTGATCCAGAACGGTGCGCTTCTGTTGCTGTCGGGCCAGCAGCGCAGCTTTCAGTTTCCCGCCGTCATGCGGCAGAGGGTGGAGATCGGCGGGGTCAGCGCCTCACTAACCGATCTGACCATTATCGTGATGGCCGTGGTGCTGATCGCAGCACTGCTGTTCGTCGTCTACCGGACCCGGCTTGGCACGGCGATGCGCGCCACATCCGAAAACCTGCTGGCCGCGCAGTTGATGGGCGTGCCGGTCAATCGCACCATCCTTGCGGCCTTCGCCATCGGCTCCGGCCTCGCGGCGATTGCCGGGCTGATGTGGGGCGGGAAATTCGGCCAGATCCATCCGCTGATGGGCCTCGCCCCCGGGCTGAAAGCCTTTATCGCCTGCGTGATCGGCGGCGTCGGCTCCATCGGCGGGGCGCTTCTGGGCGGCTATCTGCTGGGCATGGCAGAGGTGTTGTTCGTGGGGCTGCTGCCACCCGAATATGCCTCTTACCGGGACAGCTTCGTCTTCCTTCTGCTGATCGTGATCCTTCTTGTGAAACCTTCCGGATTGTTTATGCGCCATGTCGAAGAACGCGCCTGATCCCGCCATCGCCGCCGCGCCGGGACAGGGTCCCGCCGCCATGCGCCCTGCCGCCGCCGGGCTGAGGCTGGCCGCGCTGGTGCTGCTGTTGCTGGCCGCCCTCTGGGCGTTTTCCGGTCAGGCAAGCGCCTATGGGCTGACGCTGGCCGCGCTGGCCTGCCTGAATATCACGCTTGCCGTGTCGATGCAGTTGACCAACGGGCTGACCGGGCTGTTTTCGCTGGGTCACCCGGCTTTCATGATGGTCGGGGCCTATGTCGCCGCCGTTCTCGGCTATCCGGTGGCACGGAAATCCACCATGCTGTTTGCCCTGCCGGAGCCGTTCGTGTCGTGGCAGATGCCCTTCGTCCTGTCGGTCATCAGCGCCGCCGTCATCGTCGGTCTGATCGCCTTTCTGATCGGGATCATCGTGCTGCGGCTGAAGGGGCATTACCTCGCCGTGGCCACGCTGGGGCTGATCGTGATCGTGCAGGGGCTGGCGATCAACTGGCAGGGGCTGACACGCGGCGGTTCCGGGCTGTCCGGCATCCCGCGGCTGACCAATATCTGGTGGTGCGCCGGGCTGATGATGCTGGTCCTGCTGATCGTGTGGCGGATCAAGTTTTCTTCTCTGGGCCGGGCGATGATGGCCACGCGCGAAAACCAGCTTGCCGCCGAGTGCATCGGGGTCCGAACCGCCCGCGTCAAGCTGATCGCCTTTGTGCTGGGTGCGATCATCGCCGGGGTGGTGGGCGCGTTCATGGCGCATCTGATCACCGTCGTCACGCCGCGCAGCTACGGCATCGTGCTGGCGTTCAACCTCGTGGCGATGGTCGTGCTTGGCGGGACCGGCTCCATCATCGGGGCCGTTCTTGCCGCACTTGTCATCACGCTTCTGGGCGAGTCGCTGAAACCGCTGGAGGAGAGCATGGGACTTTACGGCCTGTCCCAGATGATCGTCGCCCTGATGCTGGTGCTGGTGCTGCGCTTCCGCCCCGCCGGGCTGTTCGGTTCGGGTGAGCCGCGCTGGATCACCCGCCTGTTCCGACCGGAGATGAAACAATGACCACCCCCCGCAAGCAGGACATCTTTGCGACCCGCCGCCACAGGCTGACACCCGCCCGCTGCGCCTTGCTGGTCATCGATACGCAAAACTGGGTGATGGACGAGGCCAACCGCCAGCCCCGGCCAGAATTTTACGAGGATGCGCGCGGCATCGTCATCCCCAATATCGCCCGGCTGATCGACGCGGCGCGGTCTATTGGGGTCGAGGTGATTTATACGGTGATGGAAAACGCCACGGCGGACGGGCGCGACCGTTCGCTGGACTACAAGCTGTCAAATTTCTTCATTGCCAAGGGTTCGGACGACGCGAAGGTGATCGACGAACTGAAACCGGGCGCGGATGAAATGGTGATCCCGAAAACCTCATCATCGCTGTTTAACTCGACGAATTTCGAATATCTGATCCGCAATATCGGTCTGGATACGATCATCGTTACCGGGTTTCTCACCGATCAATGCTGCGATCACACGATCCGGGACGGGGCGGATCGCGGGTTTCACATGATTTGCGTCTCGGATGGCTGCGCCACCGACACACGCGCGCGGCACAAAAATGCGCTGCGGGCTTTTGGCGGTTACTGCGTGACGGAAACGACCGACAGCCTGATCGCGCGGCTGGCACAGGATGCTGCCGGTTAAGGGCCGACGCGTGCCGCCGGCCCCTGCCCCTTAACGCTCAGTAAATCTCCGCATAGCGCGCGCAGCGCGCCTCTGCGTCGAGATCTTTCATCAAAGACAACTCGAAGCGTTTGCTGGCGAGGAAGGCGGATTTCAGCGTCGGCGTGATGATCGGCTCCAGATCCGTGTCGGCCTCGAACAGATCGAGCGCCTCTTCCAGCGAGGTCGGCAGGCGGGTGACGCCAAGCGCCTGATTATGCGCCTCGTCGAAATCCTGCGGCGCGCCCTCGAATACTTTCGCGCGCTCCAGCCCCTGATCCAGCCCCCACAGCCCTGCCGCCAGTATCGCGCCCAGCAGCAGATACGGGCTGGCCGTGGCATCCGCCGCCCGGTACTCGAAATGATACTGATCCGTAATCTTGCTTTCGTCGAAAACCGGGCAGATCCTCAGCCCCGCCTCGCGGTCACGATAACCGAGATTGTTATAGGCAGCACTCCACCGGTTCGGTTTCAGCCGGTAATAGCTGACCGGTGATGACGCGGTCATGGCGAGATAGGCCGGCATTTTCGCCAGCATGCCGGACAGAAGCGCCCCGGCGGTTTCGGACAGGCCGTCCTTGTGATCGGGATCGTGATTCACCGGACGCCCGCTGGCCGTTTCGGACAGCGAGAAATGCACATGCACGCCATTGCCGACCGCATCGGGCCGCAGCAGAGGGGTGAAACTGACGCGCTGCTGGTCCTGCCGCCACGCGGTCGCCCGCGCCAGTTCACGGATGATGACCGCCTGGTCCGCAGCCGTCACGCCGTTGGCGGGCCCGACCGTCACCTCATATTGCCGCGGCCCGTATTCGGCCATGAAGGTATCGAGCGTGATCCCAGCCTGTTCAAGCGCGCCCAGATAGGTCTCCCCAAAGCGCCCCTGCCGCCGCACCGAGTCCAGCGCATAGGGCGAATTGGCCCGCTCATCGACGCCGAGATACGCGAATTCATGTTCAAACGCCGCTTTCACGGACAGGCCGTGCCGTTCCTCCAACCCATTAAGCACGCGTTTCAGAAAGCCGCGCGGGCACACATCCCAGGGCGTCCCGTCAAGATGAAGGATATCCCCGATAACAAAGCTCTCGACGGCGCTGTCGTCATTGAAATCGACACGGGTTTCGGTGTCGGGGTCAGGCCGCAGCGCCAGATCGCCGCATGGTCCCCAGGGCGAAGGCGCAATCGGACCGAGCGGCGTAATCATGGAATTGGTCGGCGTCCAGCCGATGCCGCGCTTCATCCGGCTTTCACGATCCCGCGTCGGATACCCCTTGCCCCGGGTCTGACCGCCAAGGTCGCTGGTGATGATCGTTGTAATTTCTTCCCGTTTCATCCGGCCTTCCTGTCACTTTCTCATTTGTCGTTATTCTGTTCGACCCGCCGCCCGATCCGGCTAGACGGTATCGGTCAATATGCGCCGTTGTTCGGTGCGCAGTTCCTCCAGCCGCTCCATACGCTCACGCCCCGCTTCACCGCTGGCGCGGGCCACGGCCCCCAGCAATGCATCCGCGACCGCCATGCCCCCGGTCATGAGATCGAAGATCGACGGCGAGATGATCGGAAAGGTCAGCACATGATTGGCAACGCGTGACACCGGCGACAGCCACGGATCGGTCAGCAGGACAATCTTGGCACGCCGCTCGGCAGCCATGCAGGCGAAGTTATTCAGGTCTTCCTGATAACGCCGCACATCGAAGACAATGACGACGGAATTGCGGGTGATCCCAAGAAGCTGCGCCGGATGCCGGTGAATATCGGCATCGACGGCATAGACCTTGTGGCGCAGTGAAATCAGCAGATCCACGAAATACCGCGCCACATGGCCCGAACAACGGCCACCGAGAACGTGAATATCCCGCTTCGGATCGGCCAGAAGCTCGACAATCGCGTCGAAGATCGTGCGGTCCAGCCCCGATCGCATCTGCTGCATCGCTTGTGCGAGATCGCTGAAATAGCTGTCCAGAAAATCCGTATCAGCCTGCTCGGGGCGTTCCAGCCGGACCAACGGCGACTGCAAACGGATTTCAAGCTGGGATTTCAGCTCCGCCTGAAATTGCGGATAACCCGCATAGCCGAGACGTTTGACAAGGCGAAGCACGGTCGCGGTACTGACGCCGCTGGCCTCCGCCACCTCGGCCACCGTGCCAAGTCCGTTGATCGGAAAATTCGCGATCAGATAATGCGCGACCCGGGTTTCGCGCGCGCTCAGGACCGGCAGCATCTTGCGCAGACCTGCCATGAGATCTTCATCCGCCGAAGCCCAGGGAGGATCCGACGGCAAATGTGATGTTCCGCCTTGGTCGTTCATGCAGATCCTTTCAAATCCAGCGTCGTGGCAACTGCAATGCTCATCTGTATCAAATCAAACAATCTGCCGCTCATCCAGTAAAAATGTATCTTCCGTTTGACATAGTCTCTGCCATACTGCCAGTATTCGAGGCAGCACCGTGTTTCCGGCTGTATCGCGCGGCTCTCACCTTGCCGCGTTTTGCCTGCCGGGGAAAGTTGCTGGAAGAAATGTTCCGGTTCAGGAACTTAGCCACAGGGAAAAACCATGAAACGACTACTCGCTGCCACCGCAATCAGCCTCGCCCTCGCGCCGGGCGCAATGGCGCAGGACACGATCAAGCTTGGCGCGCTGTATAATCTGACCGGGGGCATGTCCTCGCTGGACGGTCCGTCGCTCTCCGGCGCGCAGCTTGCCGCAAAACAGATCAACGAAAATGGCGGCCTGCTGGGTCAGCAGATCGAGATCATCGCCCCCGACGGCAAGACCGATCAGCAGGAAACCGCGATCAATGCCCAGCGTGTGCTATCCGAAGGCATTGTCGCCGGGTTCGGCCAGTCCGACACGACCTTCGTCATGGCCGGCGCACCGCTGTTCCAGGAGGCGGGCATCCCGTTCCTGACCTCCGGCGCGACGCACCCGGAACTGCCGGCATGGGTCGGTGACTATATGTTCATGACCGCCTTCGGCGATGACGACCAGTCATTCGCAATTGCCGACTACGCGATGGACGAGCTCGGCTTCAAGAATTTCGCTGTCTGGACCGACCAGTCGATGGACTTCACCAAGGCGCTTTCCACCTTCTTCAAGCAGCGCGTCGAGGAGAAGGGCGGCACCATCACAGCCGAAGACAGCTTCATGATCGGGGACACCGATTTCTCCGCCCAGATCGCCCGGCTGAGCGCGCTCGATCCGGCCCCGGATGCGGTCTTCATCTCCGCCATCCCGGCCGAGGCAGGGCTGACCGTCAAGCAGATCCGCGAGGCGGGCATCGAAATGCCGATCGTGTCGGGTGACGGCTTTGACACCCAGCTCGTCTCCACCATGCCCGGCCCGGATCTGGCCAATAAGGTCTGGTTCTCGACCCACACCTATCTGGCCGATGACCGGCCCGAAGTCGGCAAGTTCATCGAGGATTACACCGCTGAGTATGGCCACGCACCGGAAAACAGCTTCGCCCCGCTGGGTTACGACGCCGTGAACCTGCTGGCCGATGCGATCACCCGCGCCGATTCCACCGATCCCGCCGCGATCCGCGACGCGCTGGCCGAGACCCGCGATTTCCCCGCCGTGACCGGCACAATCAGCTATACGCGCGACACGATGGTGCCGCCGAAGCCGATCTCCATCGTGTCCGTCGATGGTGGCGAGTTCAGCGTCGAATCGATCTGGCGCCCGGCGGAGGAATAAGCCGGAACCGCCGCACGGGCCCCCCGTGCAATAATCTGAAACGGCAATTCGTGACCGGCAACCGCGCCGGTCACGCTCTATTTTCGACGGAGTGCATGATGTCACAGGCAGGAACCACGCTGGCAAATTATACCGGGCGCGACAGGCAGCTTGATCCCAAACGCACGGCCATTCTGGTGGTCGATGCCCAGAACGCGGAAATCACCCCGGAGGTGCAGGAACTGCATCCCGGCTTTTACAGTGAGTTGCGGGAAACCGCCCTGCCCGCCATGCGCCGCCTTCTCGACGGGGCAAGATCGGCAGGGGCTGAGGTGGTCTATACCGTGATCGAGTCGCTGACGCAGGACGGTCGCGACCGCTCGCTCGATCACAAGCTGTCGAATATGCACATCCCAAAAGGCTCGCCGCTGGCACAGGTCATCGACGAGGTCGCCCCGCAAGGCGATGAAATCATCCTGCCCAAGACCTCCTCCGGGGTCTTCAACTCGACCAATATCGACTATGTGCTGCGAAATCTCGGCATCGACAATGTGATCGTGGTCGGCTTCGTCACCGATCAATGCGTTGATATGGCAATACGCGACGGGGCCGATCGCGGATATTACATGGTCTGCGCCCACGACGCCTGCGCCAGCTACACGCCCGAGCGTCACCAAAACGCGCTGAAAGCATTCAGCGGCTATTGCCGGTTACAAACCGTGGACGAGGTGCTGGCCGACATGGTCGCGACCAAGGGTTGATCTGAACCGGGCAGTGCAGGGAGTGCTTTGGCGCACCCGAGAGGATTCGAACCTCTGGCCTCTGCCTTCGGAGGGCAGCGCTCTATCCAGCTGAGCTACGGGTGCCTGCCGGGGTGATTAGCCGGTATCGGCGCGCGCCGCAATGGGGGTTGCGCGAAAACCGGCGATCAGGCGAAAAGCTCGCGGCAGAATTGCAGGCCGTCGATCAGGGCATCGACCTCTTCCAGCGTGTTATACATCGCGAAGCTGGCGCGGGCCGAGGCAGTGACGCCGAAGAAATCCATCAGCGGCATGGCGCAATGGCTTCCGGCGCGGATGGCGATGCCGCGCTTGTCGAGGATGGTCGAGAGGTCATGCGCATGCGCCCCCTCCATCGTCATCGAAAAGATCGCGCCCTTATCCGGCGCGTCGCCCTGCACGGTCAGCCAGTTCAACTCGCGCAGGCGGGTGCGGGCGTGGTCGCGCAAGCTGCGCTCATGGGCGGCGATATTCTCCATCCCCAGCCCCATCAGATATTCCAGCGCCACGCCAAGGCCGATCTGGTTGACGATGCCGGGGGTTCCCGCCTCGAACCGCAGGGGCGGGTCGGTATATTCGACGCCGTCCTGCGTCACCGTGCGGATCATGTCGCCGCCGCCGAGGAAGGGACGCATCTCCGCCTGACGCTCGCGGCGGATCCAGATCCCGCCGGAGCCGGAGGGGCCGTAGAGCTTATGGCCGGTGATGGCGTAGAAATCGACTCCGAGCGCGCCGACATCGACCGGCATATGCACCGCCGCCTGACTGCCATCGGCCAGCACCGGCACATCGGTACCGCGCGCAATCGCGCCGACATCGACAACGGTGCCGGTGACATTCGACATATGGGTCACGGCGATCAGCTTCGTCTTCGGGCCGACGGCGGCCAGCACCTTCTCCGGCGGCAGGCTGCCATCGGGTTCGGGTGCGACCCATTTCAGCACCACGCCCTGACGTTCGCGCAGAAAATGCCACGGCACGATATTGGCGTGATGTTCCAGCACCGACAGCACGATCTCGTCACCGGGTTCGAGGCGCGGCGCGGCCCAGGCGTAGGAGACCATATTGATCGCCTCCGTCGTGCCCGTGGTGAAGATGATCTCATCCTCATGCGGCGCGTTCAAAAAACGGGCGATGATGCCTCGCACAGCCTCGTAATTCTCCGTGGCGAGGTTGGAGAGGTAGTGCAGCCCGCGATGGACATTGGCGTATTCGCCCTCATAGGCGCGCGTGATCGCCTCGATCACCTGCCGGGGCTTCTGCGCCGAGGCGCCGCTGTCGAGATAGACCAGATCCTTGCCGTTCACCTGACGCGACAGGATCGGAAAATCGGCGCGAACAGCGGTGACATCGAAACTCATTGCAATAACTCGGGTGGGATTTCAGGAATCAGGCCAAGTACCGCCGCGATGAAGGACAGCAGGAAAACGGCCAGCAGGATCCCGGCCAGCAGGCCGAGGAAGACGAGAAAACTATTGGAAAATCCATGCAGGGCGCGGACCAGCCTGACGGTGATCCAGAACATGATGACGGTCGCGACCATCCCGAACAGGCTGGCGACAAGCGGCAGCACCAGCATCAGCACAAGCTGCGCGGCCTGTATAACGACATAAAGAAGCTGCACCCAAGCCACGACCAGCAGCGAATCCGCGAAATCGCCGCGCCCGCCCAGCATCCTGCCGAGCGATGACAGCAGGAACACGCAGATCGCAAGCCCGCCGAGTTGCAACAGCGCGAACTGGATCGGGCTTTGTACCAGAAGGACCAGCACCAGCGGGATGCCGGCGGGAAACAGCGCAAGGCTCATCGCGGTCAGCAGGGTCGACAGCGCGACCGACAGGATCAGCGCCATCCAGCGCGCCGCCAGCGGCAGGTCAAGCGCGCGCAGATGGCGCATCGCCAGATCGGGCGCGCGGAACGTATTGCGGGCGAGCGAGACCAGATCCATGATTATCGCCTTGTCGACAGGGCGCGTAGACCCGCGCCCCAGATGAAGATAAATCCCAGCCCCGCCAGCAGCCGCGTCGCGGACAGCGCGGCACCGGGTCCAACCATGCCCTCGACCAGACCGGACAGCAGCATCGCCGGGCCGACCGCCAGCAGCGCCCAGAACAGCGCCAGCCGGGAATCCGACTGGGAGATACGCGACGGTGTCAGGCGCGACAACCCCGCCACAACCCACGCGACAGCATATGCGACCAATGGCATGATGAAGAACAGCGCCATCACCGCCCCGGCAATACGCCCGCCGAGCGGAACCGAGGGATCTAGCCATGCCGCACGGGCATGTCCCGGCGACTGCGCCAGCAGAAAGATCAGCATCGCCCCCATCAGCACCGCAAGCTGCGACGGATCGCTCATCGGCGACAGGCTTCTGACCACCTGCCCCGGACGCCGCCAGCTTGCAGCGATGCGGGGGACGATCCCGCCGGTCAGGCGTGCCTTGTCAGCCATGCATCCAGCCGGTTGCTGATCTGTTCACGCAGCCCCTCATCCTCGACCTCTTCCAGCGCATCGGCGAGGAAGGACAGGATCATCAGGATAATCGCCCGCTCCTTCGGCACCCCGCGTGAGCGGAGATAGAACAGCGCAGTTTCGTCGATCGCGCCGGTGGTGGAGCCGTGGCTGCACTGCACATCATCGGCATAGATCTCCAGCTCCGGCTTGCCGAGGAACTGGCTGTTATCGTCCAGCAACAGCGCCTGGCTGATCTGGTAGCCGTCGGTTTTCTGCGCGCCCGGCTGGACCAGGATCTTGCCCTGGAAAATGCCCTTGGCACCGTTTTTCAGCACTTTCTTGAACACCTGACGGCTTTCGCAGCGCTCGGCGGCGTGGGTGATGAACACTGTGTCGTCATGATGGAAATCGCCGCGATCCGCATCGCCCAGCACAGCCGCCGCGATATGGGCGACCGCATCGTCGCCGACAATGTCGATCACCGCTTCGTGCCGCATCATGGTGCCGTTCACCGACAGGGTGAACGCCTTGAACTGCGCATTCGCAGCGACGCGGGCAAAGACCCCGCCCCAGCCGATTTTCTGATGCCCGGCCCGTTTTGCCGTGATGTGGTGAAACTTCGCGCCATCGGCCAGATCGACCTCCAGCACATGGTTCGAGCGCGCGCCGGTCATGCCGGTTTCCAAGAGCGTGAATTCCGCCCCCGCCCCGATTTGGATGACATGGTGGTAATAGACATCCGCATCCTCATCCCGGCGACGATGGATGATATGCACCGGGCGCGAGGGCGTCGCGTTGACACGGATCAGCGCGCCATCCCGCGCGGCTGCCGTATTCAGCGCCCCCATCGGACGGGCCACGCGTTCCTGCGACGCGGCCTCAAGCGTGCCGTAAAGCGCACCGGCCCAATGGGTGCCGTTCTGATCGGCAGAGGCGAGCATGTCGATCTCCACCCCGTCAAGCGCCAGATCGTCGGATTCCGCCGCATCGAACACACCGTCGACAAAAACCAGCTTCAGACGGTCCAGATCCTCGAATAACGGGCTGTCCGGGGATTTTCCGGCCAGCGGCAGCGGCGCGGGTACGGCCGCATTGAACGAAGCCGGGTTGGTGTAGCGCCAATACTCGTCACGCGGCTTCGGCAGGCCCATATCGCGCAGCCGTGTCAGCGCGTCCTTGCGGGCCGGCGCCGTGAACCCACCCTGCGGCAGATCGAGCGCGTCGAGACGCGCCGACAGCACCGGGTCATGCCCCTCGCCCGCGACCTCCGGCGTCACCTGCCGGGTCTGAACTGCGGTATCGGACATCAGGCGACCTCCGACAGGATATTCGCGTAGCCGTTTTCCTCGACCTCAAGCGCCAGCTCCGGCCCGCCGGTTTTGACGATTTTCCCGTCGGCCATGATGTGAACGACATCCGGCTGAATGTGGTTCAGCAGCCGCTGGTAATGGGTGATGACCAGAAAGCCCCGCTCGGGCGAGCGCAGCGCGTTCACGCCATCGGCCACCAGCCGCATCGCATCGACATCCAGCCCGGAATCGGTTTCGTCGAGAATGCACATCTTCGGTTCGAGGATCGCCATTTGAAGGATCTCGTTCCGCTTCTTCTCGCCGCCGGAGAAGCCGACATTGACCGGGCGTTTCAGCATATCCGCGTCAATGTTCAGCGCCTTGGCCTTCTCACGGATCAGCTTGAGGAAATCCGCCGCCGAAAGCTCTTCCTCGCCGCGATTCTTGCGCTGCGCATTCAGCGCCGTGCGCAGGAAGGTCATATTGCCGACACCGGGGATCTCGACCGGATATTGGAAGGCGAGGAACAGTCCGGCAGCGGCGCGTTCTTCCGGTTCCATCTCCAGCAGGTCTTCGCCGTTCAGCGTGGCGCTGCCATCGGTGACCTCATAGCCGTCACGCCCCGACAGCACATAAGAGGTCGTGGACTTACCCGAGCCATTCGGCCCCATGATCGCATGCACCTCACCCGCCGGAACCTCCAGCGAGACCCCTTTCAGGATCTGCTTGTCTTCGTCTTCAAGCTTGGCGTGCAGGTTGTTGATTTTCAGCATATTTTGTCCATTTTTAACATTCAGCGGGAATCCACATAGGACCCCGCGACACGAGTTAGAGCAGTGCTTGGCAGAGGCTTAGGTTCAAGCTGGAAAACCGCCATACGGCCAACCATTTTTTGCGGCGGACAGATTTCTTCGACCCAATGATAGTACGTTCTGTCTTTATAGTCGTCGAAAAGAACCGTCACCTGACGATCAATGCGAAGCGCAGTCGTTGCGAAGCAGGATGCACGGAAGCGCCCGTCAATCAGGACAATGTCCGGGTGTAAGAAGCCTGACAAATCCCATGCTGCGTTTGCGTATAGATGGTATCTGGCATACGCCTCGCCGCTCACCGGCTTACCCCAAGCTTTGGTACGACCGATATCCGCGTAAACTATCTCGTAGCGGTCACGCGAAAACTCTCCCGCAAGCGTTTCGGTAATTTTTTTTGCCCAACTCGCATCGCTTTCGGTAGAGTAGACCATCTTCGCACCGCGACGTAGTGCTTCGAAGGTTGATCCCCCACTTCCGTATTCTAGAACGACCCTGTCTTCGCCAAGCACAGACTTTACGAACTCCGCTTCTTCGTCAGGCAGCGTCAAAGGAAAGTCGCTATGAGCATTACCGGAAGCCTCGGCTGCAACCTTCGGCTCAACTAGGCGATCAGATTCTTTCTGATCAATAAGCCCAAGCGCAGATCGTGTCCGTCTCAGACCATCTTCATGGGCAAGACGAACGGCATCGATCTGGAAGATGCGTGCCATCTCTTTGCTTGTGGCATCTTCAAATCTCAGAATGGAACGATCCTCGCACTCATTGCGGTTCATGAAAGCGTAGAATTGGCTCGTGTGGCGATCATTGGAACCACTTTTCTTTAAGTTTGCGTAGCCCCGTCCGCGTTTTGCCTTCATTTTGTAAAGCGCCGGCGTTCTTACAAGATAGTGATTTATTTGAGCGGCGTTGCCTTCAGCCTCCGACAACCGAATCCGACAACTTCTACCTGTGTCGCCCCCGGCGGCCCAAAAGCGATGCGGCTTAAAACCAGCATCCAAAGGATCCCCATCCCCGTTCCTGAAGCGCTGCAGGATATCATCCCGCCTGCCCCCCCGGACAACCGGTCGATGCAAGGATTTTTCACCGAAACCTATCACGCAGTCATCCATCCGAAAAAGCGTCTTCACCTGCGCCTGTTCGGGAAATCTACCGGTCTGCTCCGGAAAATAGGAACCGGCTGCGCGAGAGAACTCTTCAGAGATAAAACGCTTGGGCAGTCCGTCGTTCCCGCCGTCTCCAAAGATCCGCCAAGGCACCAACATACCCGTATTGTCACCAAGATAAAAAATCAAATCATCAAGATGGCCGGATTCGACGTGAATATTGAGGAACTCATCCGCATCAAGCCACAAAACCCAATCACCACTGTCAGCAACCGGCAAGCCCTCATTTCGAAACCGTTCCGCGGCGACCAATTGAGGCGACTGCCCAGGCACAATCTTATTCAGGAAATGCCGGATTTCTCCGGCCTGATCCAGCGCATCCAGCAATTCAGTTGTGCCATCATCTGAATCGTTCGAACAAATATAAAACTCTTCAAAACCAATCGCACGGTGGTAGGCAATCCACTCAACAATGAATGGTGCCTCATTCTTCACCGCAGTGAAAAGTTGCTTTCTTGCCATCATAATTCTCTTTTTAATCTATCTATCCAACGGATCCTTCCAAAGAAATTGCTACCAAAGACTGTGCCTCCATCGCAAACTCCATCGGGAGCGCTTGCAGCACTTCTTTTGCGAAACCGTTTACGATTACTGCGACGGCCTCTTCCTCGCCCATGCCGCGCTGGCGGCAGTAGAAGAGCTGGTCGTCGTCGACCTTGGATGTCGTCGCCTCATGCTCCACGCGGCTGGAGCTGTTCTTGACCTCGATATAGGGCACGGTATGCGCGCCGCATTTGTCGCCGATCAGCAGGCTGTCGCACTGGGTGTAGTTCCGGCTGTTTGTCGCCCGCGGATGCATCGACACCAGACCGCGATAGGTGTTCTGCGCCTTGCCCGCAGAAATTCCTTTGGAAACAATGCGCGAGCGGGTGTTCTTGCCAAGATGGATCATCTTGGTGCCGGTATCGGCCTGCTGGTGGTTATTGGTGATCGCGATCGAGTAGAACTCACCCTGGCTGTCATCGCCGCGCAACACGCAGGACGGGTATTTCCACGTCACGGCAGAGCCGGTTTCAACCTGCGTCCACATCACCTTCGCCCGCGCCTCGCGGCAATCGGCGCGCTTGGTGACGAAGTTGTAGATGCCGCCCTTGCCCTCGTCATCGCCGGGGAACCAGTTCTGGACGGTGGAGTATTTCACCTCCGCATCCTCCAGCACCACGATCTCCACAACCGCCGCGTGAAGCTGGGCGGTGTCGCGCTTAGGCGCGGTACAACCTTCAAGATAGCTGACGTAAGAGCCCTTATCCGCGATAATCAGCGTCCGCTCGAACTGGCCGGTGTTTTCGGCGTTGATGCGGAAATAGGTGGACAACTCCATCGGGCAGGTCACGCCCGGCGGGATGTAGACGAAGCTGCCATCCGAGAACACGGCGCTGTTCAGCGTCGCATAGAAATTATCGCTCGGCGGCACGACGGAGCCGAGATATTTCTGGACGAGTTCCGGATGCTCGCGGATCGCCTCCGAGATCGAACAGAAGATGACCCCCGCCTTGGCAAGCTCGTCCTTGAAGGTGGTGCCGACGCTGACGCTGTCGAACACGGCATCGACGGCGACCTTGCGGGCATCGGCAGGGGCGGCATCCGCCCCTTCGACCCCGGCAAGGATCATCTGTTCCTTCAGCGGAATGCCCAGCTTTTCATAGGTGGCGAGCAGTTTCGGATCGACCTCGTCCAGCGATTTCGGCTTGACCTCCATCGACTTGGGACGGGCGTAGTAATACTGATCCTGAAAGTCGATTTCAGGATAATTGACCATCGCCCATTTCGGCTCGGTCATCGTGACCCAGCGACGATAGGCCGACAGACGCCACTCCGTCATCCATTCGGGCTCGTCGTTTTTCTGCGAGATCAGGCGGACGATGTCCTCGGACAGGCCTTTCGGGGCGTAGTCCATCTCGATCTCTGTATCCCAGCCATATTTATAGCTGCCCATATTGGCGACGGTTTCGACCGTTTCGCGGTCGACACCTTCGCGCACCTCAAGATCGGTGGTAGAGCTCATCTCGTGTCCTTCCTTCGGCCCGGCTTTCAGGCCTGACCATTCCTGTCGCGCCAGCGTCCATACGCGGATTCCCATGCATCCGCAAATCGGTTCATCTGATCGTCACCCAAAGCCGGGCTTATCGAGATACGGATCGCCGATTGCGCCGTTTTGTCTTCATAACCCATAGCCTGAAGCGTGCCGCTCGCCTTGACTTTTCCGGAGGAACAGGCCGAACCGGCCGAAATCGCAAATCCTGCCAGATCCATCTGCATGACCTGAGTTTCACCCTTCCAACCCGATGTAAGAATGCAGGTGGTGTTCGGCAAGCGGCGGCTGTCCTTGCCGGCAATCACCGCACCGGGCGCCGAATCGAGCAGACGTGCCTCAAGCGCATCGCGCCGCGCGGCAACCTCGTCCCACAATCCGGCCTCCAGATCGCGCTGCGCCGCCGTCGCCGCCGCCGCAAAGCCCATGATGCCGATCAGGTTTTCGGTCCCCGCACGGCGCCCCTGTTCCTGCCCGCCACCTTTCAGCATCGCCTCGATATCGGTGCCCTTGCGCAGGATCAGCGCCCCGATCCCCTTCGGGCCGCCCAGCTTATGCGCGCTGACAAAACCTGCCGTGATGCCCAGCCAGTTGAAGGCGAAGGGGATTTTCCCGAATGCCTGCGTCAGATCGCTCGATGCCAGCCCCTCGGGCAATTTCTGGATCACCCCGGTTTCGCTGTTGGCAAGCTGAAGCGTTGCCCGCGACGGGTCCGGCACGGTCACGATCCCCTGCCCGTCAACCGCCAGATCCTGCGTGCACCAGACCTTGATCGCGCTGTGTTCAACCGGCGCGCAGGAGATCTGCCGTCCGGCCAGAACCATTGCCGCAGCCTCTGTGGTGCCGGATGTGAAGATCACATCCGCCCCCTCAGCACCCAGAGCCGTCGCGATTTCTTCCCGCGCGCGCTCCATCGCCATTTTCGCCGCCCGCCCCTCGCTATGGACGGAGGAGGGGTTGCCGCTGATCTCCATCGCGTCGATCATCGCCGCCTTCACCTCCGGCCGGAGCGGCGTGGTGGCGTTCCAGTCGAGATAGCTGCGCATCACAGCGCCTCCGCAATGCGTTCGGCCAGTTTCCGCGCCACCTCATCCTTGCCCATGCGCGGCCATGCGTCGGCACCGTCCTCGGAAATCAGCGTGATCGTATTGTTTGCGCCGCCGAACGTGCCGGTTTCGGGCGAGACATCATTGGCGAGGATCCAGTCACAGCCTTTGCGGAGCCGCTTGGCTTCGGCATTGGCAACGACATCATTGGTCTCGGCAGCAAAACCGACCACGAGCGGCGGCCTGCCTTCGGCAAGCTGGCTGACCCAGGCAAGGATATCGGGGTTCTCGGCAAATTCCAGCACCGGCATGCCGTCCGCGCCCTTCTTCATCTTGCGATCGGCGGCATTCGCGACCTTCCAGTCCGCCACGGCAGCGGCCATGACGGCGGCATCGGCAGGCAGCGCGGCCTCGACCGCCGCGCGCATCTCATCGGCCGTATTGACCCGGATCACCTCCACCCCGTCAGGCGGCGCAATCCGGGCCGGGCCGGTCACGAAGCTGACCCGTGCGCCCAGATCCCGCAGCGCCTCGGCAATCGCGGTCCCTTGCGCGCCGGAGGAGTGGTTGGAGATGTAGCGCACCGGATCGATCGGCTCCCGCGTCGGGCCTGACGTGACGATCACATGCCGGTCGCGAAGCGGTTTTTCGGCAACCTCCGGCCCCAGCAGCAGCGGCCCGGAACCAGTCGACCCGAGTGCTGCGCGGATCGCACTGGCAATAGCCTCCGGTTCGGCGGCACGACCCGGACCGAACTCGCCGCAAGCCATATCGCCCTCATCCGGGCCAACGAACAGAATGCCATCCCCACGCAGCACCGTCAGATTGCGCTGCGTCGCCGGATGGGTCCACATCCGCACATTCATGGCAGGCGCGATCAGCACCTTCTTGTCGGTCGCCATCAGCAGGGTCGAGGCCAGATCGTCGGCGTGTCCGCCCGCCATCTTCGCCATCAGATCCGCCGTCGCCGGGGCCACGACGACCAGATCGGCATCACGCGACAACTGGATATGCCCCATCTGCGCCTCGCGCGTCAGATCGAACAGATCGCGATGCACCTCCTCCCCCGCCAGTGCGGCGACGGAAAGCGGGGTGACGAACTCCTCCGCCGCGCGGGTCAGCACCGGCACCACCCGTGCGCCCTCACGCTTCAAATCGCGGATCAGGGTAAGCGATTTATAGGCCGCGATCCCGCCGCCAATCACCAGAAGAATACGGCTGCCCTGCATCGGTGCCCCCTAAAAAGCTGCGCCCCTGAGATATGCGACCGGAGGCCGCGCGGCAAGGAAAGCCGTCCGAACAGGCTCATTAACCCCATCTTAATTCCGGCCCTGCTACGCTCACCCCCGTCATTCAGGGGTCAGCATGGTCGCAATCGCCTATACCGTCGCGTTCGAGGGCGTCGAGGGCCGGCTGGTCGAGGTGCAATGTTCGGTCGCGCCCGGGCTTCCCGCGTTCTCCATCGTGGGGCTCCCCGACAAGGCCGTGTCAGAGGCGCGCGAGCGGGTGCGTGCGGCCTTCACGGCACTTTCTATCGCCATGCCGTCGAAAAAGATCACGGTGAACCTGTCACCCGCCGATATTCCGAAGGAAGGCTCGCATTTCGATCTGCCGATAGCGCTGTCAATTCTGGCGGAGCTGGGAATATTGCCCGCCGAATCACTGGCCGGGGTGGTGGCTCTGGGTGAATTGTCGCTTGACGGGCGGCTTGCTCCGGTGATCGGCGCCCTGCCCGCAGCCATGACAGCGGCAGAGGATGAAAGAGCGCTGATCTGCCCGGAACAATGCGGGGCCGAGGCGGCATGGGTCGGCGCGGTCCCCGTCTTCGCAGCGGCTCAACTGAGGCAGGTCATCGACCATCTGAGCGAGCGCGCACCCCTGCCCTGCGCCAGCCCCGGCGCGATCAGCGATGCAGCACCGCGCGGCGATCTGCGCGACGTCAGGGGGCAGGAACGTGCGAAACGCGCCTTGGAAATTGCCGCCGCCGGGCGGCATCATATCCTGTTGGTCGGCCCGCCCGGCGCGGGCAAGTCGATGCTGGCGCAGCGCCTGCCGGGGCTGATGCCGCCGCTGACCCCGGCAGAGGCGCTCGAAACCGCGATGATCCACTCGCTCGCCGGGCTGCTGAAAGATGGCGGCATTCCGCGCCACGCCCCATATCGCGACCCCCATCATACCGCCTCGATGGCGGCGATTGTCGGCGGCGGGCGCGGCGCAAAACCCGGAGAAATCAGCCTCGCCCATAATGGTGTGCTGTTTCTGGACGAGTTGCCGGAATTTTCGCGCCCGGTGCTGGAAACGCTGCGCCAACCCATCGAAACCGGCGAGGTCGTCGTGGCACGGGCGAATGCGCATATCCGCTACCCGTGCCGCTTCCTGCTGGTCGCCGCCGCCAATCCCTGCCGCTGCGGCCACCTCGCCGATCCGGCTCGGGCCTGTGCGCGCGTTCCCGGCTGCGGCGAGGATTATCTCGGCCGCATATCCGGGCCGCTGATGGATCGTTTCGATCTGAGGATCGAAATCCCCGCCGTCGGCCTCAATGCGCTGGACCTGCCGCCTGCGGGCAAGTCCTCGGCTGAAGCAGCACAGCAGATCGCTGCCGCGCGGAGCCTGCAATATCAGCGATTTTCCGATCTCGAACCCGGCGGCACACTGCGCTGCAACGCCGATGCACCACCTGCCATCCTCGACCGGATCGCCACACCTGACCCGGAAGGCCGTGACCTGATCCGCCGTGCGGCTGACAGATTCGGGCTGACGGCGCGGGGCTATCATCGCATCCTGCGCACCGCCCGCACCATCGCCGATCTGGCGGGCAGTGAGCAGCTGCGCTCCGATCACATCGCCGAAGCCATCGCCTTCCGCCTGCCCTTTATAAGCGGCGGATGACCGCGCGCGGCATCACCGCGCCGCGATCTTGCGCTCGATGGCATCCCAGATCAGCGCCGCACCGTTGACCCCGTCGAACCGCTCCAACTCCTGCAGGCCGGTTGGCGAGGTCACGTTGATCTCCGTCAGCCAGCCATCGATGACGTCGATGCCCGTGAACAGCAGATTGCGTTCGCGCAACATCGGGCCAAGCCGTTCGCAAATCTGACGCTCCCGCTCGGTCAGCCCGGTTTTCTCGGGCCGCCCGCCGACATGCATATTGGACCGCGCCTCACCCTTGGCAGGCACCCGGTTGATCGCCCCGATGGGTTCGCCGTCAACCAGAATGATCCGCTTGTCACCGTGCTGAACCGCAGGCAGGTAACGCTGCGCAATCACCGGCTCACGATTGAGGCCCGAAAACATCTCCATCAGCGAGGACAGATTGGGATCGTCGGGGCGCAAATGAAATACCCCGGCCCCGCCATTGCCGTAAAGCGGCTTGAGGATGATATCGCCGTGACGCTGCCGGAAATCACGAATTTCGCCGATATCGCGCGTAATCAAGGTCTCCGGCGTCAGATCCGGGAAATCGAGCACCAGCAGCTTTTCCGGGCAGTTGCGGACCCAGAAGGAATCGTTGACCACAAAGGCCTGATCGCGCACCCGGTCGAGCAGATGGGTCGAGGTGATGTAGCCCATATCGAAAGGCGGGTCCTGCCGCAGCCAGATGACATCGAAATCGGTCAGTTCAACCGTCGCCCAGTCGCCGAAATCAACATGATTGCCCTGTTCGCGCCGAAGCGTCACCGGCCTGCCGGTGGCATAGACCGATCCCGCGCGATAGCTCAGCCGGTCAACCGTGTATTGAAACAACCGATGCCCGCGCGCCTCCGCCTCAACCGCGATCCGGAAACTGCTATCCGCATCGATTGCGACATCCTCGATAGGGTCCATCTGAAAGGCGACATTCAGGCTCATCACAGCAATCTCCGCTTTTGCGGCGTTGTGAGGCCTTATTCGCCGCGTTTCAAGCGGGATCAGCCAATCGCATCAATCCGCCGCGAAAGCGCTTTCCAGAATCTCCACGCGACCGAACTGATCTACCAGTGCCGCATCCAGCCGCATTTCGGTCATTTGACCGCTCGGCAAAGTCGCACAGAATTCACAAGCCGCATTACAGATACGATCCATCTGACGGCGATTGATCCTTTCGGCGGCGGATGAAAAATCGGCAGCAGACTTGACTTCAGCGAAGACATATTGCGCGCCACGGCGCAAAATAAGGTCGATTTCACCTGACCGGCCCCGCCAGCGCCTTGCGATCACGTCATATCCAGCCAGTCGATATTCCTCGGCAACCGACGCTTCCGCCATCAGGCCGGATTGGAAAGCGCGCTGCCCCCGCCGGCGGCGACCGGAAATCTGCGGACCGGACGGTATCGCCTGCCCGAAAGAGGCAACGGGCACAGGCGTAACCGGCACGCGGTCGAAATCGAAGCAAAGCTGCATCAGCCGTCCTTTCCGAGCGACAACGCCAGCTGATAAACATCCCGCCGCGCGATGCCGAATTTTTCTGCGGTTTCCGCAGCGGCGTCCCGCACCGACATGGTCTGCAACGCATCCCGAAGAGCGGCTTCTATCATGTCATCATCCGGGACCGCAGAAGTCGGGCGATCAAGAAGAAGCACCACTTCGCCTTTCAATCCGGCATCCGGTATGCGTTGTGCGAGTTCCACCGCGGTTCCGCGCATTGTTTCCTCGAATTTCTTCGTCAGCTCCCTGCAGATCACTGTAGTCCGATTCGGCTCATTTTCGCTCAACATTTCCACAGTATGCTTAACGCGCCTGGGGCTTTCGAAGATGATCACGGTTGCATCTATGGCCATCACCTCCTGCAACCAGCTTCGTCTTGCGCCGGCGGCCTGTGGCGGGAAGCCTGCGAACAGGAAACGGTCGCTCGGCAGACCCGCCACCGTCAGCGCCGCGAGTGCTGCGGATGCGCCGGGGACGGCATGGACCCGGATACCGTCCGCCACAGCATCCCGCGCCAGCCGGAAGCCCGGATCGGCGACCAGCGGCGTACCCGCATCCGAACAGTATGCGACAGAATGCCCGGCCTCCAGCGCCGCGTTGATGGCCGGGCGTTGCCGGTCGGCGTTATGATCGTGATAGGCAAGAATTCGCCGCCCGCGCAGCGGCACCCCGTGAATATCCATCAGGTGCCGCAGGGTCCGTGTATCCTCGGCGGCAAGCATATCGGCGGCATTCAGCACATCGAGCGCCCGCAACGTGATATCCCGCGCCGTGCCGATCGGCGTCGCGACCAGATACAGGCCGGGGTCGAGTTTCGGTGCGTCGATCCGCGCGGTCAGTTGTCTCGGGGGCTCGTTCGAATTTGTCAATTTCTGCTCGTCCTGTGTTTTCGGCAAGTTGCCAATAGCGGGCGTGTTGAATACCCTCCGGCCAAACCCATGTGACCTGACAATAGGGAATCAATTTCATGTACACCATTGCCAAGCGTTTCACGCGCCGCGCCGCGCAGGCCGGTCTTTTGGCGGCAGGAATCGCGCTTGCCGCCTGCCAGCCGACCAGCCTCGGAAGTTCCGGCCCGGCCATCGGGCCGCAGATCAATCCATCGGAACCGGTTCAGGTCGCCATGCTGGTGCCGGGCGGGACCGGCAACCCCGATCTTGACCGGCTGGGCCGGTCTCTGGCCAATGCGGGCCGGATGGCCGCAGCCGATGCGGATGGTGCAAAGATCGACCTGCGGATCTACACCGCCACGCCGGCTGAATCCTCCGCCGTGTCGGCAGCGGAACGCGCCGCATCCGAGGGTGCAAAGATCATCATCGGCCCGCTTTTCGCGGATTCGGCCAATGCGGTCGGCAATGCCATGAAGGATAACAATCTCAACGTCCTGTCCTTCTCGAACAACACCCAGATCGCAGGCGGCAATGTCTATGTGCTGGGCAACACCTTCGACAATATCGCCAATCGTTTGGTCAGCTACGGCGTGGATCAGGGCCTCAAGCGCTTCCTGATGCTGTACGAAAACGACGCCGCCGGCCAGGTCGGAGCCGCCGCCATCGAGTCCGCCATCGCCCAGAACGGTGCCACGCTCAGCGCCCGTCAGCAGCATGCCCTGTCGCAGGAAAGCATCGACGCGATCATTCCGGCCGTCACCAAGGCCGCGAAAGGCAAGGAGATCGACGCGATCTTCGTCACCGCCAACCAGCAGGCGGTTCTGCCCTACCTGACCAACCAGCTCAACAATGCAGGCGTGACCTCGGCGGATGCGCAGATGATGGGCCTGACCCGCTGGGACATTCCCGCCGCGCGGCTTCAGCTTCCGGGCGTTCAGGGCGGATGGTTCGCGCTGCCCGACACCGCGATGCAGCAGCAATTCGCAACCCGCTATCGCAGCGCCTATGGCGAGGCACCGCATGATCTGGCCTCGCTCGGCTATGACGGCGTCGCGGCGATTGCGGCGCTGGCAGGCTCGGGCAACCGCAACGCGGTCAACACGGTCGGGCTGACCCGCCCGGCAGGGTTCACCGGCGTCAACGGCGTGTTCCGCCTGCGCCCGAACGGCACCAATGAGCGCGGCATGGCCGTGGCGACCATCAATAACGGTCAGGTCGTCGTCATCGACCCGGCACCGCGCAGCTTCAGGCGCGGTTTCGGGTTCTGAGTTGAGCTCTGATAACGAGTTGCTGCCTCAGAGCGCCCCGGCACTGCCCGGGGCGCATTCCTTATTCGACCCCGAGACATTTCTGCCCGAACTCGCCGCCGAAATCGACGCCGCCCCCGATGCGCGATCCAAACGCGCAGCGACCGTCGCGGCGCTGCAAACCGCCCGGAACGCGGCACTTCAGGACATTATCGCTGGCTTTGAAACCCATCCCCGTGCGGCGCGCGAAACCGTGCGCGCCATCGCCAGCCTGACCGACGCGGTCGTCACCACGGTTCATCACGTCGCCACCACCTATCTGCATCCGCTGCAAAGCCCGACCGATGCCGAACAGCTGGCAGTGCTGGCGGTCGGCGGCTACGGGCGGGCGGAAATGGCACCGCACTCCGATGTCGACCTGCTGTTTCTGACCCCGTACAAAACCTCAGCCTGGGCAGAGAGCGTCGTTGAATCGATGCTGTATATGCTCTGGGATCTCAAGCTGAAGGTCGGCCACGCGACCCGCAGCATCGATGATTGCCTGCGGCTGGCAAAGCAGGACATGACGATCCGCACCTCGATGGTGGAGCATCGTGCCGTCGCAGGTCAACTGTCGCTGGCGGAAACCCTGCGGGAGCGGCTGTGGTCCGAGCTGTTCGAAAACTCCATCCCCGAATTCATCGAAGCGAAGCTGGCCGAGCGCGATCAGCGGCATGAAAAACAGGGCGGACAGCGCTACGTTCTCGAACCCAATGTCAAAGAGGGCAAGGGCGGGTTACGCGATCTCCAGACGCTGTATTGGATCGCCAAGTATATTCACCGTGTCGAACGTGCCGCCCAGCTTGTCGAGTTGGGTTTTTTCACCCGCGACGAGCATCTGGCCTTCTGGCAGGCGGAGGATTTCATGTGGGCCGCCCGCTGTCATCTGCACCTGATCGCAGGCCGTCCGGTCGATATTCTGAGCTTTGACATGCAGGTCGAGGTTGCGCGCCGCATGGGCTATCACGACCGTCCCGGCAGACGCGGCGTGGAGTTGTTCATGCAGGAGTATTTTCTGCACGCCACGCGCGTGGGCGAGTTGACACGGGTGTTCCTGACCGCGCTTGAACGGCAGCATGTCTTTCAGCAACCGCTGCTGAAACGTATCTTCCGCCGCCGCAAGAAACTGCGCGACGGCTTTGCCGAGGAATCCGGTCGCCTGACCTTTGCCGATTTCAACACGGCACTTGACGATCATCTCAATATCCTGCGGCTTTTCGAGGAGGCGCTGCGGACCGGCATCCTCATCCACCCCGAGGCCATGCGGCTGATCGCATCGAATCTCGACCTGATCGACGAGGAGATGCGGAGCGATCCGGAGGCCGTGCGTATCTTCCTCGACCTGCTCCTGAAACGCGGCAACCCGGAACGCGCCTTGCGCCGGATGAACGAGCTGGACGTGCTGGGCGCGTTCATCCCGGAATTTGAGCCGGTCGTGGCGATGATGCAGTTCAACGTCTATCACAGCTATACGGTGGACGAGCATACCATTCAGTGCATCGTCGCCCTGTCGGAGATCGAGCAGGGGCACGAGGTCGAGGATTTGCCGATCGCCAGCCGCATCATGGCCGGCGACATCAACCGCAGGGTTCTGTATCTGGCGCTGTTCCTGCACGATATCGGCAAGGGGCGTCCCGAGGATCATTCCATCATCGGCGCCCAGATCGCCCGGCGCGTCACCACGCGTTTCGGTCTTGCCTCCGACGAGATCGAGACCATCGAATGGCTGGTCCGCAATCACCTGCTGATGTCGGACGTAGCCCAGAAGCGCGATATTTCCGATCCGCGCACGATCCGCGACTTTGCCAAGGCGGTGAAAACGCGCAAACGGCTCGATCTGCTGCTGGTGCTGACCGTCTGCGATATTCGCGGCGTCGGGCCGGGGACATGGAACAACTGGAAAGCCGTGCTGCTGCGCCAGCTTTACGAACAGACCGCCAGCGTTCTGGAAAACGGGATGGAGGCGCTGAACCGCGATCAGCGGCGCAATGACGCGAAACGCGCGCTGCGCCACCGGCTGATTGCCGAGGGCTGGGATGCGAAGGCGATCCGCGAGGAAACCGCACGGCATTATGCGAATTACTGGCAGGGCCTGCCGACGGAGACGCACGCCGTTATCGCCGGTCTGCTCAAGGATCTGGGCGAGGATGAAATCCATATCGACCTGCACCCCGATCCCGACCGCGACGCCACCCGCGCGATTTTCGTGCTGTCGGATCACCCCGGCATCTTCTCCCGCCTCGCTGGCGCGCTGGCTCTGGTCGGGGCGAATGTCGTGGATGCGCGGACCTATACGTCGAAAGACGGGTTCGCCACGGCCGTGTTCTGGGTTCAGGACAGCGAGGGCCACCCCTATGAGGCGGAACGCCTGCCGCGCCTGCGCCGGATGATCGACCGGACGCTGAAAGGCGAGGTCGTGCCGCGTGATGCATTGGCCGACAAGGATCAGATGAAGAAGCGCGACAAGGCGTTCAAATTCCCGACCCATGTCACTTTCGACAATGAGGGCAGCGATATCTACACGATTATCGAGGTGGATACCCGCGACCGCCCCGGCCTGCTGTACGATCTGACCCGGACGCTGGCCGCAAACCATATCCGCATCGCAAGCGCCGTGATCGCGACTTACGGGGCGCAGGTCGTGGATAGTTTCTATGTAAAAGACGCCTTCGGCCTGAAACTGCAACAGCCGGGCCGCCGTGAGGCCTTGGAAAAGAAACTGCGGCAGGCCATACGCGAAGGCGCGGAGCGCGCAGGCTCGGAGCAGGCAGGAGCATAAACCGATGAAAAACGGAATGGTGCGCGGCTTTCTGGCCGTGGGAAGCTGGACATTCCTGTCCCGCCTGCTGGGCTTTGTCCGCGATCAGATCATGGCGGCATGGCTGGGTGCGGGACCGATGGCCGAAGCCTTCGCCATCGCGTTGTCGCTGCCCAATATGTTCCGCCGCTTCTTCGCGGAAGGTGCGTTCAATACCGCCTTCGTGCCGATGTTCGCCAAGCGGCTGGAGGACCGGAAAGAGGCGATGCGCTTTGCCTCCGAAGCGTTTTCGGGGCTGTTCGTCACCGTGCTGCTGCTGTCGGCCATTGCCATGATCTTCATGCCGGTCATGGTCCTGCTGATGGCGTCCGGCTTCGCGGGTGATGAGCGTTTTGCGATGACCGTCGAATATGGCCGCATCACCTTCCCTTATATCCTGCTGATCTCGCTCGCCTCGATGATCTCGGGCGTGCTGAACGCGAATGGGCGCTTCACGGCCGCCGCCGCCGCGCCGGTGATCCTGAACGTGCTGTTCATCATCGCCATGCTGCTGGGCCGCTGGCAGGGCTGGGATCTGGGGCTGACGCTGGCCTGGGCAACGCCGATCACCGGGATCGCTCAGCTTGGCCTCGTCTGGTGGGACGCGCACCGGACCGGCTGGACCTTCTTTCCGAAGCGTCCCCGGCTGTCGCCTGATATGCGCAAGCTGGTGATCGTCGCCCTGCCCGCTGCGTTCGCCGGCGGCGTCGTGCAGATCAACCTGCTGGTCGGGCGGCAGGTCGCCTCGCAATTCGATGGCGCGGTCGCGTGGCTGTATTACTCCGACCGGCTTTATCAACTGCCGCTCGGCGTGGTTGCAGGTGCCGTGGCGGTCGTGCTGCTGCCGGAACTGGCCCGGCGGCTGCGCGAAGGGGATGAGGCAGGCGGTCAGTCAGCCTTTTCACGCGCGACGGAGTTCGGGCTGTTCCTGACCATGCCCTGTGCCTTTGCCATTGCCGTCATCGCCGTGCCGATGGTCGACACGCTGTTCGGGCGCGGCCAGTTCACCGATCATGACGTGCTGCAAACCGCCCGCGCGCTTGTCGTCTATGCGCTTGGCCTGCCCGCCTTCGTGCTGCAGAAAATCCTGCAACCGCTCTATTTCGCCCGCGAGGATACCCGCTCACCCGCCCGCTACGCCCTGATCGCCATGATCGTCAATGCGGCTGTGGCCTTCGGGCTGATGGGCAGCATCGGCTTCATGGCCGCTGCAATTGCGACCTCAGTGGCGTCATGGGTGATGGTGGTGCAGCTCTGGCTGGGCACGCGCAGCATGGGTCAGGCGACCCGCTGGGATACGCGGCTGCGCCGTACCGCGCCCCGCATCATGCTGTCATCGGCGCTGATGGCCGCGGCACTCTGGGCGACGCTGCGCTGGACCGACAGTATCGGCATGGCGCGGATCCCGGAGCTTGCCTTGCTGGTGATCGGCGGTGCTGCGCTTTACTTCGCGCTCAGCTTTGCAACCGGCGCTGTGTCGCTGTCCGATCTCAAACGCAATGTGAAGCGTTAGCCCAGCGTGGCGAGGAAGGGGAACGTCTCCAGCATCCAGTAGGACAAATCCGCCATCCGCCCGCTGAGCAGCAGCACACCGACCACGATCAGCAGCACACCCATGGCCCGCTCGATCACCTTCAGATAGGGCTTGATCCGGTTCATCAGCCCCATTGCGCGGTTGATGAAGATCGCAGACAGCAGGAACGGAATCCCCAGCCCGAACGCATAGACCGCCAAAAGCCCGGTGCCGCGCCCGATCTGCGCCTCCGTCGCGGCAAGCGACAGAATCATGCCAAGCTGCGGGCCGATGCACGGCGTCCAGCCAAAGGCGAAGGCCAGCCCGAGGATATACGCCCCGAAGGCAGAACCGCCCTGATCGCCGGTTTCCAGTCGCGCTTCCTGATCCAGCATCGGGATGCGGAACACATGCAGGAAATGCAGCCCCATCACGATCACCGCGACTCCGGCGATCCGGGTCAGCCAGATCTGATATTCAAGGAACATCCGCCCAAGGGCCGATGCCGCAAACCCCATGACCAGAAACACGGTCGACAGGCCAAGCACGAACATGATCGCCGCAGGCACCGCGCTGCGCTCGCCCGATTTCAGCCCGCCGACACTGATCCCGGTCATATAGGCCAGATAGGGCGGCACCACCGGCAACACGCAGGGTGAAAGAAACGACAGCACCCCCGCCAGCAGCGCCACAATCGCCGCTGGCATGAAACCGGCATCTATCAGGTCAATTCCAAACATGCCGCGACCTTAGCCAATTTGCAGATTTACGCCAGAGGCCACCGCGTCACAGTGACGTGGGCGCTACGAAAAAGGCCCGCCGCAATCCGGCGGGCCATCTGTCTGTCAGCCGATGGACCACCAGCCGCGGCGCTTGGGACGCGACGGCTTGTCGTCGCGCGCCTCCACCACCTCTGCCGGTTCGGCAGCTTGCTCGGGTGCGGGTTCCGGTGCGGCTTCCGCCTCAACCGGCGCTTCGGTGCTGGCGACAGGCGCTTCTGCCGGGACTTCCGCGCTCTCGGACGCCTCAGCGGGCTGTGCCTGCGCCACATCATCAGCGGCATCAACAGCGACCGTATCAACGGCAACCGGCTCAGGAGAGGTCTGCGCCTCTGCCGCGTCAGGTGCCTGCATGGCGGGCGCGTCTTCCGGCTTTGCCGTAACCTCGACCGGCTCGGCAGGCTTGTCGCGCAGATCCACGACCTCCGCGCTCGCCGTTACGGCAAGATCGGCGGCAGCTTCCGCGACCGGGGCTGCGCTGTCTTGCGCCGCGTCCTCCGTCACCGGCTCTGCCTTGCGGCGCGAGCGGCTGCGGGAGCGGCTGCGCGATTTCGGCTTCTCCGCAGGCTGCCCGTCTTGCGTATTGGCGTCCTGATCGCCATTCGCCGCCTGATCGTCCTGCGCGTCATCGCCGCGATCACGCGATTTCGCGGCCACCGCCCCGTCATCGTCATTGTCGCCCTGTGCGCCATTGTCGCCCGACGACTCATTGCCGTCATTCCGATCCCGGCCACCCCGGCGACGCCGGCGGCGGCGGCGTTTGGAGCGGTTGCCGCCCTCACCCTCGCCATCACCGTTATCGCTGGCTTCGACCTCGTCGGTGCTTTCCTCCTCGACCGGGTCTTCGTCATCGTCGATCTGCGCCATAAGCTGCGCATCGACAGAGACGACCGGGCTCAGCACATCGGGCACCGTCCGGGTCGCGGTCTTGAACTTCTCAAGCGCGAAATCGGGGGAAATCAGCATCGGATCGGCCTCGACCCGCACGGACATGCCATAGCGCGCCTCGATCACGGCGATATGCTCGCGCTTGCCGTTCATCAGGAAGTTCGCGACCGCAACCGGCGCCTTGACCAGCACCTCGCGAGAGCGCTTCCGCGTCCCCTCCTCCTCGATGGCACGCAGAATGGTCAGCGCCAGGCTGTCGTCAGAGCGGATCAGCCCGGTGCCGTGGCAATGCGCGCAAGGCTGAGTCGTCGATTCCAGCATGCCCGGCCGCAAACGCTGCCGCGACATCTCCATCAGGCCGAAGCCGGAAATCTTGCCGACCTGAATCCGCGCGCGATCTGTCTTCAGCCGGTCTTTCAAACGCTTCTCGACAGCGGAGTTATTCTTCCGCTCATCCATGTCGATGAAGTCGATCACGATCAGCCCGGCAAGGTCGCGCAGGCGCAGCTGGCGGGCAATTTCATCGGCGGCTTCAAGGTTGGTCTTGGTCGCCGTATCCTCGATGGAGCCTTCCTTGGTCGCACGGCCCGAGTTCACGTCGATGGCCACAAGCGCCTCGGTCACGCCGATGACGATATAGCCGCCGGATTTCAGCTGAACGGTCGGGTTGAACATGCCGCCCAGATAGCTTTCCACCTGATAACGGGCGTAAAGTGGCATCGGATCGGTGTAGTGTTTCACATTGCGGGCATGGGACGGCATGATCATTTTCATGAAGTCCTTGGCCACGCGATAGCCCCGGTCGCCCTCGACCAGCACCTCGTCGATCTCCTTGCTGTAGAGATCGCGGATCGAGCGCTTGATCAGATCGCCTTCCTCGTAAATCGGCGCAGGTGCGGTCGATTTGAACGTCAGGTCACGGATCTGTTCCCACAGCCGCATCAGATATTCGTAGTCGCGCTTGATCTCCGTCTTGGTGCGCTGGCTGCCCGCCGTCCGGATGATCAGCCCCGCCCCCTGCGGCACTTTCAGGCTGGAGGCGATGTCTTTCAGCTTCTTGCGGTCCGAGGCATTGGTGATCTTGCGCGAAATCCCCCCGCCCCGCGCCGTATTCGGCATCAGCACGCAGTAACGTCCGGCGAGGCTGAGATAGGTCGTCAGCGCCGCGCCTTTATTGCCACGCTCTTCCTTGACCACCTGGACCAGCATGATCTGGCGGACCTTGACGACCTCCTGGATCTTGTAGCGCCGGGGCCGGGGTTTCTTGGGGACGCGAATTTCCTCGCTGACATCCTCGTCAGCCACGGATTCGATATTTTCGTCCTTGGCGGAGGCATCCGCCGGTTCGGCGTCGCTCTCGCTGTCATCGCCTTCACCGTCATCCGCGTCACCGTCATCAGCGTCACCGTCATCAGCGTCACCGTCATCAGCGTCGCCGGCCGCGTCGGCGTCCTGACGGGGGGCGTCCTGCTGATCCGACGCCTCCGCCCGATCCGCGTCCACATGACCGGCTGACGCGTCGGCTTCATCGGTCGCATCAGCAGTATCGGCGGGCGCATTCGCCACGCCCTCGTCATTGTGGTCGACGACTTCCATGCCCGGAATTTCGTCCGAGCTGACCGCCTCGTCCCCGGTCTCCACCTTTTCCGGCTGGGCCTGTTTGGAGGATCTGCGGCGGGAGGATTTGCCACCCCTGCCGGAAGATTTGCCGTTTTCCGCCTCCTCAGCCGCGACGGCCTCGGCATAGGCGCGTTCCTCGTCAAGCAGCGCCTGGCGATCCGCAGCCGGGATCTGGTAATAATCCGGGTGAATTTCCGCGAAGGCGAGGAAACCATGACGGTTTCCGCCATAATCCACGAACGCGGCCTGAAGCGAGGGTTCGACCCGCGTCACCTTCGCCAGATAAATATTGCCAGCAAGCTGCCGCTTGTTGACCGTCTCGAAATCAAATTCCTCGACTTTGGTTCCATCCACCACGACGACGCGGGTCTCTTCCGCGTGCGTCGCGTCGATTAGCATTTTCTTTGCCATTTGGTTTTCTTTCGCGCAGCATTCCGTCCCGGCCTGAGGCCGGAGGCGTGATGTTACTGCGGTGTGCTGGGGACGCGGTTGCGATGATACAGGGCGCAGCGGAGAGCGATCCCCACCTGTTTCCGGCCAAACTATATCCCGCGCGATGCATCGCGTCTGTTACCTCTTGGCCCCGGACCAAAGCCACGGGGCAGCTAATATCGGCCCCTGAGCGTATTACGCCTCGGGACGGTTTTCTCGGCAGGAGTGACGGCTTGTGGCGCGTCAGCTTCCGCTGCGAAACTGATGGCGCGGTCATTCAGTCAAATGAAAAGCTCCGCGCATAGTCCGAACATAAAGGCGAGAGGCGAGGAAGTTCAATGGGCAATCGCATTTTCCTCGCGCGCAGGTAAATTCCGGCTTAATACGCGCAGCCGCCGGAACCGCCGCCCCTGTTCAGCGATAATCGCCGCGTTGCAACCCGTATTTCGCCATTTTCTCGTTCAGCGTGCGGCGCGGCAGGCACAGCTCGTCCATCACAGCGGCTATCGAACCCTTATGGCGGCGCATGGTGTTGTCGATCAGCATTTTCTCAAAACTCTCGACATATTCCTTGAGCGGCTTGCCCTCGGTCGTGGTCGCCTGCGGCTGCTCCTCATCCCCCTCGGCCATCAGCAGGGAGGTTATGGAACCCGAGCCGCGCCGGTTTTGCAGCACCGCCCGCTCCGCGACATTGATCAGTTGCCGGACATTGCCGGGCCAAGGCGCCTGCAAAAGCTGCGCCGCCTCCTGCGCGTTCACCTGCGGCGGATCACAGCCATATTCATCAGCGAATTCCTCCGTCATGCGGGTGAACAGCGCCAGAATATCCTCGCCCCGGCTGCGCAGCGGCGGCACGGTGATCTGAAGGGCGGACAGGCGGTAAAACAGATCGGGACGCAGCGAGTCCTCGGGCTTGTGGCCCCCGCCCCTTGCATTGGAAATGGCGATGATCCGTGTCTCCGCCGGGTTACCCTGTTCTGAGATAAAGCCCAGCAGACGCGCCTGCAGCGCATCGGGCAGCGCCTCGATATCCTCCAGACACAGCGTGCCGCCCCGGGCCTCCTCAACTGCGGGAAGCCCGTCTTCCAGAGGGCCGAATAATCGCGCGCCGAGTTGCTCTGCGTCGAATGCAGCGCAGGCAATGGGGACAAATTTCTTGCCCGCGCGCGGTCCGACCGCATGAAGCGCATGGGCGACCAGCGTCTTGCCGACCCCGGTTTCCCCGTCGATCAGCACATGACCATCAGCCTGCCCGAGATCGAGAATATCCTCCCGCAGCCGCTCCATCGCCGCAGACTGGCCGACCAGCTTCGACATGACCTGCTGTCCTTCCGACAGATCGCGGCGGATGGCGCGGTTGTCCAGCGTCATCCGGCGGGCATGGGTCGCCTTCTTCGCCAGCTCGGTCATCCGGTCCGGCTTGAAGGGTTTTTCCATGAAATCCATCGCCCCGATCCGCATCGCCTCCACGGCCATCGGCACATCGCCATGTCCGGTGATCATGATGACCGGCAGTGCGGAATCGATATTCATCAGCCGCTTCAGAAACGCGATCCCGTCCATACCCGGCATGCGAATATCCGTGATCACGACGCCGGGCCAGTCCGGGCCGATTTCCTTCAGCGCATCCTCCGCCGAAGCGAAAGTCACCGTATTGAACCCCGACAATACCAGCCACTGGCTGATCGATTCACGCATATCCGGCTCGTCATCCACGACGGCAATCCGCAATGTCTTGGTCATGCTCTGCCTTTCTTTTTCATTCTGCGGCCAGAGGCGCCTGATTTCGCCCATCATCGGGATCGTAAAGTGGCAAGGTCAGTTCGAAAACCGCGCCGGTGCCATGTTCGGCATTATGCGCGGTCAGCCTGCCGCCGAAATCGGAAACGATCCCGGATGAAATCGCAAGCCCCAACCCGGTGCCCTCTCCGGGCTTCTTCGTGGTGAAGAACGGTTCGAACAGCTTGTCCAGATCGCTGACGCCGGGTCCGTTGTCACGAATCGTCACAAGGGCTTGAGCCCCGGCCTCGATCGCGATTTCAATCTCTGCATCTTCCTGCGACTTGGTGGCGTCAATCGCATTGCGCAAGAGGTTGATCAGCACCTGCTCCAGCCGGATCTGGTCGCAATACACCATCACCGGACGGCGCGGCAGGTTGCGGATGATGCGGATCGGGCGGGTGCGAAGCTGCGGCTCCATCATGGTCAGCGCGTTGGACAGGGCGTGGCGCAGATCGACCGGCTCAAACGCCTCGCCCCCCTTGCGAGCATAGGATTTGAGCTGCCGGGCAATGGCCCCCATCCGGTCGACGAGATCGTCGATACGCTGAAAACTCGACAGCGCCTCTACCGCGCGACCCCGTTCGAGCAGCAGCCGCGCGCCCGCCAGATAGGTCTTCATCGCTGCCAGAGGCTGGTTGAGTTCGTGACTGACGCCTGCCGACATCTCCCCCAAAGCGGCGAGTTTTGAGGATTGCTGGACCGTCTGCTCCGCCACCCGCAATTCGCGCTGCACCCGCTCCCGCTCCGCGATCTCGCGCGTCAGCCGGGAGTTCAGCGCCCTGAGATCGGCGGATTCGCGCATATAGGCGACACTGCGACGCTGCGCCCTTCGTGACAGCAGGTAAAACACCACAGCCGCCAGCACGGCAAATATCATCGCCTCCAGCGCCAGAACCGCCAGAATCCGCTCCCGCACCGACTCATAGGTGGTGAAGTTGAACATCCGCCAGCCACGGAACGGAATACGGGTTTCGGTCTGCATGACCGCCCGGCCCTTTACCCAAGCGTCAATCGGCGTATTCGTCCAGTCCGAGGTGACCGCAAAGGCACGCTCGATGGCGCTTGGCACCGGGCGCACCGACAGCGCCTCGTCCAGCGGCAGGCCGAGCCAGCGGCTTTCGGTCGACAGGATCACCTGCCCGGTCGAATCCGTGACCGCCACGGCTTCGGCAATCCCGGCCCAGCTTTGTTCGAGACGCGAAAGATCGGTGCTGACCACGATCACGCCAAGCGTACCGGAACTGTCCGCAATCGCGCGTGAGTAGACGAATTCATATCGCCCGCCCTGATCTTCCGGCGCGACGGTGAACACCGTATCCCGCGCCCGCATGGCGTCGACGAAATACGGTGCGGAGACATAATTCGTGCCCAGCAACTGCCGGTCCGTCGCCGCGACTGTGCGCCCCGAGGCATCCAGCAGCCGGATGGAGGCGACACCGATTTCCTTCTGCGCCGAGATCAGACGGGCGGAGGTGAACGCATAATCATCCGATGCCAGCGCCGAAATCACCGCCGGATCGCGGGCCAGCATCATCGGCACGACGGCATTGCGCTGCAATTCAGACTGCAACTGCCCGGCGTACAGCGTCGAGCGCAGTTCGGCCCTCACCCGGGTATTTTCGGAAAACCGATCGCTCAGCCAAAAACTGGTCGCCCACAAGACCAGCCCGGCGAGAATGAGAAACAGCAGCGTCGCCAGGCGCGCAACCCAGGGGCTGGGCGCAGCCTCTTTACCGGAACGAGCCGGCAGGTCATCTTCGGGCGCGTCAATTCTCACAAGGCGCAATCCGCAACGGCTTCGATACAGGAAATCTAGGCAAACCGACGCATTCTGCCAAGCTTTTCACTCAAACCGCGGCAAGCGCTCCGGCGAGGGAGGCGAACATCGCGGCCCCATCCGTGCCGCCATGATCGTCATCGACCGCGCGCTCCGGATGCGGCATCATGCCCAGAACCCGCCGGTTTTCTGACAGAATCCCCGCAATATCGTCCACCGAACCGTTGATACCGGCGGCATAGCGGAACGCGATCCGGTCCTGATCCTTCAGTTCCGCCAGCCCTTCAGAGTCGATCTGATAATTGCCGTCATGATGCGCCACCGGGACATTCAGCCGCGCGCCCGTGTTATATCCGGATGTGAAATCACATGCGGTCGTAACAACCTCCAACGGCACCTGCCGGCACAGGAAGGTCAGCCCGGCATTGCGCATCAGCGCACCGGGCAACAGACCCAGCTCGGTCAGCACCTGAAACCCGTTGCAGATGCCCAGCACATAGCCGCCCCGCTCGGCATGGGCGCGAATGGCCCGCGCAATGGGAGAGTTCGCGGCAATCGCCCCGCAGCGCAGATAGTCCCCGAAGGAGAACCCACCCGGCACCGCAACCAGATCCGTCCCCGCGGGGAAGGTTTCGTCCTTGTGCCAGACCTGCACAACCTCGGCACCGGCGCGCTGAAACGCGACGCGCAGATCACGGTCGCAATTCGAACCGGGAAAAGTGATGACGGCGGCTTTCATGCGGGCAGGCTCCGTATCAGGGCAATGATGGACAGCCGATAGCGGATTCGGTGCAGGATGGGAAGTCGCGCCGAAAACGGAAGGGCGCCCCGGCAGATTCCCTGGATCCCCAGGACCACCGGAGCGCCCGTGAAAAATGGACCGGCGCCAGATCCATTTAAAAAATATATTCCAGAAACGTCATAAAATCGACATGTACATTTTGGTGAGTTGCAACGATTCGGAATGATCGCGGCATTAATGCAACTTTCGCCGACTGTTGGTTTAAAGCGTGGCTTACTCGGGATGCGGCCAGCCCGACAGCAGCGGCTGTCCGACCTGAGATTGCCGTTCCATGAACAGCTTCAACCGTTTGCCGTCAGGGATCTGGCGAACCGGCTCGGCCAGGAAACCGGATGCGAAAAACTGCGGAAACAACATCTCGATTTCTTCCCGCGCCTCGGGGGAGAGGGTCTTCAGCATCTCAGGCCCGGTAAACAGGCTTTCCGTCGGCATGCCCTCGGAAAAGATGACCTCGTGCTGGTCAAACAGAATATGCCAATAGATGACGCCGACCCGCTGCTCTTCGATCTCGACCCCATCCAGCGCGGTCAGCTTGATGGCAGGGACCAGAATTTCATCCGCCCCGAACATGTCCGGCACCAGCGGCGAGCGGACAAGCACGCGATGCTGACGACTGACGACAAGATCGCGCTCAGGCAACCGCTGCCCCAAAGCTCCGGCCCGGATGCGGATCGGGCGCAGTTTCGGATTGGCAGTCAGATCGTCGCCCGACAGGCGTGTCGCGCCGATCCAGCGAATTCGCTGATACCCATGATCCAGCGTGCGCAACTCTGTCCCGATTTTAAGCCGCTCGACCGGCACCATACCTGCACGGGTCTCGATCAGCGTCCCGCTGGCGAAGCAGAAAATATCGCTCTGGGCCGCCATCGTTGTGTTGTCCAGGGGGTCGGCCCCGAAACTGTTCACCGTCAAAGAGACGATCTTGCGCCCCGGGGCCGCATTTTTATACGCGGTGATCGCCGTGCGAACACTGTTCACGGGGTTGACTACCACATCCCCGGTCAATGTGTTGACGCCGGTTCTGGCTATAACAAATGTACGCGCCCCGCCCGCATAGGTTTGCGAGGTGCCATCGCTGAAATTGACGGTGATATTCGTGTGGAACATCGACTGGACAAAATATGTCGTCCCGTTGATCTGCAGACGGTCGCCGTTTGTCCCCGTTTCACCACTCATTCCAGTATGGACTTGTTCGTGATCGTTCAGATCCCCGTCGCCATTGCCGTCGATGAAGTTCATCCGGTCGAGCTCCCCGGGGATCGCGTAGGTATTACCCAGGATTTGATTAGGCTGATAGTTATTGTTCTGATCAACGGCGATCGTCGGCACCACGCCACTAAGAATGAAAGTCTGGATATCGCTGATGTTTGCCATTGGCCGCGCCTGCCCGCCCTATGCTGATATACAATAATTAGATGTAATAAGATAAATATATAGTACCCTAGGTTGTTATCCCTGAACGCTAGCATGCGATTATGACGCCGGGTATCCGGACAGCGTTCGTTTAGAGAAAATTTTCAAGTGATTTAGACAAATTTACGCAAAGCAGGATGAGCCCTTCGGGACAGGGCTTCGATGATCTTCCTGTCAACATATTGATTTTAAATTATAATAATGAAGACACAGTCACGCCGAGTCGCCAGCTCCAGATATTCATCCGATCTCGTCCCGACCTGACAGAACAGCGTCGCCGCGCAGCACAACTGATTTCTGGAAGCTGCATAAGCTCGAAAAATGCGGCGATCTCGCCGCCTATTCATCCTGGTTATGAATCTGCGCAGCCTGCAAACCGTTCACGACGCAGGATCCGCCCACATCGGTAAGCGCAGGCATCCAGAGGCCCTGTCCATCCAGCAGCCACCCCGGGCCCACCTCCGACACCGCACCCGCCACACGCACGAAAAAAGGCCGGGCAGATCGCCCGGCCTTTGCCACTGTCAGTCGCTTAGCTTGCCGCCGTCAGGCGCCTCAGCTCAGCGCCTTGTTCAAATATTCATCGACCTTCTCAAGGAAGCCCATCGTCGACAGCCATTTCTGATCCGGCCCGACCAGCAGCGCGAGGTCTTTGGTCATGAACCCATCCTCGACCGCGCGCACCGTGACCTTCTCCAGCGTCTGGGCGAAAGTCATCAGCGCTTCGTTCTCATCCAGCTTGGCGCGATGCTTCAGACCGCCGCTCCACGCATAGATCGACGCGATGGAGTTGGTGGAGGTCTCATTGCCCTTCTGGTGCTCGCGATAATGGCGGGTGACGGTGCCATGCGCCGCCTCGGCTTCGACCGTTTTCCCGTCCGGCGTCATCAGAACCGAGGTCATCAGCCCCAGCGAGCCAAAGCCCTGCGCGACCGTATCCGACTGCACGTCGCCGTCATAGTTCTTGCATGCCCAGACATAGCCGCCCGACCATTTCAGCGACGCCGCCACCATGTCGTCGATCAGGCGATGTTCGTAGGTGATACCGGCCTTCTTGTATTCGTCAGCGAACTCCGCGTCGAACACCTCCTGGAACAGATCTTTGAAGCGCCCGTCATAGGCTTTCATGATCGTGTTCTTGGTTGACAGGTAAAGCGGGTATTTCCGCTGCAACGCATAGTTCATCGAGGCGCGGGCGAAATCGCGGATCGATTCGTCGAGGTTATACATCGCCATCGTCACGCCGGAGCCCGGCGCCTGGAACACCTCATGCTCGATGGTCTCGCCATCGTCACCGACGAATTTGATCGTCAGCTTGCCCTTGCCGGGGAATTTGAAATCGGTGGCGCGGTACTGATCGCCGAACGCATGACGGCCGACAACAATCGGCTTGGTCCAGTGCGGCACCAGACGCGGCACGTTCTTGCAGATGATCGGCTCACGGAAGATCACCCCGCCGAGGATGTTGCGGATCGTCCCGTTGGGCGAGCGCCACATTTTCTTGAGCCCGAATTCCTCGACCCGCGCTTCATCCGGGGTGATCGTCGCGCATTTGACGCCGACGCCGTATTCCTTGATCGCGTTCGCCGCGTCCACGGTGATCTGGTCATCGGTGCGGTCCCGCTCCTCAATGCCCAGATCGTAATATTTCAGATCGATGTCGAGATAGGGCAGGATCAGCTTCTTCTTGATGAAATCCCAGATAATCCGGGTCATCTCGTCGCCGTCCAGCTCGACGACGGGGTTGGCTACCTTGATCTTCGACATGAGGCATCCCTTCGGTTAGGTTGGCTTTGCGCGCGGTATAGCGGTTCCGGAACCGGAACGGAAGTCAGTATGCCATTGTATGCTTTTTGTCTGCATTTTCTGCGCAGGCGACCCGCATACAGATCATCCGGCACCCCGGAAAAGCGCTTCTACCGCGTCGTCTCCGTCAGCCTGCGGCGGACATAGGCCTGCACGGTGGAGATCATCGGCTCCATATGCGCCTCATCGTCGCGGAAGAAGTGGTCGGCACCCTCGATCACCTCGTGGCTGATGGTGATGCCCTTCTGCTCGCGCAGCTTGCCGACCAGCCCATCCGTGTCCTTCGGCGGCGCGACGCGGTCGGCGGTGCCGTTGATGATCAGCCCCGAGGCCGGGCATGGCGCGAGGAAGCTGAAATCATACATATTCGCCGGCGGCGCGACACTGATGAAGCCGGTGATCTCGGGCCGGCGCATCAGAAGCTGCATCCCGATCCAGGCACCGAAGCTGAACCCAGCAACCCAGCAATGCTTGGAGTTCGGGTTCATCGCCTGAAGATAATCCAGCGCGGCGGCAGCATCGGACAATTCACCGACGCCCTGATCGAACTCACCCTGCGAGCGTCCGACACCGCGGAAATTGAACCGCATCACCGTAAAGCCGATCTTGTGAAAGGCGTAATGCAGGTTATAGACGACACGATTATTCATCGTCCCGCCAAACTGCGGATGCGGGTGCAGAATGATGGCGATCGGCGCATCGGGGTTGGATTGGGTATGATACCGCCCTTCGAGGCGGCCATCGGGACCGGGAAAAATCAGTTCAGGCATCGCATTCCTTCGCGAAACGGTTTTCTTGACGCAGCCAAAGGCGGCATTTATCTCCAGTCACCGAAGATGTGGGCCAGCCCCAGCCTGCGCAAGAGCAGCCAAGTCCGGCGCAGTTAGCCCAGACCCTGCACGCTCGTCAATCTTTTCGGGCCAGAGGAGCAGAGCATGAAACTTTCCACCAAGGGCAGATATGGCATGGCAGCGCTTGTCGATCTGGCACTTCAGCCGACGGAGTCGCTGACCTCGCTGGCCGATATCGCTGAACGGCAGAGCATTTCGCTGCCCTATCTGGAACAGCTTTTCGTGCGCCTGCGCCGCGCCGGTCTGGTCGAATCCGCACGCGGTCCTGGGGGCGGCTACAAGCTGTCGCGCCCGGCGACGGAAATCCGCGTCTCCGACGTGCTGGCCGCCGTCGATGAAACCGTCAGCGCGCTGCATGTCGGCGCGGGCGCATCGGGCGGGCTGTCGGGGTCGCGCGCGCAGACGCTGTCCAACCGGCTGTGGCAAAGCCTGTCGGCGCATGTCTATGTGTTCCTGCATAATGCAACGCTGGCAGATGTGGCGCATAACCAGTTGCTGCCCTGCCCTGCGGTGCCGGATATCCTGTCGGTGGTGGACGATAAATCCTGATAAGGCGAGAGGGCTCGTCAGGCTGGTTGCGCACGACGCAGGAGAACGGGACAATTCCCCTGCGAGAGCCACACAAGCCCGATAATTTCCTTATCGACCGCGAACCCCTGCAATATTCGCGGAAAATATTCTAATTATCACGCGAACCAGCCTGATCGGGACAATCTGACGCCCCGACCGGGCTTCACCCACGCGCCGTGATGGCATAGAGAACCCGCAGGACCGCAGATGACACTGGATATTGCCGTGACCCAAGCCCCGAACCGCGAAAAGCCGACCCTGCCGGATGCGCAGACGGTGACGGCTGTGAAGCATTGGACCGACCGGCTGTTCTCTTTCCGCGTGACCCGGCCCGCCTCGCTGCGCTTCCGCTCGGGCGAATTCGTGATGATCGGGCTTCTGGGCGATAACGGCAAACCGCTGCTGCGCGCCTATTCCATTGCGTCCCCGAACTGGGATGACGAGCTGGAATTCTATTCCATCAAGGTGCCGGACGGGCCGCTGACCTCGAAGCTCCAGCATATCAAGGAAGGCGATCAGATCATCCTGCGCCCGAAACCCGTCGGCACGCTGGTCCTCGACGCGCTGCTGCCGGGCAAGCGACTGTGGTTTCTCGCCACCGGCACCGGCATCGCGCCCTTTGCCTCGCTGATGCGCGACCCGGAAAGCTATGAACGCTTCGAGCAGGTGATCATGATGCATACCTGCCGCACCGCCGACGAGCTGAATTATGGCCGCGAACTGGTCGAAAACCTGCGTAACGACCCGCTGCTGACCGAGCTTTACGGCGAAAGCTTCGCCGACCGGTTGCTCTACTACCCGACCACCACCCGCGAGGATTCGCCGCTGATGGGACGGATCACCGACAATATGACCTCCGGCAAGGTGTTCGCCGATCTCGGCCTGCCCGCGATGAACCCCGAAGAGGACCGCGCCATGATCTGCGGCAGCCTTGCCTTCAACGTCGATGTGAAAGCGGTTCTGGAAGGTTTCGGCCTGCGCGAGGGCGCAAACTCCGAGCCGAAGGAATTCGTGGTCGAGAAAGCCTTCGTCGGCGACGGCATCTGATCCTGTCGTGAGGGGCTTTGCCCCTCTTGCCGCTACGCGTCAATTCACCCCAGGATATTTCCGCCAGGCTGAAACGGCGCGGCTCTCACGCTGGCGCAAATATCCTCGGGGGAGTCCGGAGGACGGGGGCGGAAGCCCCCTTTTCGCTTGCGGCATAACCGCGTCTGTTCCTTGACAGCCAAACCCGCATCGCCCGTGCGGGATTTTTCTTTGCTCACAGATCGCTCACGCAGATTTTGGGAACGATGCGTGCGGGCTGCCGTTACTGTGCAGACCAAACCAGATCGTCAGGGAGGACCCTATGGGCCGCTTCACCGCCAATTCCACAGCCATTGCCGCATTCTTTTCCTTCGGCCTCCTCACCCCGGCCCATGCCGAGATTATCCTGCCGCCCGAGGAATTCACCGCACAGGCCGGACCACGGGCCGAGCAGATGCCGCCGCTGAACAGCATCCTTCAGGCCGAACGCCGCGCGGGGCTGACCCAGGAGCAATTGAGCTGCCTTGACGGATCGGCGCGGCCCTGTGCCGATGACATGCCGCTGATGACACCGGCTGGCGTATCGGTGCAGCTTAACTCCGATGGCCAGATGATCCTCGCACCGCAGAACCTGCAACCGTTCACGGTACAGAATGGTCAGCCGATGGTCCGTGGAAACGATCTTGCTGAACTGGCGGAAGCACGGCTGGCCGCTGCGCAGGCCCGTGCCGCGCAGGTGCAGGCTGAAGCGGATGCACCCGAGGATGAAGCCGATGACAGCGCCGCCGACGACACCGCTCAGCAGAACCAGCAGGCTGAGGCGACGGCAGAACAGACCGCCGAAGCCGCCCGGGAGGCAGCCGAACGCGAGGCCGAAATCGCAGCCCAGATCGCGGCGGCGCAGGCGGCGGAATCGGTGCTGGATGACGAACCTGCCGCACCCGCGATCAGCGACAGCTACGCCAATGACGAACACCGTGTCGAACCTCGCTTTGCCGATCAGTATCACCGGGAGCGGGCCGAACATATGCCGCAGCTTTCGGCGCTTCTTCAGCAGGAAATCTCCGAGGGCCTGACCGCCGACGATCTGGTCTGCGCGGATGGTGCCGACCGGCCTTGCGCCGAGGGGATTTCGCTGCTGAGCCCGCGCGGCGTGGCGGCGGAGGTGACCGAGGACGGACGGATCATCATGGGCCGCGCCGTCCAGCAGGTCTATGTCGTGGGCGAAGACGGAAAGATGCGCGCCCGCGGCTCCAACACCGAAGCGGCCCGCGAAGCCGCCGAGGCCGCGGCCCCGACCGCCGCCGCCCTGACCGCGCAGCAGGGTGAGGGCGAAACCGTCACCGAAACCGTGGCCGAAGACGAGGCGCGCAGTTCGTCCGAGGATTTCGCCACCACTCTGACCGATGCGATCCGTCAGGCCAGCGAAGGCGGCAGCGGGGCATCGGATGACGGCGATAACGACAGCAACGATCTCGCCCGCGCCGCTCTGGTCGGGCTTGGCGCGCTCGCCGTCGGGCAGATGCTCAACGGCAATCGCGAGGTGGCGCTGAACACCGGCGACCGGGTCATCGTCACCCGCGAGGATGGCAGCCAGCAGGTGCTGAAGGACGACAACGCCCTGCTGCGGCAGGCCGGCAACGAGATGCAAACGGAGAATTATTCCGACGGCTCCTCCCGCACTATCGTGACCCGTCCCGATGGCTCGCAGATCGTGACCATCCGCGCCGCCGATCTGTCGGTGCTGCGCCGGGTTCATATCGCCCCGGACGGGACCGAAACCGTGCTGATCGACGAATCCGTCGAAGTGCCGCCGGTCGAGCTGGCCGAGTTGCCGCAAGCGCCGGCACCAAGCGCCGATACCGCGCCGACGACCGAAGCCGCGCTGCGCGAAGCGCTGGCGCGCGAGGCCGCCATCGACCGGCGTTTCACCCTGACTCAGGTGCGCTCCATCCCCGAGGTCCGCAATCTTGTCGCCCCGGTCGATATCGACGCGATCACCTTCGACACCGGCTCTGCCGCGATCAACCCCGATCAGGCCCGCCAGCTGGCAACGCTCGGGTCGGTGCTGGAGGAAAGCATCGCGCAGAACCCCCGCGAAATCTTCCTGATCGAGGGGCACACCGATGCCGTCGGCAGCGCGACCTATAATCTGGCCCTGTCGGATCGCCGCGCGGAATCTGTGGCGCTGGCGCTGTCGGAATATTTCGATGTGCCGCCGGAGAACCTTGTCGTGCAGGGTTACGGCGAGGAATATCTGAAGATCCCGACGCTGGCGGATGAGCGGGAGAACCGCCGCGCCTCCGTCCGCCGGATCACCGATCTGCTGGCCTCGGCGCAGTAACGCAGGACAATATGAGGAAGGCCCGGCTATATCGCCGGGCCTTTCGCGTTTGAAATCCGTAACGCCATGAAGCCACGGCATTTGCCTTATTGATCATATTGTCGGATGTTACGGTATCGGCGTCGTCACCCTGTGCCGGTGCGGCATGTTCAACTTTCATCGGCAGCGATCATTCATGCAGATAAACAAATTCCTCCGGCGGGCGTTTCTTCCTGTTTTGCTGCTGGCGCATCCGGGTTGGTCCGCCCCCGCGCAGGCTCAATCGGCACTGCTCGACGACACGGTATCCTTCACCGGGCAGGTGCTGTTCCTCGAAACCGGCGTGCCGGGGCTGGTGATCGGTGCCGTGCAGGGCGGGCAGCGCGTGGTATTCGGCTTCGGCGAGACCAGACGCGGGAATGGCGAGACACCCGACGGCGACACGCAGATGCGGGTCGGCTCGATCACAAAGGTGTTCACCGGCGCAGTTCTGGCCGATATGGCGGCTGAGGGCAGCATCGGGCTGACCGACACGCTCGCCTCGCATCTGCCCGACATCGACGTTCCCCGAAAAGGCGACCGGCCGATCCGGCTGATCGACCTTGCCACCCATACATCGGGACTGCCAAGGGAGCTGGAGCGGGAGGTGGACGAGGATGATCCGTTTTCCACCATCACGCTTGACGCCTATTTCGCCGCGCTGTCCGACGACAAGCAGCTTTTCCCGGCTGGCACCGGCGGGCTTTATTCCAATTTCGGCTTCGACATGCTCGCAGCGGCACTGGGCGGGGCTGCGGGCGAGCCCTACCCCACGCTGCTGCAAAAGCGCATTCTCGATCCGCTGGGCCTCGACAGCACCGGCTTTGCGGGGATGGAGGGGCGACGCATGATGTCCGGCCACGGTTTCGACGGCGAAGCACTGCCCGATGTGCCAAGCGGCCCCGCGATGGCCGGGGCAAGCGGGCTATACTCCACGGCCAACGATATTCTGACCTGGCTGGAATGGCACCTCGATGAGGGTGACGCGTGGGCCGAAACTCGGCTTCTGGATCACGCCCCATATGTGAACCGGGACGGGCTTTCGCCGGTGTTCGGCTTCGATGAATCCGGCGAGATGGACGCTATGGCGCTTGGCTGGATCGTCATGCAGCCGGACGGCAACCGACCCCTGATCCTTCAGAAGGCGGGCGGCTTGCAGGGGATGTTCCTTTATCACGCCTTTGCACCCAGCGGGGATATCGGGGTCTTTGTGGCGGTCAATCAATTCGACTTCGCGGCATCCGCGCTGATTGCGCAATTCGCGAATGATCTGATCACCCAGCTCGCCGCGCGGTAAGCCCTTGCGACCGGCGGATGACGGTGGCGATTACGACCGCACGCCCTCGCGCCCTTTCGCGACCCGGTAATAGGCCCAGAGCCCCCGCGCCGCGACCGAGCGCCAAGGACGCCACGGCTCCGCCATCGCCTCAAGCGCCTTGGGTGCGGGGCGTTCGTCGAGGCCGTAGAGCAGCTTCGCCGCCTCCTGCAAGGCCAGATCGCCCGCCGGGAACGCGTCGCTCCGGCCCAAAGCGAAGGCGAGATAGATCTCCGCCGTCCAGCGCCCGATGCCGGGCAGCGCGACCAGTATCGCAATCGCCTCCTCATCCGGGGCGTTGCGCAGCGCGGCCCAGTCGGGTTCGTTCTCCACAATGCCCAGAAGATAGCGGATCTTCGGGCGCGACACGCCACAATCGCGCAGCCCGTCCGCGCCCGCAGCCCGGATCGCCGCCGGTTCGGTCAGCCCCGCCGCCTCCAGCCGCGTCAGGATCGCCGCCGCCGCCGCAATGGAAATCTGCTGCCCGATAATCGCATCAAGGATCGCGCCGAACCCGTCATCGCGTCGGCGAAGCGGCAGATCCAGCCCCGGCAGCGTCGCGGCCCAGACCGGACAGACGCTTGCCAGATGTGCCGCCCCCTCGGCCAGATCGGCGTTGTCCGCGATCACCCTCACCGGTCGCGCCGCGCATCCTCACGCAGCCTTGTCTCGAACGCGCGCGAGATATGGTTGCGCAGCGCCTCCTCCGCCGCCACCCCCTCGCCGGATTTCAGCGCATCGACAATCGCCTGATGCTCCGCCAGCGCGGTCTTGCTGCGCCCTTCGACCGCAAGCGAAGTACGCGCCATCAGCGCCATATTGCGATGCACCATATCAAGCTGCTGCACGAGATAGCGGTTATGCGAGGCGAGATGGATCTGATGATGAAAGCGCCGGTTCGAGCGCGCCAGCGCATCGGCATCGTCAAGCCGGGTCATGTCCTCGTCGATCATGGATTGCAGCACCCGGATTTCCTCCGGCGTCGCGTGGCGGGCGGCCAGCCGCGCGGCCAGCGCCTCCAGCTCCGTCCGCACGATATACAGCTCCGACAACTGGTTGTGATCCAGCGTCGAGACGATCAGCGAACGCCCGTCCCGCTTGACCATCGACTGAGTTTCCAGCCGCTGCAAAGCCTCGCGCACCGGGGTTCGGGACACCCCGAACCGCTCAGCCAGCTCGGCCTCCACCAGCCGGTCACCGGGCTGATACTCCCCGGCATCCATGGCATCGACAATCAGTGAATATGCGTCTTTCATAACCGAAACCTGCCGGGATTTCCAAACCGAATGCAAGCGCGAAGACCGGGCGTTTCATTCCGGCCTATTATCGCGCCTTCAGAGTTCGCCCGGATAAAGCACCGCCCCCTGCCCGCCTTCCGGCATGTCCAGCATCAGCGCGACACGTTCCAGCACCGACACGATCATCGCCTGCTCCCAATCCGGCAGCGCCTCGAAATCCGCGGCGAAGCGCTGCTGCAAGGCGTCCGGCGCTCGCTCCAGCGCCGTCCGGCCCTGTTCGGTCAGCGCAATCAGCGTCTGGCGGCGATCCGTCGGGCTGGGCTGGCGCGTGACATGGCCTGCCCGTTCCAGCTTGTCGATCATCGCCGTCACCGTCGCGGGCGCCACATGCATCCGCTTGGCGATGGCCCCGCCGGTGCTGGTCCCGGTCTCCGCCACGATCTGCACCACCCGAAGCTGCACGGGCGTCATCCCCGCCGACTGCGCCAGTTCCTTGCCATGCAACTCCGCCGCGCGCAGAATCCGCCGAAGCGCGATCAGGCAAACATCTATGCGGTCCAAGCAGTTAACCCCTCCGATAACCAGCCTGACCATATTCCGCATTCTTCCGGCCCGGTCAATCACCGCGTTAATCATTCGAGTTACAAAAAATTAACTTTCCGAAACATCCAGCAATAGCTGCACGAAATCGCCTTTAAACCTGCTGTGAACGCGTGAAATGCGGTTCTGCGGTTGCAAAATACGCGCGGAATGTTATTTAGCTACTCGAAGTAATTTGAGGCTCACGGCATGAAAGACATGATCGACAGCAACACCCCTGACACGCTGACCTTCCGCAAGCCGGAATCGGAGGACGGCAGCAATATCTGGGAGCTGATCAAGTCCTGCAAGCCGCTGGACGAAAACAGCATGTACTGCAATCTGATCCAGTGCGATCATTTCGCAGATACCTGCATCCTGGCAGAGCGTAACGGCGTAGCGGTCGGCTGGATCTCCGGCTATCTTCTGCCCGATGCGCCGGACACGCTGTTCGTCTGGCAGGTCGCCGTTTCGGAAGAGGCGCGCGGTCTCGGCCTTGCTGGCCGGATGCTGGACAAGCTTCTGTCGCGCGACGACATGGCGGGCGTGCTGCATCTCAAGACCACGATCACCCGCGACAATGATGCAAGCTGGGGCCTGTTCCGCAGCCTTGCGGAGCGGCACAATGCGCGGCTGACCGACGAGCCGCATTTCAGGAAAGACGACCATTTCGACGGCGAGCACGCCACCGAACACATGGTCACGATCCACTTTCCGGCCCCGGTGGCGCAGGCGGCCTGATCCGGCCCCGCCGCCGATTACTCCTCCCCCTTTTCAAAACTCCCGAGGTAACTCCATGCCGACTGACAAGACGGCCGACACCGCTATTTTCGAGCGCCGCGAATCCGAGGCGCGTTCCTATTGCCGCAGCTTTCCGACCGTGTTTACCCGCGCGAGCGGATCGGTGATGACGGATGCGGACGGGCGTGATTATATCGACTTCCTCGCCGGGTGTTCTTCGCTGAATTACGGCCATAACGACCCCGACATGAAAGCCGCGCTGATCGAACATGTCAGCCAGGACGGAATCGCGCATGGGCTGGACATGTTCACCACCCAGAAGGCCGCATTTCTTGAAACCTTCGAACGGCTGATCCTGAAGCCACGCGGCATGGACTACAAGGTCATGATGACCGGCCCGACCGGCACCAATGCGGTTGAGGCCGCAATCAAGCTGGCCCGCAAGGTGACGGAGCGGCGCAATATCATCGCCTTCACCAATGCGTTCCACGGCATGACGATGGGCAGCCTCGCCCTGACCGGCAATGCCGGCAAGCGCGAGGGCGCGGGCGGCGGCAGTCTGGCCGATGTGACCCATATGCCGTTTGAGAACGCAATGGGCGAGAATGACACGCTGGAATATATCGAATGGGCGCTCGACAACCCGTCAAGCGGCATCGATGCGCCCGCCGCCTTTATCGTTGAGCCGGTGCAGGGCGAAGGCGGGCTGAACGCCGCCAGCCGCGACTGGCTGCAAGGCATTCAGCGCATCGCCCGCAAGCATGGCGCGCTGTTCATCATCGACGATATTCAGGCCGGGATCGGCCGGACCGGGACGTATTTTTCGACCGAGGAATACGGGCTCGACCCCGACATGATCACGCAGGCCAAGTCGTTCTCCGGCATGGGCCTGCCCTTCGCGGCACTGCTCATCAAGCCGGAACATGACATCTGGAAACCGGCGGAGCATAACGGCACCTTCCGCGGCAACACCCATGCCTTCGTGACCGCCCGCGTCGCGCTAGAGAAGTTCTGGGCCGACGATGCCTTCGCCGCCGAGGTGCAGCGCAAGGGCGATCATCTGCGCGACCGGCTGGAGGCGATGGCCACGCTGATTCCGGGTGCTGCGCTGAAAGGCCGTGGCATGATGCGCGGCATCGACGTCGGCAGCGGCGATCTGGCCGGCGAGATCTGCGCGATTTGTTTCGAAAACGGTCTCATCATCGAAACATCCGGCGCGCATGACGAGGTGGTCAAGGTGCTCGCCGCCCTGACCATCCCTGACGAGATTTTCACCAAGGGTCTGGATATTCTGGAGGCCGCGATCCGCGCCGCCACCAACAAAAACCAGATCGCAGCGGAGTAAACCGATATGATTATTCGTGATTTCAACAAGCTGAAGAACACCGATCGCGACGTGAAGGATGCTCAGTGGTCCTCGGTCCGCATGCTGCTGGCCGATGATAAGATGGGCTTCTCCTTCCACATCACCACGCTGGAAGCCGGTTCGGAACACACGTTCCATTACAAGAACCATTTCGAAAGCGTCTATTGCATGTCCGGCAAGGGCTCGATCACCGATCTGGCCACGGGCGAGACGCATGAGATCACCCCCGGCGTCATGTATGCGCTGAACCTGCACGACAAGCACACGCTGCGGGCCGAGGAAGAGCTGGTCATGGCCTGCTGCTTCAACCCGCCCGTGACCGGGACCGAGGTGCATCAGGCCGACGGCTCCTACGCCGCACCCGCGACCGAAGACGCCTGAACCCGCGCTCCGGCGCGCAATAACAATAACACCATCAGAGGCCCGGCCCCGGCAACGCGGGCCGGGAGAGCGATTGACCGATCTGAATTTCCCCGCGCATACCGTCGAGAAAATCGGCGGCACCTCGATGAGCCGCCTGAACGAACTGCGCGACACGCTGCTGATCGGCGGGCGGAAAGGCGAGGATCTGTATCACCGGATCTTCGTCGTCTCGGCCTTCGGCGGCATCACCAATCTGCTGCTCGAACACAAGAAAACCGGCGAGCCGGGCGTCTATGCCAGCTTCGCCAATGCCGCCGACGATCAGGGAGGCTGGCAGAACGCGCTCAACCGCGTCTCGGACGCCATGCGCGCGGCGAATGCCGATCTGCTGACGCATTCCGCCGACCGCAATCAGGCCGATGAATTCGTCCGCGAACGGATCGAGGGCGCGCGCTCCTGCCTGTTCGATTTGCAGCGCCTGTGCAGCTACGGCCATTTCCGGCTGTCGAAACATATGATGGTGTTTCGCGAATTGCTGTCCGGTCTGGGCGAGGCACATTCCGCCTTCGTCGCCACGCTGATGCTGAACCGCGCCGGTGTCGCCGCGCGCTATGTCGATCTGACCGGCTGGCGGGACGAACGTGAACTGACGCTGAACGAACGCCTGCATGCCGGGATGGAGGGCATCGACCTGACCACCGAGCTGCCTATCGTCACCGGCTATGCGCAATGCACCGAGGGGCTGATGGCTGAATTCGACCGCGGCTATTCCGAGGTGACGTTCTCGCGGCTGGCAGCGCTGATCGGCGCGAAGGAGGCGATCATTCACAAGGAATTCCACCTCTCCTCCGCCGATCCGGGGCTGGTCGGGCTGGATGCGGTGCGCACGCTCGGTCACACGAATTACGACGTGGCCGACCAGCTTGCCAATCTGGGGATGGAGGCGATCCACCCGAAAGCCGCCAAGACCCTGCGCCAGAACCAGATCCCGCTGCGGGTGACAAACGCGTTCGAGCCGGACCACCCCGGCACGCTGATCGACGAGGCCCCGGCGGATGCCCCCGGCGCAGAGATCGTGACCGGCCTGCCCGTGGTGGTTCTGGAACTGTTTGAACAGGACATGGTCGGCGTGAAGGGCTATGACGCGAAAATCCTTGAGGTGCTGGCGCGGCACAAGGCGTTCATCGTCTCCAAATCCTCGAACGCGAACACCGTCACCCACCATCTCGCTACCTCGCATAAGCGCGCCCGCCGGATCGAGGCGGAACTGGCGGAGATCTATCCCGCCGCACAGGTCGCCGCCCGCCCTGCCGCCATCGCCTCCGTCATCGGGCGCGACCTGAACGGCCAGCATATCCTGATGCGGGGGCTTCAGGCGCTTGCCGATGCCGGGATCGAGGTGCAGGCGGCACAGCAGCCCAGCCGAAATGTCGACGCGCAATTCGTGCTCAGCCGCGACGATCTCGACGCCGCAATCGCGGCGCTGCACAGCGCCCTGATCGCACCCGAGCAAACCGGCAGGATCGCCGCCTGACTCGGCAGACAACGCCATGACAAAAGGGCCTCCGAAAAACCGGAGGCCCTTTCGCATCTCAGCCTGTCATGTCGTGGCGCGGATCAGTTCCCGCGACGGGCGATCTCGTTCTCCACCACGAAGGTCGAGGAGCTGAAGCGCACGCCCTTTTTCATCTCGCCCAGAATAACCGTGGTTTTCTTGCCCGCATCGTCGGTCACGACCCATTGCCGCAACTCCGTCGGGGAGGTGAAGACCATCTGGATATTGCCGTATTCCGGATGCGCCGGGTCCTGCGCGGTCACGACCGTGGTATTTTTCACCTCGCTATGCCCGGTCACCATCCCCGCCTGCGCAAGGTTCACATTCGCCGCCAGAATGATCGACAGCGGGGTTTTCGACAGCGGATAGATCTGCGGCCCCTGATTCGACTTGGCGTCAAACACGGCTACCTGCCCGCCGGAGGCCAGCATGAGCTGGTTGGAATTCTTGTACTCGAACCGGACCCGGCCCGGTCGCTGGATGTAAACCGTCCCGGCCGAAATCGTGCCATCCGGGTTCACCTGCGTGAATTCCGATTGCAGCGTGCTGAGGCCGTTCAGGTAGTTCGAGATATTGTTGAGCGGTATCTTCTCGGCCAGAGCCGCCGGGGCGGAGACCAGAAGTGCGATGACGGGCGCGAGTGCGAGTGCGAGTTTTTTCATGCGTCCTTTATGACCATCTTTCCAATGACATGCACATCACCTGTTGGCGATTTTCGCAAGCCGAACGCACACGGCTGGTTGAACGTTCCGACACGGTTTCGGGAATGGGTTGTGAACGGCACCGAATGCCGGCAAGACCCCGCCCGCCGTTACCGAAGCGCCACATTCGCGACCTATCCTTGCCCATGCCCGCCTTTGTTTTCGGGCAGTTAGTCAGCAAGGAGCCAGCTATGTCGTCCCGCCTCATCCTGCCCCGCCTGTCGCGCCGCGCCGTTCTCGGCACCGGCGCCGCCTTCGCCGCATCGCTCGCCATGCCCGCCATCTCGCGGGCGCAAAACCGCCCGGTCTTCGGTCATGGCGTGCAATCCGGCGATCCGACCGCCTCCAGCGGCGTCGTCTGGACCCGGCCCGACCGCCCCTCTCGCGTGGTGCTGGAAATGGCCACCACCGAAAGCTTCGACAACGCCACCCGCGTCGCCGCGATGGACGCGCTGCCCGATTCGGACATGGCGGTCAAAGCCATGCTGACCGACCTGCCCGCCGATCAGCGGATCTTCTACCGCTTCACCGCCGCCGATCTGTCCGACATCAACAATGTCTCCGAACCCGTCATCGGCCAGTTCCGCACCGCGCCGACCGAAAAGCGCAATATCCGCTTCGTCTGGTCGGGCGACACCGCCGGTCAGGGCTGGGGCATCGACGAAAACGGCATGCGTACCTACGCCACCATGTCGCAGCACGAGCCCGACTTTATGATCCATTCCGGCGACACCATCTATGCCGACGGCCCGATGACTGAGGAACAGGAATATGACGGCGGCGTATGGAAGAACACCGTCCTGACCGACGAGGTCCGCAAGGTTGCCGAAACCCTCGACGAATATCGCGGGCGCTACAAATACAACATGCTGGACGAACATGTCCGCGCCTTCAACGCCATGACCCCAATCTACTACCAGTGGGACGACCACGAGGTCACCAATAACTGGTCCCCGGGCAAGGATCTGTCGGGCGACGACCGCTATACGGAAAAATCCATCGCCCTGCTCTCGGCCCGCGGCGGCCGCGCCTTCCACGAGATGAACCCGATCTCCTACACCCCGGCGGAACCGGGCCGCGTCTTCCGCAAGATGTCCTACGGCCCCTCGCTCGACATCTTCTTCCTCGACCTGCGCAGCTACCGCCCGGCCAATAATGACGGCATGCAGGAAGAGATCACGCCGGAAGCCATCGTGCTGGGCCAGCGTCAGGTCGCCTGGCTGAAGGATGCGCTGAAGACCTCCACCGCGACGTGGAAAGTCATCGCCTGCGACATGCCGATCAGCATCGTCGTCTGGGACAATTTTGCCGATGCCTCGGGCGTCGAAGCCGTCGCCAATGGCGAGGATGGTCCCGCCAAAGGCCGTGAGCTGGAATTCGCCGATTTGCTGCGCTTCATCCGCGACGAAAGCATCCGCAACACGGTCTGGCTGACCGCAGATGTCCACTACACTGCCGCGAATCACTACAGCCCGGACCGCGCCCAGTTCCAGGAATTCAATCCGTTCTGGGAATTTGTCTCCGGCCCGTTGCACGCCGGCACCTTCGGCCCGAACGCGATGGACATGACTTTCGGCCCGAAAGTGGAGTTCGTGAAGGCCCCTGAGGAGGGTCAGGTCAACCTGCCGCCCTCCGCCGGTTTGCAGTTTTTCGGCATCGTCGACATTGACGGCGAGAGCGAACAAATGACCGTTCGCCTCATGGATGTCGCGGATTCGGAGCTGTGGTCGATCACGCTAGACCCTGAAATGGCGTAACTTTTCTACCCTCAGCCGTCCCCGCCCGGTGCGGGGGCGACCCCTGCGGACAGCGCGCAAATCCGCGCCACCCGACCGGCCCGGCCCTGCCCGCAGGCCGCGTCCGCCAAAACGAAACAGACCCTCCGCCGTAAAGCGAAGGGTCTGTCTCCTCCCGCATTCGGGTGTCGGGCCTCCCCGCCTGAACACCCTGCGTTTTTCGTGGCCGGACATTTTGTCGCCCGACAATGGATCACTTCTGCATGATCCAAGGGCAAGCTGTCAACTATCTGTCAAAATCTCGCCGCTTGACGGAGGCCGGGCAGCAGCGCATGACAGGCCCCAGGTCAGAGAAGGAGCCCGCCATGTCCCGCATCGTCTATCTCAACGGCGACTATCTTCCCGAACAGGACGCCAGGATTTCGATCTTCGACCGTGGCTTCGTCATGGCCGATGCCGTCTACGAAGTTGTCAGCGTGCTCGGCGGCAAGCTGATCGATTTCGCCGGCCATCAGGCGCGGCTCAAACGCTCCCTCGACGCGCTGGAGATCGGCAATCCGCTTCCCGATGACGACTATCTGGCGATGTTCCGCGAGCTCGTCACCCGGAACGAGATCACCGACGGCATGATCTATCTTCAGGTCACGCGCGGCAATCCCGGCGACCGCGATTTCGCCTACCCGCCCGCCGACACCCCGCAGACCGTCGTTGCCTTCACCCAATCGAAACCCGGACTTGCCGACAGCCCTGCTGCGGCAAAAGGCTGGAAGGTCGTGACCGAGCCCGACGAACGCTGGGGCCGCCGCGACATCAAGACGACCCAGCTCCTCTACCCCTCGATGGCGAAGATGGCGGCCAAGGCAAAAGGCGCTGACGACGCTTGGCTGGTGGAGGACGGCAAGATCACCGAAGGCACCTCCAACAACGCCTATATCGTCAAGGGCAACACCATCATCACCCGCGAACTCAGCCGCGACATCCTGCACGGCATCACCCGTGCCGCCGTGCTGCGCCTCGCCCGCGAGGCCCAGATGCAGGTGGAGGAACGCGGCTTCACCCCCGAAGAAGCAAGCGAGGCGGACGAGGCTTTCGTCACCTCCGCCTCCGCCTTCGTGATGCCGGTCGTCGCCATCGACGGCAAACAGATCGGCAATGGCGCACCGGGCAAAATCGCCGCCCGGCTGCGCGAAATCTATCTCGATGAGATGCGCAAAACCGCAATCTGACCGTCAGAAACGGCAAGCAGCGGCGGGGCAACAGACCCCGCCGCCGCCCGATTACTTGCCGACCCGCTGATAAAGCGCGCCCCGGCCCGCATCGCCGCCAAAGGCGACCACGTCATAGCGCGCGGCAGGGTCATCCCCCATCCCCGGCGATCCGGCAGGCATGCCCGGAACCGCGATCCCGGTGATCTCCGGGCGCTCTTCCAGCAGGCGCGCCACGGCGTCGAACGGCACATGACCTTCGATCACATAGCCGTCGATCTCGACCGTGTGGCAGGACCAGAACTCCTCCGGCACGTCCAGCCCGTCCTTGATCGAGACCATGTCGTTTTCCACGACGGTCTCGACCGCGTAACCGGCCTCCTCCGCCAGATCGGCCCATGCGGTGCAGCAGCCGCAATACGGGTCTTTATGCACCACCATCTCGGTCGCCTCATCCTCGGCACCGAACACAGGCATCGCCAGAACGACCAGAACAGCCGCGATTCCAACAGTTTTCTTTGTCATGTCATTTTTCCCATAGATTTGACTTCACATGCGCCACACCGGGCGCAGATCATATTTTTATGATTTCAAAATCAGATCGTTATGGGCGGTTTCTGCGGAAAATCCGGGTTGCGTCCCGCCAGATTTTCTTCCGAGAACCGAAGCCGCGCCGCGCCCTTGGCGGCGATCCGCAACGATGCCGTGTTATCAAGGCTCAGCCCGGTCAGCAAATGACAGGACACGCTTTGATGCGACGCCGCCTCGCAGCAATCCTGTGCAACCTCCGTCAGCCCGGCGATCATGTCATCCGGGACAGCCGTCGCCTCAGCGCCGCCATCCATGCCCGCCATGCCGGTTTCCCCGGCACTCATCAGATGAGCCGGGGCCAGCATCAGCGTCACAACAAGGATCAGGCGCAGGATCAAGGTCATGGGCGTTATGTAGCGTCGGCACAGCGCCCCGGCAACGCCTCCGATGTCGCACCCGGTCACGGTTGGGAGAGTTCGCCGCGACGTTACTTCCCCGAATGCGCCGGTGCCACCCGCAAAAGCGGCGCCATCAGCACCGCCCCCAATACCAGCAGCGCCAGCAACCCGAAGGACGCCCGCAACCCGGCAAGCTGGGCCACGAAGCCGACCACAGGCGGCCCCAGCAGCAAGCCGCCATATCCCACGGTCGCAACACTCGCCAGCGCCGGACCGGGCGCAATCTCGGGATCGTTCGCGGCGCGGGAAAACACCAGCGGCATCAGCACCGCATAGCCGATCCCGACCAGCGCAAACCCGGCCAGCGCCACCCACAGATTGCCGGTCAGCATCACGATCACCAGCCCGATACAGGCGATGATCCCGCTTGCCCTTGTCGCGCCGACCGGCCCGAAGCGCTGCACGACCGCGCCCCCGGCCAGCCGAGTCAGCACCATCGTCACGCTGAACACGGCATAGCCAAGTGCTGCCTGCGCCTCGGTCGCCGTGGTGAAGGCTTCCAAAAACACCGCACTCCAATCCGCCATCGCCCCCTCTCCCATCGAAGAGGCAAATGCGATCAGCCCGACCAGCAGAAGCCGCCCCTTCGGCAGGATGAAGATATTGCGTGTCCCGTCCTCTGCCGCGCGCCGCGCGGGCATCTCGCCGCGCTGCGGGATCATCAGGAGCAGCGCGGATACCCCGCCGATCAGCGCGACGAACAGGAAATGCGGAAACGGGGCGAGCCCCATTTGAACCGCGACAAACCCGCTCGCCGCACCCAAGCCGGCGCCGAGGCTGAACATGGCGTGAAAGATCGACATGACGGATTGTTCCAGCCGCCGCTCCACCCGCGCCGCCCAGCCATTCATCGCCACATCCATCGCCCCATGCATGGCCCCGAAAACGAACAGCGCAGCACCGAAGAGCAGCGGCGTCGGCGCAAGCGACAGCCCGACCAGCGCCGGGCAATAAATCATCGCGCAGCCGATGGTGACCCGCTCCGGCCCCCAGCGTTCCGTCAGCGCGCCGGAAAACGGAAACGCCACAATAGCGCCACCCGCCAGCGCCAGCAGCAACAGCCCGAGCGTGGCGGGATCAAGCGCAAAGCCCTCCTTGAACACCGGCACCCGCGCGGCCCATGCCCCGAACAGCAAACCGTTCAGCATGAAGGCCGCGGTGACCGCCCACCAGCCCGCATCTCTCCAGAACCGGGCTTTCGCGCCGGGCCGCGTCGTCCTGTCTGACATGAATGCTCCCCTTCGCGCTTGGCGACCCGGCAGGCTGGCCGGAGGCGGCGCGGTGTACGATCTGTGTACGTCCTGTGTACAGGCTGTGTACGCGCTGTGCGGCGGTTTTCAGCCCGGCTGACGGTCCCCTCTGCGGATCGTGTCGCCCGGCAGGAAATGCGGCGTCAGCGCGATTTTTCCATCCTCCGGACGCGGATCGCGCCCCGCCACAATCCGCGCCGCGCGGCGACCGATATCGTCCCGCCTTGCATCTGTCGTCGCCAGCCGGATCGGCAATCCGTCCAGCAAATCCACGCCATTAAAGCCCGCAAGCCCCAGATTTCCGGGGATGTCGTAACCTTGTTCAAGGCACCAGATCAGCCCGCCCGCGCCAATCATGTCGTTGGAGTAATACAGGAAATCCAGATCCGGCACGCGGGTCAGGATCCGCTCCGTCAGCTCCCGCCCCTTCGCCAGCGACGAACCACCCTGATAAAACTCCCGCGCCGCCAGTTTCACCCCCGCCTCCGCCAGCGATTCTTCCAGCCCCGCAAGGCGTTTCTTGGCCCGATGGTCCTCCGGCATATGGGTGCCGATAAAGCCGATCCGGCGGTATCCCGCGCCCAGAATCTCCGCCGCCATCTGCCGCCCTGCCGCGAGATGCGAAATCCCGACCGCACAGTCGATCGCATCGCCATCGACATCCATGATCTCCACCACCGGCACCGAAGCCGCCGCCAGCATCGCCCGCGACGCCTCGTTATGCTCCAGCCCCGCCAGGATCACGCCCGAGGGCCGCCAGGACAGCATGTCATAAAGCACCGATTCCTCGCGCGAGAGCGAGTAATTCGTGACCCCGATCACAGGTTGCAGCGGCGTATCGTCCAGCTCGGCGGAAATCCCGGTCAGCACATCAGGAAACACCAGATTGGACAGCGACGGGATGACGATGGCAACCAGATTGACGCGCTGACTGGCCAGCCCGCCGGCGATCATATTCGGCACATAACCAAGCGCCTTCGCCGCATTCAGCACCTTCTCGCGCGTCGTGGCAGAGACATCCCCGCGATTGCGCAAGACCCGGCTGACCGTCATTTCCGACACACCCGAGGCCTCGGACACGTCACGAAGCGTCAGCGGGCGATTTTTATTGCGTGGCGACATGTTAATGATCCAGTTGACCAGCCAGAGTTAGCGCATGACATGCCAACAGGGCAAGCATCTTGCCAAACGCCGCCGAGACCGTCAGAAAGCACCCAAGGCCCCGTGGCTCAACTGGATAGAGCAGCCCCCTCCTAAGGGGCAGGTTGCAGGTTCAAATCCTGCCGGGGTCACCAACGCTATTCCTGAGCCGCCCTCAAGGACGCCACCTATCCAGACGGAGCGCATATGAAGCCCGGAGCACGAAATCTGATCACCGATGTCGCAGGCCTGCGGGTCGGGAATGCCGGTGACGGCGATTTGCGGTCGGGGAGCACGGTTCTGACCGCTGACGAGCCCTTCGCGGCCTCGGTGCATGTGATGGGTGGGGCGCCAGGCAGCCGGGAGACGGATCTGCTCGCACCCGACAAGCTTGTCGAAGGGGTGGACGCGATTTTCCTGTCCGGCGGTTCGGCCTTCGGGTTGTCAGCGGGCGATGGCGTGATGGAGGGGCTGCGGGCCATGGGGCGCGGCTTTGCCGTCGGTGATGTCCGGGTGCCGATCGTGCCGGGCGCGATTGTGTTCGACCTGTTGAATGGTGGCGACAAGGCATGGCGGCAGAACCCCTACCCCGCACTTGGCCGGGCGGCCCTTGACGCGGCGGCGAGTGATTTCAGCATCGGCAGCGCCGGTGCCGGGATCGGCGCGATGACCGGGCGGCTGAAAGGCGGGCTGGGCTCTGCCTCTGCCGTGCTGGACAGCGGCATCACGGTCGGGGCGCTTGTGGTGGTGAACGCGCTCGGCTCCGCGACGGTCGGGGGCGGGCGGCATTTCTGGGCCGCACCGTGGGAGATGGACGGGGAGTTCGGCGGTCTTGGTCCGGCGCAGCAGCACATGCCGCAAACCGAACCCTTGCCGGAGAAACGGCTGGGCGAGGCCACCACCATCGCCATTGTCGCGACCGATGCAGCACTCAGCAAACCGGCGCTGAAGCGGCTCGCGACCGTGGCCCATGACGGCATGGCCCGTGCCTTGGTGCCCAGCCATACGCCGTTGGACGGCGATCTGATCTTTGCGGTTTCGACCGGGGCGCGGCAGATGCAGGACCCGCTGGCCGATCAGTTCGGCCTCGGCCACGCCGCGGCAAGCTGTCTGGCGCGCGCGATTGCGCGCGGCGTTCATGCGGCGACATCAGCCCCGGGCGACCTGCAACCTTGCTGGGGTGATCTTCAAACCTAAAAAGACGGGACCGGTGGCCCCGCCTTTCCGAGACGCTAAGAGGGAACTCAGCGTTGCCATAATAACGCATACCGGCGAGATCGGGTTCAAAATATGCAGAAAATTTAACATATCCGAACGGTTACGCGGCGTTTCTTACCCTCCGACTCAGTTATAACGATCTTAATCCTCGTCTTCGTCGTCCTCGTCCTTGTTCGGAAGCGAGAAGAAGCTTTCGGCATCCAGTTCACGCTCTGGCTGCTGATCCTCGTCATCCTTGGACAGCGAGAAATTCTCCAGCCCGGCGATGGCGCTTGGCAGGCGCGGCTCGTCCTCCATCGAGAGCGAGGTTTCCGTGGACACCAGCTTGCGCCGCTCGTCATCGGACATCACGCCGCCCTCGGCCTCGCGCTTCTTCGCGGCTTTCTGAACCGCCGCATCAAGCTCCGTCTGCTTCGCCAGTCCAAGCGCGACCGGGTCGATCGGCTGGATATTCTGGATGTTCCAGTGGGTCCGCTCGCGGATCGCCTGAATGGTCGGTTTGGTCGTTCCGACCAGCTTGGCGATCTGGGAATCGGCCAGTTCGGGATGGAACTTGACCAGCCACAGGATCGCCGCAGGGCGGTCCTGGCGCTTCGACAGCGGCGTATAGCGCGGGCCGCGACGCTTTTCCTCGCCCTCGGCTGCGGGGTTGTGCTTCAGTCTCAGCTTGTAGGCGGGGTCCTTCTCGCCCTTGTCGATCTCCGCCTGATCGAGCTGGTGCGAGGCGATCGGATCGAAGCCTTTCACACCCGTTGCCACGTCGCCATCGGCAATGCCCTGCACCTCAAGCTCATGCAGCCCGCAGAAATCGGCGATCTGCTTGAAGCTGAGCGTGGTGTTATCTATCAGCCAGACGGCGGTGGCTTTGGCCATCAGCGGTTTGTTCATCGGATCACTCCTTACGCATATCTCTCCCGGCCGGGAAAACGGCTTTTTGGCGGCTGCCAGTCCACGTTTTCGGAGGGAATTGCGCGACTATATACGCGCTCACCCGGTCGAGGAAAAGGCCCTTTCGCGCTTAAAACGCCGCTTTTGCCCGTTCATCCTGGCACAAATATCCATCTCGCCAGCACAACCCGTCTTGTGCATAAACCACATCAGACAGCGATAGCCACAAGCCCCTTCTGCCGCTAAGACGACAATGCCCGACCGGAGTTTCCCATGCGTTTGCCCGCCCTGATCGTCGCCCTGACCGCCATGCTGACCCTGCCCGCCATCGGGCAGTCGCACCGGGCGGGGGAGTTCGATTACTACGTCATGGCGCTGAGCTGGTCGCCAAGCTGGTGCCGCTCCGCCGGGGATCAGCGCGAGGCGACGCAATGCGATGCGGGCCGCAAGGTCGATTTCGTGCTGCACGGGCTGTGGCCGCAATACGAGGACGGCTGGCCGGAGAATTGCCGCACCAGTGAACGCGACCCGTCACGCCGCGACAGCCAGGCAATGGAGGATATCATGGGCTCTGGCGGGCTGGCCTGGTATCAGTGGCAGAAGCATGGGCGTTGCAGCGGGTTGTCGGCCTCCGGCTATTACGCGGCATCGCGCGAGGCGTTCAACTCCATCACCCTGCCGGAATATTTCGTCGATCTCGACAAGGATATCTCTATCCCGCCGGAACTGATCGAGCAGGCATTCATCGAGTACAACCCCGATCTGACCGCCGACGGCATCACCGTGACCTGCCGCAACGAGGACCTGCAGGAGGTCCGCATCTGCCTGACCCGCGATCTGGAGCCGCGCGAATGCGGGCAGGATGTGCGGACCGATTGCAGCCGCGACGCGGTCATCATGGAAAAGGTGCGTTAAGCCTCCCCCGGATCAGTCGCCAGCCACGCGCAGCAGGATCTTGCCGATGTGATCGCTGCTTTCCATCCGGCGATGCGCTTCGGCGGCGTCTGCCAGATCGAATTCGCTGTCGATCAGCACCCGGACCTTCCCGGCCGCGATCAACGGCCAGAGATTGCCGCGAAGCTCCCGCGCGATCCGCGCCTTGGCCGCATCCGACTGGGGCCGCAGGGTGGAGCCGGTGATGGTCAGCCGCCGCATCATCAGATGGGCGAAATTGATCTCCGCTTTCGGGCCTTGCAGGAAGGCGATCTGCACCAGCCTGCCGTCCATATCCAGCGATTTCAGGTTTTTCGCGATATAGTCGCCCCCGACCATGTCGAGGATCAGGTTTGCGCCCCCCGCATCGCGCATGATCTTGACGAAATCCTGCGTGCGGTAGTTGATTGCCGTCGCACCCAGCCCCTCGCAGGCGGCGCATTTTTCGTCGGAACCCGCCGTCGCCCACACCCTTGCACCAAGCGCGACCGCGACCTGTATCGCCATCGTGCCGATCCCCGATGATCCGCCATGGACCAGAAACCGTTCCCCGGCCTGCAACCCGCCGCGCATGACCACGTTTGACCAGACCGTGTATGCCGTCTCCGGCAGGGCGGCGGCGTCCTTCAGCGTCATACTGTCCGGGATGGGCAGCGCATGGCTGTGGTGGCAGGCGACATATTCCGCATAGCCCCCGCCCGGCAGCAGCGCACAGACCTTGTCGCCGGGCTTCCAGCCGCTGACGCCGCTGCCGATGGCGACGATTTCGCCCGCCCCTTCCAGCCCCGGCAGATCGGAGGCACCGGGCGGCGGCGCGTAATTCCCCTGCCGCTGCGCCACATCGGGACGGTTCACCCCGGCATAAGCCAGCCGGATGACGATCTGGCCGTGACCGGGCATCGGGACAGGCCGCCGGACCTCCTTCAGCACATCCGGCGCGCCCGGCTGAGTTATTTCGATGGCACGCATGGAATCGGGCAGGCTCATGATTTCGGCTCCGTCCCGGTCGATTTGGGGGCACGGATCCAGCCGGTTGCCAGATCCGCCATCATCGCGACGCCGGGGATTTTACGCGCCGAGGCCTTTATTTTTTCGAACCGCATCACCCCGTCAATCCGGCGGTCGATGAATCCGCGCGTGTCGGCATGATCCTCCGACAGATCGCCCAGCCAATAGAGCACGCTGGCCGAATAGACCGCCGACAGCGTCGCCCGTTTGGAATACCAGTTCACATCGCGCGAGGTGTCGTCCAGCCCGCTCCAGATCGTATCGGCGGTTTCCCAGACCAGCTTCGCCGCAAGCGGCTGGTTCTGCGGCAGCGCCAGCAGCGATGAGGCCGCGCGCACCAGCTCGGCATCCGCAATCGCCAGCCGCTGCCAGATGGCAGAAGCGATCCGCTCCCGTATCTTGCCGGGCGGGGCGGTTTCCATCCACGCCGCCAGTTCCGCATCGCCGCGACGGTGGATCCACGCCGCCAGATCCGGCCCGCCATTCGGAAAGAAGGCGGGGACCACATCTTCGGACATCCCCAGATCACGCGCCGCCGCCCGCAAGGCAGCCGCATTCATTCCATCAAAGGGCACATGCGCAATCGCGGCCTCGGCAAGTCTGTCGCGTGTGTCGGTCATCGTTATCTCCGGACTGGACAAGCAGGGATATTCGCACTATATGAGCGCTTCCTGCAATTTCGATCAACTCTAACCTAGGAAGGTGGTGACAACCACATGCAGGTGAACGTTCGCGACAACAACGTCGAACAGGCGATGCGCGCCCTGAAGAAGAAACTTCAGCGCGAAGGCGTGTTCCGTGAGATGAAGCTTCGGCAGCATTTCGAGAAACCGTCCGTCAAGAAGGCCCGTGAAAAGGCCGAGGCCGTGCGCCGCGCCCGCAAGCTGGCCCGTAAAAAGGCACAGCGCGAAGGCGCTCTGTAAGGCGAAGCGAACCGATTTGAGGTTCAAAGACCCCCGCTGGCCCGGCCTGCGGGGGTCTTGCTTTTGTGGCCGGATGGCTGGGCAGCGTCTACCCTTGCGGGCGGTCGGACGCTGACCGGCGGCGCGTGCCGCGCCTTGTTACCGGGCGAGGAGAATCCCGGGCGGGGCAAATCACGGGTGATCTGGTTTTCCCCCGCAGGCGAAGCGGCTATGATCCGCCAAACGACTGGATACCGCATGACCCGCCTGACCTGCCTTGCAACCGCCGCGCTGTTGAGCGCCTGCACCGCCGCGACCGTGCCGGAGGGCGAGCGTATCGACGGGATCGACTGGAAAATGACAAGGCTCAACGGCTTACCTTGGGGGCATGACGTCTCGTTGCGCATCGACGGCGACCGGCTGACCGGGGTTCTGCCCTGCAATGTCTATTCCGGCGCGCAATCCGGAACCCCGCCCGCTTTCGGGGCGCGCGCGCTTTCGGTGACGGAACTCGCCTGCGCCGATCCGGCGCGACAACGGGCAGAGGCGGAGTATCTGGCGCTTTTGCCGCGCGCGGAGGTGATCGAACGTGACGGCAACCGCCTTGTGCTCAGCGGTCCCGATCTGCAAATGACATTTGAACCAAGAGAGGCAAGAGGCGATGACGTTTTTTAAACTGACAGCAGCAATTGGCATTATGGCTTTGGCAGCATGCAGCGACACCGACACGACCAGCGGTCCGACAGCGGCCGATCTTCAGGGCAGTTTCAATCTGGTCGATATCGACGGCGCACCGATCACCGGCTCCGCGACGCTGGAGATCGAGGGCGCGCGGCTTGGCGGTCAGGGGCCGTGCAACGTCTATGGCGCGGATAATATGGCGGAATGGCCCGCCGTCGACCTCGGCCCGATTGCCGTGACGCGCCGCGCCTGCATCGACATGACCGGCGAGGCGATTTTCCTCAACGCGCTTGAGCAGGTGGATAAGGTCGAACTCGGCGCAGACGGGCTGACGCTGTCCGGCCCCGATCACGTCATGCGGTTCAGCCCCGCGTAAGCCGGGCCACCAGCCGGTCACGGGCGGCTGGCAGGGGTTTGCCAACATGCGACCCCGCCAGCCAGCCATGCAAAAAATGCCCGGTCAGGCGCAGCGCATGTGACATATCGTCATTGCTGGGCGGCCCGCCGAGCATTTGCGGCAGGCGCAGCAGGCGCGGCGCATATTCGCCTGCCGCCTCAGCCGTGACGGCGCGCCCGGAATTGGGGCTGACATAGGACAGCCCCTGCCGCGCGCCGGTCACCGCGCATTGCGTGAGGTCGAGACCGAAGCCCATCTCCTCCAGCAGCCGCATTTCCCAATGCACATAATCCCCCGCCCAGTCGGCCCCGGCATCCATTGCGTCCCAGAGCGCCTCTGACGTTCGGGCCAAAACCGGATGCGGATCGCGTTCCGGCAGGGCAAAGCGCAGCAGGGCTGCGGTCGCGTTCATCCCGTCCAGAGCCGCGGCATTTTGCAGCAGCCCCGGCCGCGCCCCGGCGGGTTCGGCGGAGAATGTGCCAAGCTGATCCTCGTTCCGTGCCCGCCAGGTGACGGCAACGCGGTTTCCCGGCTGCAACACGGCCGCCCGCTTCCGCGAGGCCCCGCCCGGCACCATGCCGCTGACCCGCCCGGCGTCCTCGGTGAGAATATCCAGCAGCACCGCATGTTCCCCATGCGGCCGGCGCGAGATCACCGTGCCCTCGCCCCGCCACTCCATCAGGCGGTGAAATCCGCCATTTGCGCGGCGCTGACGCGGATCAGATCGGCGGGCGAGATCGCAAAGACATGTCGCGGGGTTCCGGCAGCGGCCCAGACCACGTCGAACTCGGTCAGGCGCGGGTCAAGATAGGCGGCGATTTCGGACAGATGCCCAAGCGGCGCGACCCCGCCAATGGCAAAGCCGGTCTCCGCCCGGATCAGCGCGGCATCCGCCTTGCCAAGCTTCTGACCCGCAATCGCTGTCGCCTTCTCCGCATCGACCCGGTTGCCGCCAGCAGTCAGAAACAGCACGACATGGCCGCTGTCTTCACCACGGAAAATGATCGACTTGGCGATCTGGTCGATCCCGCAACCAACCGCCGCCGCCGCATCCGCAGCCGTGCGCGCATCGCCCACCTCGCGGATTTCGGTCTCGATCCCCGCATCCTTCAGGGCCGCTTCGACCCTTGCCAAACTCTTGCTCATCCAGCACTCCCTTGTTGAGGGCGAAGTTAAGGGGACGCGGATGGCGCAACAAGTCTATACGCTGCTGGTGCAGGTCGGGCGCACGAAAGAGGACGGCCTGCCGAAAGGCGCGACCGGGGCGGCGCTGCTGTGCTACGCCTCCGGCATCGACGAGGAGGAGGCGGTGCGCGAAACCGTCGCCATACTGAAACAGGCCGATCTGGCCCCGCTGGAGGTCACCGGCTACGGCACTGTCGCGGAACGCGAGGCCGAGGGGCACGAGATCGGCGCGGAGGATCGCGACCTCATGCAGCGGGCATTGGATGAAAATTCCGTCATCATCGCGCAGATGGACCCGCTCTTCGACAGGCCGGACAAGCAAAAGTGATACGCGGCATTCCGCCCGGCGGGCCTCAGCCGAACCAGAGTGTTTTCCTTGTGACGCGGCTGCGCTATCGTGGCGGCAAATCACCTTCAACGGGCAGGAAGCAATGAAAACAACCTATCTCAGACTGACGATGTCGGCGGCAGCCGTCGCTGTTCTGGCAGCATGTGGCGCAGCACCGGTCGGCTCCGTCTCCACAACCGGCGCGGGCACGGTGCCGGACCCGATCCCGCAGGCCTCCCCGGCGTCCGAGGCCGGTTTGCAGAACTGGATCCGGGGCTTCCGGTCGCGCGCCATCTCCTCCGGGGTCAGCCCGGCGGTGTATGACAACGCCATGAGCATCGCGCGCTACAACCCCGAGGTTATCCGGCTGGATCGCCGTCAGGCCGAGTTCAACCGACCCGTCTGGGAATATCTCGACAGCGCCGCCTCTGACAGCCGCACGACGAAGGGTCGCGGGCTGGCCGGGACCTATGCCGGGCTGCTGAACCAGATCGAAAACCGCTACGGCGTCGATAAATATATCGTCATGGCGATCTGGGGCATGGAGTCCAATTTCGGCGGCAATCGCGGCAAGATGCAGATCATCCCGTCGCTGGCAACGCTGGCCTATGACGGACGGCGGGGCGAGATGTTCTCGAACCAGCTGATCGCGGCGCTGAAGATCATTCAGGCGGGCGATGTGAACCCCTCGGGCATGTTGGGAAGCTGGGCCGGGGCCATGGGGCACACCCAGTTCATGCCGACCTCCTATCTGGCCTATGCGGTCGATTTCAACGGCGACGGACGCCGCGACATCTGGTCGGACGACCCGACGGATTCGCTGGCCTCGACCGCTGCCTATCTGAAACGCTCCGGCTGGGTCACCGGCCTTCCCGCTGTCGTCGAGGTGCGCTTGCCGCAAGGCTTCAATTACGGCCAGACCGGGCGCAGCAACACCAAATCGGGCAGCGCATGGGCGGCTCAGGGCGTGCGCGCCATCGACGGGCGCAGCCTGCCCTCGGGCGGGATCATCGCACCGGCGGGGCAGCAGGGTCCGGCCTTCCTCGTGACCCGCAACTTCATGGCGCTGCGGGCCTATAACGCCTCCGACAATTATTCGCTGGGCGTGGCCATGCTGGCCAACCGGATCAGCGGCGGGCCCGGCATCGTCGGCAGCTTCCCGCGCGCGGCGGGCTCGCTCACCCATAACCAGAAGGAAGAGGTGCAGCGGCGGCTGAACCGTCTGGGTTATAATGTCGGTGAACCGGACGGGGCCATCGGTGAAAACACGATTGCCGGGATCAAGGCATTCCAGCGCCGGATCGGGGTGGAGCCGGATGGTTACGCCAACACAACCCTGCTGAAGCAATTGCAGGACCGGACCTGAGACCGCAGGACCGGGGGCGCTGCCCCCGGACCCCCGGGATATTTCCGCCAGGATGAAGAGCGAAACCGGCGCGGCGTCATTGCCGCGCCGGTTTCGTTCAGGCGTTTTCTTCTTCCATGGCGCGGCCACCGACCACGCCGAGCGATTTCAGCTTGCGATGCAGCGCGCTGCGCTCCATGCCGACAAACTGGGCGGTGCGGCTGATATTGCCGCCGAAACGGTTGATCTGGTTGACCAGATATTCCCGCTCAAACAATTCGCGCGCTTCACGCAGCGGCAGGGCGGTGATGCGCGGACCGAGGGTGAGCGTATCCGCGCCCTCGCCCTCGGCGCTTTGTCCCTGCAACTCGGCGGGCTGGATCGGGCCGCTGTCTTCGGCCAGGATCAGCACCCGTTCGATCACGTTGCGAAGCTGGCGGATATTGCCGGGCCAATCCATTGCCTGAAGCGCGGTTTCGCTGTCCTCGGTCAGTTCGCGCACCGGCAGGCCCTGCTCCTCATGCACAAGCTGCATGAAGTGGCGGGCGAGCGACGGAATATCCTCGCGCCGTTCCGACAGCGACGGCACTGCGAGCGGGACGACATTCAACCGGTCATAAAGCTCCTGCCGGAACCGGCCCGCGGCGATTTCCGCGGGCAGGTCGCGATTGGTCGAGGAGATCACCCGCAGATCGACCCGCACCTTGTCGGAGCCGCCGGCGCGGGCAAATTGCTGTTCGGTCAGCACGCGCAGGATCTTGGGCTGGGTGCCGAGCGGCATATCGGCGACCTCGTCGAAATAGATCACGCCGCCATGCGCCTGTTCCAGCAGCCCCGGCTCCACCCCGCGATCGGGGGTTTCGCGGCCGAACAGCACCTCCTCCATCCGCTCCGGCTCGATCGTGGCGCAAGGGACGACGACAAAGGGGGCCTCTGCGCGCGGGCTGTGGGCGTGGATATAGCGGGCCGAGAGCTCCTTGCCCGCGCCGGGCTGGCCGGTCAGCATCACCCTGCCATTCGATTTCGACAGCTTGTCGAGCTGATCGCGCAGCCGCCGGAACGCCGCCGACGCGCCGAGCATCTCTGCCGGTTTCACATCGCCGCGCTTAAGCTGGGTGTTTTCGCGGCGAAGCCGGTTCGCCTCCATCGCGCGATTGATGACGACGAGAAGCTGGTCGATGTTGAAGGGTTTCTCGATGAAGTCATAGGCGCCCTGCCGGATGGCGGCGACGGCGATCTCGATATTGCCGTGGCCGGAGATGATGATCACCGGCACATCGGGGTTGTTGCGTTTGACCTGTTTGAGAATGTCGATCCCGTCCATCCGGCTGTCCTTCAGCCAGATATCGAGGATCATCAGCGCCGGTTCGGCCTCGTTCAGCGCCTCGACCGCCTCGTCGGAATTGGCGGCGAGGCGGGTGGCGAAGCCCTCGTCCTGAAGAATATCCGCAATCAGCTCACGGATATCCTTTTCGTCATCCACGATCAGAATATCGCTCATGTCACGTCCTGCTCTTTGTTTTTGCGCGCAATACGCACGGGGTTGCGTTCACGGGGCAGGCGCAGTTCGGCCAGCGCGCCGCGTTCTGGTGCATCGGTCAGAACAAAGCTGCCGCCATGTTCCTCGACGATCTTCTTGACGATTGGCAGACCCAGCCCGGTGCCGCCGGATTTCAGCGTCACATAAGGCTCGAACAGCCGGGTGCGGTCCTCGGGCAGTCCGGGGCCGTTATCGGTGATGCGGATCGCAACCGCATCGGGGCTTTCTTCCAGCGTGATATCGATGCGCGGCGACCACCCCTCCGGCGGTTCATCGCGCAGATCGTCAATCGCTTCGGAGGCGTTTTTCAGCAGATTGGTAAAGACCTGCGCCATCATCGTCGCATCGCAGTCGATCCGCACCGGGTCGGTCGGAATATCGGTGACCAGTTCGGCCCGCAGCGCGTCCTCCTGCAACAGCACGGTGTCGCGCAGCAGCTTGGCAATGTCGGTCTCGCGCCGGTCGGGTTCGGGCATCCGTGCGAAGCGGGAGAATTCGTCGATGATCCGGCGCAGATCGTTGGTCTGTCGGATAATCACTTCGACATAGGAATCGACCGACGCGCGTTCTTCCCCCTCGGGCACGATCTTGCTGAATTTGCGCCGCATCCGTTCGGCGGAAAGCTGGATCGGGGTCAGCGGGTTCTTGATCTCATGCGCAACCCGGCGGGCGACATCGCCCCAGGCCGCCATGCGCTGCGCGCTGACCAGTTCGGTCACATCGTCGAAGGCGACCACATAGCCCTCCAGCCCGCCATCGGCACCGTGACGCATCGCCAGCCGCACCAGCAGGCTTTCCATATGCCCGTCACGGACCAGCCGGATTTCGTCCTGCACCGAGTCGTTGACCGTGCCGGACAGCCGTTCCAGAAGCGGCGCGAATTCCGGCACGACCTCCCCCAGCGGACGGTCATGATCCCGCGCCGGATCGACCCCGACCATCCGCATGGCGGAGCGGTTCATGAAATCGACCTCGCCATTTTCATCCAGCCCGATAACGCCGGCGGTGATGCTGGACAGAACGGAATCGAACAGCCGCCGCTGTTCTTCGCTGGCCCGGTGCCCTTCGACAAGCTGATCGCGCTGCGCCTTGAGCTGGCGGGTCATGCGGTTGAAGCTTTGCCCGAGGGTCTGGATTTCATCGCCGGTATCCGCCTCGGGGATTTGCAGATCGAGATCGCCCTCACCGACACGCTCCGACGCCTCCGCCAGCCGCCCGATGGGCCGCGACAGCCGTTCGGCAAACCACAGCGCCAGCCACATGGCCGCCGCGATCAGCAGCAAAGCGAAACCCAGATAGACCAGCGAGAACTCGAACAGCAGCCGCCCGCGATCCTGCTCAAGCTGGCGGTATTCGCTGATGGTCTCGCGCGTGTCATCAAGCAGGCTCAGCAGCCGCCCGTCCACGTCACGCGCGACATACAGGAACCGGTCCGCCAAAGGCGGCAGCGCGACGAGGGCGCGGAAGGCGTTCTGGTCCCAATCCTCGATCAGCACCAGCCCGTCAGCCCGCGCACGGTCGAATTCCTCCGGCGAGGGACGCACATACCAGAAATCATAGGACCGCTCGCCGCGCGCATGAATGCTGCCCGCTGCATCGATCACATAGGCCTCGCGCAGGCCGCGCTGCGTGCCGGATTGCTGGGCGGTCATGATGACCCGCAATTCGCCATCGTCGATCAGCGGGTCAGCCGTGGCCGCGCGGCGCAGGACGGCGGCAATGTTCAGCGCGTCCTCGCTCAGGTCCTCGCGGTGCTCCTGCTGATAGGCAATCGCGGCGGATTGGGCGTTCGTCACCACCTCGCGCACGCGGTTGGAGAACCAGCCCTCCAGCCCGATATTGATGACCAGCCCGGCAAACAGCGCCACCAGCACCGTCGGCACCATTGCGATCAGCGCAAAAATCCCGACCAGCCGCGAATGCAGCCGCGATCCCGCGCGGGAGCGCCGCCGCGCCGCCGCCATCTGCGCCAGCCGCATCAGCACCAGCCCGAGAAGCACCAGCATATAAGCGAAATCGAGCACCAGCACGAAGCTGAGCCAGCGCGAACCGCCGGTGATCCCGACCGTGCCAAGCACGATGATCGTCAGCAAAGCCAGCACCGGCGCAGCAACGACCAGCACCAATGTCGCAGCGGTTCTCAGCCGCCGCTGGGCCGCGACCCGCGCCAGACGGTCAGCCAGACGCGATGCGCGCAATGTTGTCAGGCCGGATGCCGCCATGCCCCACTCTGCTCGGTTCTGCGCCGCTTCGGACCGGCGTCTTGTTGCAAAGGAGCGACGGATTACACGCCCCCTGTGACCGTTTTACATCACTCGGCGGCGGCGTGTCACCTGAATATTCAGTTCGCTGAGTTTCTTACGCAGCGTGTTCCGGTTGATCCCCAACAACTCGGCGCAGCGAAGCTGATTTCCCCCGGTCGCATCGAGCGAGATTTCCAGCAGCGGCACCTCGATTTCGCGGAGGATCCGGTCGTAAAGCCCCGGCGGCGGCAGGGAATCTCCGTGCAGGTCGAAATAGCGCTGCAGATGCTCCGCCACCGATCCCGAAAGCTGCGAGGCGCTGCCGCCCTGACCATCTGCTGCCTGCCGCGCCGCCGGATGACGCTGGGTGGACACGGTTTTGTGAAAAGCCGGCGGCGCGTCCTGCGCGCGCAGCTCATTCAGCTCCGCCAGCGTGACCGGCCCGGAACCTGTCAGGGCGAGCCGCCGGATCAGGTTTTCAAGCTGCCGGACATTGCCCGGGTAATCCATGTTGCGCAGTTCGGCCAGCGTGTCTTCCGGCAATTCCCGCGCCGCCAGCCCCTGACCGGCCGTGCGGGTCATCAGGTGCTGGGCCAGTGCGGGAATGTCATCGCGTCGGGCCGAGAGAGGTGGCACCGGGACCGTCGCCCCGGCGAGGCGGTAATAGAGATCGGGACGCAGCCGGTCCTCCTGCACATCGTCTTGCGGATCGGGTCCGGCGGTCGAGATCAGCCTTGGCCCGGTGCCGCGCCCGTCGGATTGCTCCAGCAACGCCAGCAATCTGGTCTGGGCGGTCGGTGAAAACCCCGCCGGGTTCTCGACCAGAAGCGTGCCGCCCTCAGCCTCGGCCAGGGCAGCGGACAGGCTGTCCGGCGCGCCGTCGGCTGGCGTGATGACGACAAGATTGGCATGGCTGCGTTCGGAAAACTCATGCAGGGCGCGCGCGATCGTCGTCTTGCCGACACCCGCCTGCCCGATCACCATGACCGGCAGATCGGCGTTGAGCAGCTTGGCCACCAGCCGGAACAGCGCCTGCATGGACGCCGCATGACCGATCAGCGGGAATTCGGGGTCGGCGGTTTCGGGATTGCGTGGCTGGGTCGGTTTCGGCTCCACCGTTAGTTCCGATTTCCGGGGGCGGCGCGACAGCGCCTCGCGCGCGCGCGCCAAAAGATCCGGCAGATCGAACGGTTTGGGCAGGTAATCGAACGCCTCCGCCTCCGTCGCGCGGATGGCCGTCACGATGGTGTTCTGCGCCGAGATCACGATGACCGGCAATTCGGGGCGCACACGGCGAATGCCCGGTATCAGGTCGATCCCGTTGCCATCCGGCATCATCACATCGGTGACGACCAGATCGCCCCGGCCCTCCTCGACCCATTTCATCAGTTGCTGAAGACTTCCTGTCGCATGAACCCGGCACCCGGCGCGGCTCAGCGCCTGGGTCAGCACGGTCCGGATGCTCCGGTCGTCATCTGCGATAAGAATGGTTCCGTCCATCGGTCAAGCCTTTGCCAGAGAGATGCGAAATACCGTCCGGCCCGGTCGCGACTCCACGCGCAACCAACCGCCATGATCGGTGATGATTTTGGAGACGAGGGCGAGGCCCAGCCCGGTGCCGTTTTCCCGCCCCGATACGAAGGGTTCGAAGATCTGCGCGGCGATGGCGTCGGGAATGCCGGGACCGTCATCCTCGATCTCCACCTGAAGCGGCAGCGCGCGGCCACGCGGACACTCGGCACTCGGCGCCAGCCTCAGCGCCCCGTCATAGAAGCTGCGGATGCGGATCAGCCGCCCATGACCGCCCTGCCCAAGGGCTTCTGCCGCGTTCTTGAGCAGGTTCAGCGCCACCTGCATAAGCTGATCGTCATCGCCAAGCGCGTGCGGCAGGGACGGATCATACTCCGTCACCACCTCAAGATTGCGGGCAAAGCCCAGCTCTGCCGAGCGGCGTGCGCGCTCCAGCACATCATGGAGATTGACCGGGCGGAGATCGGGGGCCGTGGTGTCCCCGAACCGCTCCACCTGATCGAGAAGCGAGACGATGCGCCGCGATTCCGCCACGATCAGATCGGTGAATTCGCGATCCTCCTCCGCCGCGCTCATCGACAGAAGCTGCGCCGCGCCGCGTATCCCGGCCAGCGGGTTCTTGATTTCATGGGCCAGCATATCCGCCATGCCGATGGCCTGACGCGCGGCCTTGCGGGCGGCATGTCCCGGCTCCATCCCGTCGGCGGCATCGGTCGGCGCAATCAGCACCGTAACGCCGTTTTCAACCTGATCCGGCGCGGGGCCAAGATGCACATCCCCGAAACGCGGGCTGTGACCGCCTGCCCGGTCGCCAAGCTCGAACCGGACGCGGGGCCGTCCCATCTGGCCCTGCTCCGCCCGCACACGTTCGATCAGCGGGCACAGGGCGGGGGTGACACGCATCCGCTGCTCGATCACCTCGTCACGCAGCCGATGACCAAGTGCGACGCGCCGCGACAGGTTCAGCCAAAGCTCGGCGGCATCGTTGATCCCGACCAGCCGGTCATCGCCGTCCAGCATCAGCCCGGGCAACGGAAGCGCATCGAAGCTGGGACCGGGCAGAAATGTCGCAGGCGTCGTCATGCGGCAACTTCCGCGCAAACAGAGGTCCCCGCACCCGGAGCATCCGCAAAGACATCCCGGATCAGGCGCAATGTTGCCGCCGGGGACGGCGCGCGGAACAGGGCCTGCTTGCCATCCGCCACGCCATTGGCGTCCGCATACCAGCCCAGATGCTTGCGCGCGACGCGCAGCCCCGGATCGGTGCCGTAGAACCCGATCATATCCTCGTAATGCGCCGCCACCAGGTCAGCGAGTGCAGCACCCCGCGGCACCTCCGGCGCTGCCGTGCCATGCAGCAGATGCGAAATCTCTGCCAGTTTCCACGGCGCACCCTGCGTGCCGCGCCCGATCATCACCGCCTCCGCCCCGGAGGCCGCAAGCGCCGCGCGGGCAGATTTCGCATCAACAATATCGCCATTCGCAACCAGCGGCGGACGACCGGGCAAATTCGCCACCTCCCGGATCGCCGCCCAGTCAGCCCGCCCCTTGTAGAACTGCGCCCGCGTCCGCCCGTGAACGGTCAGCATCTGCACACCCGCATCGCGCGCCCGCGACGCCAGCTCCGCCGCGTTCCGGCAATCGTCGTCCCAGCCAAGCCGCATCTTCAGCGTTACCGGCAGATCGACAGCGCCGACCACGGCGTCTATCAGCCCAAGCGCATGATCCAGATCCCGCATCAGCGCCGCACCGGACAGCCCGCCGGTCACCTTCTTGGCGGGGCAGCCCATATTGATGTCAATGATCCGCGCGCCCATTCCGGCGACGATCCGCGCCGTCTCGGCCATCGCGGCGGCCTCGCGCCCGGCGATCTGGACCGAGACCGCCGTTTCACCCTCCGTCAGCGCCTTTGCCCGCACGGAGGCGCGCGGCGAAGGCCGGCTGGTCACCATCTCGGTCGAGGCGACCATCTCGCTCACCACCAGACCGGCCCCGAAACGGGACACCACCCGGCGGAACGGCAGATCCGTGATCCCGGCCATCGGTGCCAGAAAAACCGGCGCGCCGAGTGTCACCTCCCCCAGGCTGATCGCGTGAAAACCGTTCATAGAACCCCTTGACCTATAGTTTACCTAACGCAGCCTGATGGGCGCGGTTGCAAGTTTATCGTGCAAATAACAGCAATCATGCCTGAGCAAACGCATATAAGTGATGAATATATGTGCAATTCAGGCAAATTGCACCCATCTTGTGCAGCGGCGAATTGCCGGACGTGCTATGGCGGAACCCGACCCGCTTGCCGGAACCGCCGGTTTAACGCTATTGCGGTAGAGAACAATGCGATGCACCGCCAACGAGATAAACCGAAGGACAGAATCATGAAGTTCCGCCTTGCCATAGCGCTTCTGCCGCTCGCGCTCGCCGCCTGCGACGAACAGGCCATGCAGGATATTCGCCTGCCCTGGGACCGGCCGCTCGACGCAACGCCGGCGACCGGCGACGCGGCGGCAGCTGCTGAAGCCGCCCCTGCCGCCGATGCCCCGCTGGTGGCGCCCGCCGTTGCGCCCACGGATGTCCCGATCGAGGCCGAGGGCACACGCACCCGCGTCGCGACGGCGGAGTCGGAGACGTTGAACACGATGGCCTTTACCGCCCGCGGGAACGAGCCTTTCTGGCGCGTCGACATCGCCAATGGCGTTGCCCAGTACAAGACGCCGGAAAACCAGTCCGGGCGGAATATCCCGGTCAATCGGATCGTCTACCGCTATGGCGTCGAATATATCGGCGTGCTGAACGGTCAGCCCTTCAGCGTGAAGATCAATTCCAGCGATTGCGCCGACACCATGTCGGGCGAGCGTTTCCCGATGACGGCAAGCCTGCGCGCCGGCTCCACCCGTGTGAATGGTTGCGCCGGACCGGCGGAACCGGCGGCAAGCGCCAGCGACACCGTATCATCCGAACAGCGGCCACCGTCGCGGGGATGATGACAATATGGGCGGGCAGATGCCCCGCCCATGTCCCGAACCGGAGCATTCTCAACGGCGACCAGCAGTTTCCGCAGACAAAAATCAATCTGCCCTTTTCTCAGTCGTAGTGCATTACAGTCGTCAAAACCTATCGCAGAGGAAACATCCATGCGCAGCCATCTCCGCCCGCTGCTTATGACCTCCACAGCGCTGCTGACCGCTTCGGTCACGGCACTGGGTGGGGCGTCGCAGTCGCAGGGCCAGACACTCAACAGCTACGGCATGCCCGGCGCAATCGACACACCGATCGCAGCCCCCCTGCCCGAGGCCGAACTCGTCGGCACGATCAGCTACAGCGATTACGGTCGCCGCCTGACCATGAGCTTTCAGCCGGTCCCCCGCCTGACCACGACCCTGCGCTATTCCAAGATCGAGGGGATCGACACCAAGCGCGACGCGCTGAAGGACCGCAGCTTCGATCTGCAATACCAGCTTCTGAACGAAGCTCAGGGCTGGCAACCCGCCCTGGCCGTGGGCCTGCGCGACTTCATGGGAACCGGGGTTTATTCCAGCGAATATATCGTCGCCACCAAATCCCTGTCGCCGCGACTGCGTGTGACGGGCGGCGTCGGCTGGGGCCGGCTGGCAGGTGCATGGCGGCGCACCGACTACACCGACGAGGGCGGCAAGCCGAACGTCGATGACTGGTTTACCGGCGACGCCAAACCCTTCGCCTCGGTCGAGTGGCAGGCGACGGATAACCTTTCGCTCCTGGCCGAATATTCGCATGACGACTATCAGCCGGAGGTCGAGGGCGGCGGCGCGGATGCACCGGACGCGAAATGGAATCTCGGCGTCAATTACAAGATCGGCGATGTCTATCAGGTCGGGGCCTATACCGTCGGCGGAGAGGTCTTCGGCATTCGCGGCTCGGTGGCGCTGAACGCACGGGAATCGCAATTCCCCTCCGGGCTTGAACCGGCACCGGCACCCGTCCGCCCGCGGCCCGCGCCGTCGGCCGATCCTGACGGCTGGTCGGGCGCATGGACCGCCGATGCGACCGCGCGGCCGGTGATCCAGAACGCACTCAGCAAGGCGCTCGCCAATGAGGGGCAGACGCTGGAATCCCTTGCGCTGTCCGCCAACCGGGCCGAGGTTCGGATCCGCAATGGCCGTTACAATCTCCAGCCCGAGGCGATTGGCCGCACCGCTCGGCTGATGACCCGTGCCCTGCCCCCTTCGGTCGAAACCTTCGTCATAACATCGATCGAATCCGGCATGCCGGCATCGTCGGTCGTGTTGCAGCGCTCCGACATCGAGCGTCTGGAAAACACCGCCGCTGCCCGGATCGCGCAGGAAGCACAAATCCTGAACGCCGATCCCCGCCCCGGCGATCTGGTCATGACCGAGGGGCTGTATCCGAAATTCTCCTGGAGCCTGCGGCCCTTCGCCAGCCTTGGGCTTTGGGATCCCGACGAGTCCTGGCGCTACGAACTCGGTGCCGAAGCCAAGGCGCGTTATGAAATCCGTCCGGGTCTGGTCCTGTCGGGATCGCTGCGCCAACGCCTCGTCGGTTCCGCCGATCAGGAGGCACCGGATGAGCTTACCCCGGCGGAATATCTCGCCGATGGCAGCGACACCAACGAAGCGGGCGTGCCGCGCGTCCGCTCTGACGGGCGCATGTATTCCGGCAACAGCGACCCGTTTATCCCGGAACTGACGCTGGCCTGGTACGCCAAGCCGACGCCGACCACCTATAGCCGGGTCACGGTCGGCCTGATCGAACGCGCCTATGGCGGCATCTCGGCAGAGGCGCTGTGGAAGCCGGTCGATAGCCGGCTCGCACTCGGCGTCGAGGTCAACCGCGTCCGCAAGCGCGATTTCGACCAGCTCTTCAAGTTCCGCGACTATGAGGTCACCACGGGCCATGTCTCCGCCTATTACGACTTCGGCGGCGGCGTTTGGGGACAGCTCGACGCGGGCAAATATCTCGCCGGAGATGTCGGCGCGACGGTCACGCTGCATCGCGAGTTCGAGAATGGCTGGCGCATCGGTGCCTATGCCACCAAGACCGATCTCAGCGAGGAAGAATTCGGCGAGGGCTCCTTCGACAAGGGCGTCCTGATCTCGATCCCGTTGAACTGGGCCACCGGCACGCCATCGACGAAAACGGTCAAGGCCGATATCCGCTCGCTTTCACGCGACGGCGGGGCGCGGCTGCGCGTGGACGGACGGCTGTATAACGCGGTCCGCGACAGCCACACTGGAGAACTTTACGACGGATGGGGGAAATTCTGGCGATGACTCGCGTAATCAAGACCGGGCTGGCGCTTGCTGCCGCTGCATTGGCACTGACCGCCTGCGGCTCGCCGGATCAGGAGGCGGATAACACCGTCCTCGGACAACTCCGCCAGACAGCGGCCCCGGCCCTGTCGCGGGTGACAGGTGGCGGCGATGGCGGCCAACAGGCAGCCGCCGCCCCCCGCACGGCCGAGGAGATGGCCGCCCGCGCGCTCGCCGCGAACCCGGCGCCGCTGATCCTGGTCAATCTGGAAAGCACCGGCGCCACACAGGTGATGGCGATGGTGGGCGAAAACAACGGGATGCGCACCTATATGACGCCGAACGAGCAGGCGTTGATCATGCGCAACGGTATGCTGATCGGCACCAAGGGGCTGGGCAATGACCTCTCCGTCGCCGAGGCGGGGAATTCCGCCGCCCTGATCCGCTCCCGCCGTTCGGGCAACGCCAGCCGCACCAATCGCTATATCGGCGGGGACTCGGTCGAGCGCCCGCTGCCGATGAGCTGTACGGTCGCTTCGGGCGAAACCAAAAGCTTCGCTTTCGCCGGGCGCAACTGGTCGGCCACGCAGATGGTTGAAAGCTGTGAGGCGGGCGGCGTGTCGGTGCAGAACAGCTATCTGGTGTCACCGTCGGGTCAGATCCCGGTGTCGCGCCAGTGGATCAGCCCGGATCTGGGGTATGCCACGATCCAGACCATCCGTCCCTGACAGGGTCGCAATCACAGGAATGACAAGGGCGCCCGTCGTAAGACCGGCGCCCTTTGTATTTTATCATGACCGTATCGCGAAAACGGATCGGGCCGGCAGCACATCCTTGCCAAGAAAGAAGGACCGCCAAAAGGAAAAGGGCTGACCAATGGCCAGCCCTTCGCAATCAAGTCCTTTCGGACAGCGATTACGAGTCGTCGTCGTCGTCCGAAGCGACAGCGGCGATAACGCCGAGCAGCAGCAGGGCCGGGACAACCAGGCCAGCGTTCGAGGAAGCCGGCTCAGCGGCGTCAACGACAACCGGCTCGACTTCAACAACGGGTTCAACATAGCCGCCGGCCAGAGCCGAAGAAGCGGTGAGGCCCAGGGCCGCAGCGAAGGTAGCAAATTTGGTCATGATCATGCTCCGTTTGGTCTTGTGAAAGCTGCCGTTCAAAGCAGCATCGCAGCGACAGTCTCACAATACGCAGTGGTTTGAAAGCAGGATTAATCCTAATGAAGCGCGGCTTTGTGTGAACTGTTGCATATTTCACAACATAATGCGCATTGCCCCGCGATTACCGGCCCCGTCCCGCCATTGCCCTATATCAAGGCTAGGCAGAAACCCGCCGCAGGCCCAGCATACACAGGAAAATAACTGCGGAGGACGCGATGATCGACGGGCCTGCCGGGGTATCGGCCAACAGGCTCGCAACCAGTCCTGACGCTACGGAAACCGCGCCGATCAGCGTCGCAATCACAGCCATGTGTTCCGGATTGCGTGCAATCGGCCGCGCGCTGGCCGCCGGAATCACCATCAGCGCCGACACCAGAAGCGCCCCAACCACTCGAATCGCGATTGCCACGGTCACCGCCATCGCAAGCGTCAGGATCAGCCTTTCCCGCGCCGGAGAGATGCCCGAGGCCATCGCCAGTTCCTCATTCACCGTGGCCGTCACCATCCCCTGCCAGCGCCAGATCAGCAGCGCCAAAACCAGCAGCGCGCCGGTCCAGACCCAGACCAGATCGCCGCGCTGCACCATCAGAATATCACCGAACAGCCAGATATTCAGATCGCTGCGCAGCCCCGGCACGAAGCTCGCAGCCACCAGCCCGAAAGCCAGCGCCCCATGCGCCAGCACCCCAAGCGCCGTATCAACCGCCTCGCCCCGCCCGGCCAGATGGGCGACAAACCAACCCATGGCCAAGGCGACGGCCAGCGTCCCGACATAGACCGGGGCCGATACCGCAATGCTCAGCGCGACACCGAGGATCGCGGCATGGGCCGTCGCATCCCCGAAATAGGCCATCCGCCGCCAGACCACGAAACAGCCCAGCGGTCCCGCTGCCAGCACGACGCCCAGCCCGGCCAGCAGGGCGCGGATCATGAAATCATCCAGCATGGTCATGCGCCTCGCCGTGGATATGACCGTGATCGTGGTCGTGGTGATGACGGTAAAGCGCCAGCGTCTGCGCCGAATCCGCGCCGAATAACGCCTGATATTCTGGTGCCTCGCTGACCGCCTGCGGGGTGCCGTGGCAGCAGACATGCCCGTTCAGGCAGATGACATGGTCCGAGGCCCGCATCACCACTAGCAAATCGTGGCTGACCATCAGAACCGCCGCCCCGGTCTCGCGCCGGATGTCTTCGATCAACTGATAGAAGGCGACGATCCCCGGCTGATCCAGCCCCTGCGTCGGCTCGTCCAGAACCAGCAATTCGGGCGTATGCAGCAGCGCCCGCGACAGCAGGACGCGCTGGAACTGCCCGCCCGACAGCCGGGTGATCTGGCGGTTCTGCAACCCGTCCACCCCGGTCCGCGCCAGCGCCGCCGAGGCCTCCGCATCGCTGACCCGGCGCGGCAATGACATGAAGCGCCGCACCCGCATCGGGATGCGATCATCGACATGAACCCGCTGCGGGACATAGCCGATACGCAGCCCCGGCTTGCGCATCACCTCCCCCGCCTCGGTCGCGACATGGCCCAGAACGGCGCGCACCAGCGTCGATTTGCCGGACCCGTTCGGGCCGACCACGGTGACGATCTCACCGGGGGAAATCTGAAAATCCACATTCTGAAGGATCGGCACATCCGCGCCCGGATGACGGACGGTCAGCCCGCGCGCCGTAATCAAAGCCGCCATCATCCCGCCTCCGCACAGGCGCTGCACAGCCCGAGCGCCTCGAAAGTTGCACGCTCCAGCCGGAACCCTGAGGGCGCGGCCTGCTGCGCCATGCTCTCGCGCAGCGCCGCTGCATCCAGCTCCGCCACACTCTGGCATTCGCGGCAGATCAGAAAGGCCGGGGGCGCACCCGCGTCATGATGCGCCTGACAGGCGGTAAAGGCGTTCAGCCGCTGCACCCGATGCGCCAGCCCGTGTTCCACAAGGAACTCAAGCGCGCGATAGGCGACCGGCGGCTGCTTGCCCAACCCCTCCGCCGCAAGCCGCTCCAGCACCTCATATGCGCCAAGCGCCCGATGGCCCTCGAGCAATATCTCCAGAACCCGACGGCGCACCGGCGTCAGACGCAGCCCTTGCGCCGCCGCCAATTCATCGGCGCGGGCCAGCGCCTGACCGGCGCATTCGCTGTGATCGTGGCGTTCGAATGCTTTTTCCATGTTATGATATAACATTCCTCTTGACCTGTTATGTTATTACATACAGTTTCCCGCGAGTTTCACAAGGAAGACCTCACATGCACCTCACCCGCCCCGTTCTCGCCGGTTTCTTCACCCTCAGCCTGACGGCATCACCCGTCGCAGCAGAGCCGCCGCAGATCCTCGCCGACATGCCCGTCACCGCATCGCTCATCCAGCAGGTGCTGGGCGATCTGGGCACGGTTGAATTGCTGCTCGACGAAGGCAGCGATCCCCATGATTTCCAGCTTCGGCCCTCACAGGCCCGGGCGCTTGACGATGCGGATCTGCTGATCTGGGTCGGCCCGGAGCTGACACCGTGGCTGACCCGTGCGGCGGAACAGCGTGACCCGGCAAGCAGCCTGTCGCTGCTGCACCTTCCCGGCACGCATCTGCGCTCATTCGAGGACGATGACGCAGATGATCACGATCACGATCATGCAGAAGACCACCACGATCACAGCCATGACGGCACCGATCCCCATGCGTGGCTGGACCCGGAAAACGGCGCCTACTGGCTCAACGCCATAGCGGACAGGCTCGCAACCGCCGATCCGCAGAATGCCGAAACCTACAGCGCCAACGCCGCCAGCGCCATTTCCGCACTGGAGACGGACATCACCGCCATTCGCGACACACTGACCCCGGCCCGCGACAAGCCGATTGTCGTGCTTCATGACGCCTATGGCTATTTCACCGAGAGCTTTGATCTGCCCGACGCCATCGCCGTCTCGCTGGGCGACGCCACATCCCCGTCCGCCGCGCGGCTGCGCGACGTTCAGGCCGAGATCGCAGCCTCGGACGCCCTCTGCGCATTCCCGGAGGTCAACCAGCCACCGCGCATGATCGAATCGGCGATTGAGGGGACCGGGCTTGCCGTCGGTGCGCCGCTATCGCCCTCGGGCCTCGGCCTCCCGGCAGGAAAAGACCTTTATAACAATGTCCTGACAGAAATCGGACGGGCGATTTCCGCCTGTATCAGCGCGGAAAATTAATTTCCAACAAAAATACTTTGACATCGGACGCAGGGTCACGCAGTTTAGCGTCGACAGGTACTTAGAAAGGAAACGCGATGACTGCGACCCGCCCAGCCGAGTTCGACCGCGCCGGTATCACCCCGGTGAATAATCTGCCCGTCCACGAAGCTATTGAGCTGACAAAGGGCGGCAATCAGGCCCTGATCGCATTGAACGATCAGGTTTATAACCTGCGCATCACCCGTGCCGGTAAGCTGATCCTGACCAAGTAAGCCACCCGCCATTCCTGCGGGCTGAGATCAGTCTTTCGGCCTGCGGGGCCCTTTCGGGCCAGTCCCGCCCGGTCGCCCGCCGCCCGGGCGCGCGAATCCGCCGCCGGGCTTGCCGGTCCCTCCGGGCTTACCGGAACGCGGCCGGTCGCCGGGCTTGCCGCCGCGCTTCGGTCCCGGACCGCTGGACTTGAACCCATCACGATCCCGGAAACTGCGCGGCCCATTGCCCGCACCCTCGCCGCGGGGTCTGTCACTGCGCGGACCGTCCCCACGGGGCCCGTCACCACGCGGGCGGTCGCCGCGCTTGCCGAAGGGCTTGTCGCCGCGAGGCCCATCACCACGCGGTCCATTGCTGCGCGGTCCATCACCCCGAGGACGCTCGCCGCGCTTTTCAAACGGTTTATCACTGCGCGAGCGGAACGGCCTATCGCCCCGATCAGCCCCGTCCCGCGCCGGTTGCGCATCGGGTTTGCGTTTCATGCGCGGTTTGCGGCCCTCGGGCTTTCCGCCCTCGAAACGCCGCCCCTCGCCACGCTCGCCATCCTCGGCGCGACGGCCATAGGGTTTGCGCTCGCCGCGCGCATCGCCACCCGCCTCGTCCCGGCGACCGTAAGGCCTGCGCTCACCGTCATCGCGACGGCCAAAACCGCGACCCTCGCCATCGCCGCGGCGCGCGAAAGGTTTCCGCCCGCCGTCATCATCCCGCCGGAACGGCTTCCGCTCGCCGCGCGCATCGCCGCCCGCCTCGTCACGGCGACCGTAGGGCTTGCGCTCGCCGTCATCGCGACGGCCAAAACCACGGCCCTCGCCATCGCCACGGCGCGCGAAAGGCTTCCGCCCGCCTTCATCATCACGCCGGAACGGTTTCCGGTCGCCGCGCGCCTCACGCGGGCCGCCATCCCGGCCCGTATCGTCGCCACGGCGTCCGCCGAATTTGCGCGGCCCGCCCTCGCGGCGTTCATCGTCACGACGACCGCCCCGCCGGTCATCACCACGCCGGTCATCGCCACGCCTGCCGCGCTCGTCATCATCAGCACCGCGCGCGCGGAATGGCCGTTCCTTTTCCTCCATCTCGCCGGTCAGCAAACCACCCAGCTGATCCTTCAGCACCCGGCGTTTGACCTCACGAACCTCGTTCTCCTCCATCCCGGTCAGCTTGAACGGACCGTAACCGATGCGGATCAGCCGGTTCACCTGCAACCCGACATGGGCCATCGCCCGCCGGATCTCCCGGTTGCGGCCTTCGCGGATGCCGACCGTCAGCCACGCATTCGCGCCCTGCTGGCTGTCCAGCTTGATTTCCATCGGGGCGAATTCCTCGCCCTCGATGGTCACACCACGGCGCAGCGGATCGAAGGTCAGATCGTTCGGCTGACCGTTCACCCGCACCCGGTAGCGGCGCAGCCAGCCGGTTTCCGGCAATTCCAGCCGCCGCTTCAACTCACCATCATTGGTCAGCAGCAGCAGCCCCTCGGAGGTCAGGTCGAGCCGCCCGACGCTCATCACCCGTGGCAAATCGCGCGGCAGCGCATCGAAAACCGTCTGCCGCCCCTTCTCGTCACTCTCGGATGTGACCAGCCCGACCGGCTTGTAATAGAGCCAGAGCCGCGTCTCCTGCGGGTCCTCCAGCTTCTTGCCATCAACGGTAATCCTGTCCGACGGCAGCACGTCAAGCGCCGGGCTGTCGATTTTCTGCCCGTTCACGGTCACGCGACCCTCGACGATCATGCGCTCCGCCTCACGGCGCGAGGCCACGCCTGCACGCGCAATCACCTTGGCGATGCGGTCAGCTTCTGCGGGTTTTTCGGGATTCGGGGTGTCGGTCATGGCGATTCTCCTGTGGCGCATCTCTGCGGCAAAAAACGCTGTCTAATCGCAACCGGCGGCAAAGGAAAGAACTTCCGCACCGCTTGCCAGAAATGCCGTGCCGCGCGACAAGAGGATATGACCGCCTTCACCTCACATATGCCGCTCGCACTGGAAGAAGCCCGCGCCGCCGCCAAGCGGGGCGAGGTGCCCGTGGGCGCTGTGATCACAAACCCCGAGGGCCGCATCGTCGCCCGCGCCGGCAACCGCACGCGTGAGTTGCACGACCCGACCGCCCATGCCGAGATCCTCGCCATCCGCGACGCCTGCGCCCTGCTGGGCAGCGAGCGCCTGCCGGGCCATCGCCTCTGGGTCACGCTGGAGCCCTGCCCGATGTGCGCCGCCGCCATCTCAGCCGCGCGGATCGAGGTGCTGTATTTCGGCGCAGATGATCCCCGCATGGGCGGGGTACGGCATGGGGCGAAGGTGTTCGACCACCCCCAATGCCATCACCGGCCAGAGATCCATGACGGCATTGCCGCTGCGGAAAGCAGCGCGATATTGCGCGAGTTTTTTGCTGAGAGGCGCTAACACCGCTTAACAATGGGCCAAGTGCTTCGCTGTGAGCGCGAAAAGCCAATCCCTCCGGTTTCCCTCAAACAGATCAACACAGGGTAGCGCCCGACCGCGGGCGGGCGTATCCAGCAGTCCACGCAAAGCGCTTTATCCCTCAGCCCCGCTGAACAACCGCACGGCACGGACCGGCAAAGAAGCGCCCGCCCCTGGGGCGGTCGGGCGCTGCCCGGCGGCGCTGCGCGCCTTGATTCCGGGCGTGTCGCAGCGGCCAACATGCGAAGCCTGCACGCCGCCACATCGCCCCAAAAGCCTAACACAGGGCAGCGTCTGGCCGTCGGGTGGACGTTGCGGCCTTCGAGCGTTGCGCTTTATCCCGCATCCCCGCTGAACAACCGTCCAGCACGGATCGGCACAAAAGCGTCCGCCCGAGGGGGCGGCCGGACGCTGCCCGGCGGGGCTACGCCCCTTGATTCCGGGCCGGGATAACGCCTCTCAAAGAAAACTCTGCGGATCAATATCCACCGACAGCCGCATATTCACCGGCAGCTTCACCGGCCCCAGCCAGTCGGAGATCGCCCGTTGTAGCGCCGCCTGACGTGGCGCGCGGATCAGCATCCGCACCCGGTGCCGTCCCCGGATGCGCGCGATCGGCGCGGGCGCAGGCCCCCACAGCTCCGCGCCCGCCTCCCGGATCGGCGCGGCGCGGCCCGCCAGATGCCGCGCGAATTCCGTCACCACACCCGCCTCCGGATGCGACAGGATGATCCCGGCCAGCCGCCCGAAAGGCGGCATGCCAGCCTGCTGGCGCATCGCCGCCTCGGCATCCCAGAAACCTTCGTCATCCCCGGCCAGAATTGCCCGGATCACCGGATGATCCGGCTGATGGGTCTGAAGCAGCGCCAGACCCGGCCGCGCCCCCGCCACGCGCCCCGCACGTCCCGCCACCTGCCGCATCAGCTGAAACGACCGCTCGGCAGCGCGCAGATCCGCGCCCTGCAACCCCAGATCGGCATCGATCACCCCGACCAGAGTCAGACGCGGGAAATTATGCCCCTTCGCCACCAATTGCGTGCCGATGATGATGTCGGTGTCACCCCCGGCAATTTCGGCAATCGTCTCCTTCAGCGCGCGGGCTGAGCCGAACAGATCCGATGACAGCACCGTCGCCTTGGCATCGGGAAACCGCGCCGCAACCTCCTCCGCCAGCCGTTCGACCCCGGGCCCGACAGGGGCGAGCTTGCCCTCCGCCCCGCAGGACGGGCATTCAACCGGAATAGGCCGCGATTCCCCGCATTGGTGACAGACCAGCCGGTTCTGAAACCGATGCTCCACCATCCGCGCATCGCATTGCTGACAGCCGATCTGCTCGCCACAGGCGCGGCACACCGTCACCGGCGCGTAGCCCCGGCGGTTCAGGAACAGCAGCGACTGTTCGCCGCGCGCCCGCCGTGCCTCGACCGCGCTTGCCAGCGTCGGAGAGATCCACTGACCGCCCGGCATATCCTCCGCCCGCAGATCGACAGTCGCCATCTCCGGCAACTCCGCCTCGCCATAACGCGCGCGCAGATCCAGCCGGTGGTATTTCCCCGACGCCGCATTCACCCAGCTTTCGAGGCTGGGCGTGGCCGAGGCCAGCACCACCTGCGCCGAGGCCACGGCCCCGCGAAGCACCGCCATATCGCGGGCTGAATAATAAACCGTATCTTCCTGTTTATACGATGAATCATGCTCCTCATCGACCACGATCAGCCCCAGATCGCGAAACGGCAGGAACAGGGCCGAGCGCGCGCCGACCACCAGCGAAACCTCACCCTGCCCGGCCATATGCCACAGCCGCCGCCGCTCCGTCCGGCTGATCCCGGAATGCCATTCGCCGGGGCGCGCACCGAACCGCGCCTCCACCCGGTCGAGGAACTCCGCCGACAGCGCAATCTCCGGCAGCAGCACGAGCGCCTGCCGCCCGGCACGCAGACAGGCCGCGACCGCCTCCAGATAAACCTCGGTCTTGCCGGAACCGGTCACCCCCCGCAGCAGCGTCGTCCCATAGCTGCCAGTGCCGACCGCGACGCTGAGCGCCGCTGCCGCTGCCGCCTGATCGGGGGCGAGCAGCTTGCCCGGCAGATCGGGGTCAAGCCGTGGATAGGGCGTATCGCGTGGTGCCGTCACCTCGACCAGCGTTCCCGCCGCCACCAGCCCCTTGACCACGCCCGCACCGACCCCGGCCAGCTGCGCCAGCTCCCCCGGTGCAAACCCCGCCCCGCCGTGATCGTCCAGCACCCGCAGGACAGCCGACCGCGCCTCCGTCATCCGCGACGGCTCCGGCCCGGCACGATGGATGATCTTGCGCTCGGCGGGCGGCTTGCCCAGATCCGGGGCGCGCATCGCCATGCGCAGCATCGCGGGCATCGGCGTCAGCGTATACTCCGCCGCCCGCGTCAGAAACTCCCGCAACTCAGCCGACAGCGGCGCCGCATCGACCGCGCGCACGACCGGGCGCAGCCTGGCCAGATCGAACGACCCTTCGCCCGGCCCCCAGACCACACCCATGACCCGGCGCGGACCCAGCGGACAGATCACCACCTGCCCCTCGGTCACCCCGCCATCGGGTGCCAGATAGTCAAGCAGACCGACCGGCTCCGTCGTCATGACCCCGATGCGCTGGCCCTGTTCGTAAAACCCCAAATCCTGCCCTCTCGCGAAGTCCCGCAGACTTGGCCCGTCCGGGCGCGAAAAACAAGCGCCGACACCTTCCTGTGCGGGACAGATTGCGCTATCACTCGGCCAACGCAAATCTGGAGAGCACCATGAAATTCTTTGTTGATACCGCCGATGTCGATGCGATCCGCGAACTGAACGATCTGGGCATGGTCGATGGCGTGACCACCAACCCGTCGCTGATCCTCAAATCCGGCCGCGACATTACCGAGGTCACCCGCGAGATCTGCGAGATGGTCGATGGCCCCGTCTCTGCCGAAGTCGTGGCCGAAAAAGCCGACGACATGATCCGCGAAGGCAAGATCCTTGCCGAGATCGCACCGAACATCGCCATCAAGGTTCCGCTGACCTGGGACGGGCTGCGGGCCTGCCGCGCCTTCGCCGATGACGGCCATATGGTCAACGTGACGCTCTGCTTCTCTCCGGCGCAGGCGATCCTGGCCGCGAAAGCCGGTGCGACCTTCATCAGCCCGTTCATCGGTCGTCTGGACGACATCCATCTGGACGGGATGGAGCTGATCGCCGATATCCGCGAAATCTACGACAATTACGGGTATGAGACGCAGATCCTCGGCGCCTCCATCCGCTCCGTGAACCATATTGTCGAGGCAGGCCGGATCGGTGCCGATGTCATCACCGCCCCGCCCGCGGTCATCAAGTCGATGGCAAACCATCCGCTGACCGATAAGGGTCTGGCGCAGTTCAATGCCGATTGGGCGAAAACCGGCCAGAAGATCGGGCAATGACGGAAACCGGCCTCAGCCCGGAACAGCGTCAGGCCCTGCTGGACGATCCCAGTGCGATCCTGATGGACCGCGATCTGATGCGCGCCATTGTCGGCGCGCATGAGGACGGCGTCGGCGCGAATGTCATCGACATTCGCGGCCGCGCCATGACGGCGCTTGAGGCGCGGCTGGACCGTCTGGAAGCGGCGCATGAAAACGTCATCGCCGCTGCCTATGAAAACCAGTCGGGGATGAACACCATTCATCGCGCCGTGCTGTCACTGCTTCAGCCGGTCAGCTTTGACGATTTCCTCGACAATATGCAGGCCGATCTGGCCGATATACTGCGCGTCGACACGCTGGTGCTGGTCATGGAAACCGCGACCAAGGAAGGCGCGCCGGAGCTTGGCGGGCCGTTGACGATGGTGCCGGAAGGCACGGTCAGCCGCGCCATCGCCGCAGGCCGCCGCGGCCAGCAATCGGGCGAGGTGATCCTGCGCCGCGCCACCCAGATCTGTTCCGGCCTGCACGGGGCAGAGGTGGCCTCCGAAGCCCTGATCCCGATCGATCTCGGCCCGACCCGGATGCCCGCACTGCTGCTGATGGGCTCTGCCGAGCCGGGGCGGTTTTCCGCCGCGCATGGCACCGATCTGCTGCGCTTCTTCGGGCAAAGCTTCCGGCTGGTCCTGCTTCGCTGGCTGGAGGAATGAGCCAGCCGCTCGCGCTTGCCCCCGCGATGGCGGATGCGCTGGCGCTCTGGCTGGAGGTGGAGGCGGGCACCCGCGACCGCTCGCCCCACACAATCACCGCCTATCGCGACGACACGATTGCCTTTCTGTCCTTCCTCGGCGGCTATAACGGCCAGCCTGCGACGCCGAAATCGCTGGCCGCGCTGAAACAACCGGATATGCGCGCATTCGCCGCAGCCGAGCGGGCGCGCGGCCTGTCGGCCCGGTCGCTGGCCCGCAGGCTGTCCGCCGTGCGCAGCTTCCTGCGCTGGATCTCGGATCGGGAGGGATATGACCTCTCCGCCGCGCTCTCGGCCCGCAGCCCGAAATATCAGCGCTCCCTGCCCCGCCCGCTTGCGCGGGATCAGGCGCGGGACCTGCTGGACTACGCCGGCACCCATCACCCCGAACCCTGGATCGCCGCCCGCGATGCCGCCGTGCTGACCCTGCTTTACGGCTGTGGCCTGCGCATATCGGAGGCGCTGTCGCTTCAGGGGCGTGACTGGCCGCTTGGCGAGGCGCTGAGGATCACCGGCAAGGGCGGGCGCGAGCGTATGGTCCCGGTCCTGCCCGTCACGCGGGAAGCCATCGCCGAATATCTGCGCCTCTGCCCGTGGCCATCCGAACCCGACGCCCCGCTGTTTCGCGGCAAGCGCGGCGGCCCGCTGCGTGCCGGGGTGTTTGAAAAGGCGATGGTCCAGATGCGACAGGCGCTCGGCCTGCCGCCAAGCGCCACCCCCCACGCCATGCGCCACAGCTTCGCCACACATCTGCTGTCGGCGGGCGGCGATCTGCGCAGCATTCAGGAACTGCTCGGCCATGCCAGCCTTGCGACCACGCAGGTCTATACCGGGGTCGACGACGCGCATCTGATGGAAGTCTACCGCAAGGCCCATCCCCGGAAGTGACCCTGCCCCTGCGGCAGCGACCCGCAGAGTTATCCACAGCCTGCCTGTGTACATCCGGTGTACAGGCTGTGTACGCCCTGTGTACGGTCTGTGCGTGCTTGCACAGGCCGGGCGCTGATGCGAAAACCCCGGCATGGAAATTCGCTTCAAGGCCCTTTTCGTCCACCTGCTGACCGCCAGCGGTGCCGTATTTTCAATGCTCGCCATGCTCGCCGCCGTCGAGGATCGCTGGTCGCTGATGTTTTTCTGGCTGATCGTCGCGCTTGTCGTCGACGGCATCGACGGCCCCCTTGCAAGGCGCTATCGGGTGAAGGAAAACTGGCCGAACTATGACGGCGTTCTTATGGACCTGATCATAGATTTCCTGACCTATGTTTTCATTCCGGCATTCGCCCTGTTCAAATCCGACCTGCTGCCCGGCTGGACGGGATGGTTTGCGATCATCGTCATCACCTATGGCTCGATCCTGTATTTCTCCGACACGCGGATGAAGACGCTCGACAACTCATTCGCCGGATTTCCCGCCTGCTGGAATATGGTCGTGCTGGTCCTCTTTGCGCTGAAGCCGAATTTCTGGGTCATTCTGGCGATTGTCTCGGTGCTGACCGTCGCCATGTTCACCAATGTCAAATTCATCCACCCGGTCAGGACCGAACGCTGGCGGGCGATCTCCCTGCCGATGGCGGCAGCTTGGGTGTTTTTCAGCGTCTGGGCCATAGCGGTCAATTTCCATCCGGCAAGCTGGGCGAATTGGGGGCTGGTCATAAGCAGCCTGTGGTTGCTTCTGGCGGGCCCTGCCCAGCAGCTGACCGAAAGAAACAGCCGCTAGTTATGCCCCCGCACGGACGCCCCGCCCCCGGCACCCGCCAAGGTAAGTCGCGTCAAACTTGAGGAATAACCTTGATCGCCGGGGATTTCCGACCATTATCGGCCCGGTCAACTTTACCGTCCGGGGGGAAATATGAACCGCTACTGGAAAACCACGACCGCAGCCCTGGCGCTGCTCGCCTCGCCTGCGCTTGCCGCCGAAGACACGATCACCCTCGGCATGGTCCTCGAACCACCCAGCCTCGACCCGACCGGCAACGCCGCCGCCGCCATTGACGAGATCGTTTATGCCAATGTTTTCCAAGGCCTGACGCGTTTCGGCCCGGATGGTGCGATCCTGCCTGCGCTGGCCGAAAGCTGGGAAACGGAGGAGGACGGCAAGGTTTACGTCTTCAAGCTGCGGCAGGACGTGACCTATCACGACGGCGCGGAATTCGGGGCCGATGATGTGGTCTTCTCGCTCGACCGGGCACGGGCTGAGGATTCGACCAACCCGCAGAAAACCCTGTTCGCAGGTATCGAATCCGTCGAAGCCGTCGACCCGCTGACCGTGCGCGTCACGCTGAGCTCGCCGGACGGGATGTTCCCGTTCAAGATGGCCGCGGGCGATGCGATCATTCTCGACGAAGCCTCCGCCGCCGACGCCGCCACCAACCCGGTCGGCACCGGCCCGTTCCGCTTTGCCAACTGGCGGCAGGGCGATTCGATTTCGCTGGAGGCGTTCGATGGCTATTGGGGCGAAAAACCGGCCCTGACCTCCGCCACGTTCCGCTTCATCGGCGATCCGACCGCCGCCTTTGCCTCGCTGATGGCGGGGGATGTCGACGCCTTCCCGATCTACCCGGCCCCGGAAACGCTGGCCCAGATCGAGGCCGATCCGCGTTTCAATGTCATCGTCGGCACGACCGAGGGCGAGACGATCCTGACCATGAACAAGGCCTCAGCGCCGCTCGACAACGTGCAGGTGCGCGAGGCGATTGCCCATGCGATCAACCGGCAGGAGCTGATCGACGGGGCCATGTTCGGCTACGGCACCCCGATCGGCACGCATTTCGCGCCGCATCACCCGGATTATGTCGATCTGACGGAGCAATCCGCCTATGACCCGGAGCGGTCGCGGGAGTTGCTGGAGGAAGCCGGGATCAGCGACCTGACGCTGCGCCTCGCCCTGCCACCGACGCCCTATGCCCGCCGTGGCGGCGAATTGCTGGCAGCCCAGCTTCGCGAAGTCGGGATCGAGACCGAGGCGACGAATATGGAGTGGGCGCAATGGCTGGAGACCGTGTTCACCGGCAAAGATTACGACCTGACCATCATCAGCCATGTCGAGCCGATGGATATCGGGATTTACGCGCGCGATGACTATTATTTCAACTACAGCAATGACGAGATGAAAGAGGTCATGGCGGAGGTCAATCTGACCACAGATGACGCCGAGCGTTCCGAGTTGCTGAAGCGCGCACAGCGGATCATCGCTGATGATTTCTCGAACGGCTACCTGTTCCAGCTTGCCAAGACCGGCGTCGCGGATGCCCGGATCGAGGGGCTGTGGGAGAACGCGCCGACGCCCGCGAATGACCTGTCGGAGGTCCGCTGGACCGAGTGATCTGATTGCACCGGGCGTGGAGGGGGATGCGTCCCGCCACGCCCGGTTGCGTTCAGTTTCGCAGGACGATGCAGTTGATCCCGACCGTGCGTGCCTTTTGGCAGAAGCGGTTCGCCTCACCACGCGAGTTCCAGCCGACCTGTGCGGTATAGACCCGACGACCGCTGAGCGGACGGCGGACATAGCCGACCTGTTTGCCGCCGAGGATCGGGCCCAAGGCACGATTGAGCCGGTTGATCTTGCCCTGCACCCCGTTGCGGGTCGGATGCGAGGCGAGGATCACGCCCCACGGCAGAACCGGCGCGCCCCGCCCGGTGGTTCCGAATTCGCGCAATTCGCGGTTGCCAGCCAGCCGCGTGCAAGCCTCAAGGAACGGCGCATCGCCATCCAGCCGCAAGTCCAGCTTGTCGTCACCCGGCGGGTCTTCGCGCCAGCGCCAGGCGTTGAACCCGGTGATCGCCTCGACATAATCCTGCGTTTCATAGGGCAAGGTTCCGCCCGATTGCAGGAAATTCGCGGCACGGGTCTCCCCACCATTATAGGCAACCGCAGCCAGCCCGATGGAGCCATAAACGTCGCGCAGGTGGCGCAGATATCGGGCGGAAACCTGTATGGCTTCGGCGGGGTTGAACGGGTCGTGCAGCCCAACGATCTGCGCGGTGCTGGGGATGAACTGGGCGATACCCTCGGCTCCGGCGGGGGAAATCGCGCTCGGCTCAAACCGGCTTTCCTTCCACAGCAGGCGGGCGAAGAAATTCTTGTCCAGCCCCTCGCGCGTCGCCGCCCGCTCGATGGAGCGGCAGACATCGGCCACATAGCTCTGGCGATAGATGCAGTAAAGCCCGTCCGACGTACAGCGCCAGTCGTCGCTTTGCCCGGTCGGCGCAAGCCCGTAGACCGCGTCGACAGCCGGACGCGCAGATGCCGAATTCGCGGCCAGAAGTGCCGCCGCAATCATAGTGAGAAATCTGCGCATCCGCCCGCACCAGTCTGCCATCACGCCCCAAACCGAATAGCAAATCGGAGGGGCGGACGGAACCGCCAATAGGCGCATTCGGCGGGTTCAGGCCCGCCGGAACGATCAATGCAGTTCGGCTTCGGCCTTGCGCGCCTGACGCGCCACCTTGCGGGCCTTGCGCCGTGCCTTGAGGGCTTTCTCCTCAGCTTTCTCGGCCTCTTTCCGCAGCTTCTTGCCGCCTTTCTTTTCGGCCCGCTGCGCCGCTTTTTCAGCTCTCAGCAGCGCCTTTTCAGCCTTCTCCGCCCGCTCCGCCGCTTTCTGCGACAATTTCTGGACGCGGGCTGTGGCCGGATCGACCGGATTCGGCGGAACCTGCGACACTATGGCAGCCTCAGCGGCAACGCCGTTATCCGGGGCGGGATCGGCAGGCTTGGCCTGTGCCGCTTCGGAGGGCTGGCCGGGCTGGGTGTCCTCATCTGGTGTCGACGGTATTTCCGCGAACACCACCAGCGGGCCATCGCCGAGCCGGATCGGGCCGGGCTTCGCAGCCTCGCCCGAATCGGGTTTACCGGCCGCCTTTGGTTTCGTGGCAGGTTTATCGCCCTGAGTCGCTTCCGGAGCTGGCTGTTTGTCCGCAGTGTTCTTTCGCTGGCGGCGCTCGGCCGTGGCGCGGCGCAGTGCGGCGTTCAGGTATTTTTCCCTGCTGTCCTTGCCTGCGTCCTCCGCTGCGGATGCCGCTTCGGGCTGGGCATCCTCACCCTGCGCAACAGTCGCCTGTTCATTGCCACGCGCCCGTGCCTTTTCCCGTGCCGCACGCAGCCGGTCGATGAGCCTGGATAGTCCTGAGTTCTGTAACATTCCCAATCGCGGCTGACGCGCCTCCGTCACCAGATCCAATTCCTCGCCCGAAAGGGCATGGCGTTCTTCCTTTGAAAAATTGGGCATGATTAACCTCTGTAATTCTTGTGCATTATATTAAACAAAACTGACATGTATGAAAAGTTTCTTTTTAAAACAACATTTTAGCACGACAAACCCCGGCAAAGCGCCGGGGTTAATGACGTTGCAACTGTAGGTCCGGCTTAAATCAGCCCGCGACAGCGCTTTCGACCGGGCTGACCGCTGTGCCGTCGACCGTGGTGGTCTGGGTCTGGTTGACCGGGATCGCGTAACCTTCGGGCGATTCCGAAACCGGGCCTTCATAGCGGACGCTTTCCGCTTCGGAGCGGACATGGACGAGCGTGCCGTTCGGGACGCGGTTGAACAGATCCATGATGTCCTGGTTGAACATGCGGATACAGCCAGCCGAGGTCGCCTTGCCGATGGAGGACGGGTCCATCGTGCCGTGGATGCGGTAATAGGTGTCACGACCGCCACGATACAGATACAGCGCGCGCGAGCCCAGCGGGTTGTCCAGACCACCGGCGACACCGCCACGCAGCGGGCCGTAGAGTTCCGGCTGTTCGGAGACCATGTTGGCGGTCGGCGTCCAGCTTGGCCACGCCACCTTGCGCTGGATCGTCGCATCGCCGGTCAGGGTCTTGCCGGCCTTGCCGACCGCCACACCGTAACGCTCTGCCATGCCGCCCTGCTGAACGTAGTAGAGCAGGCGCGCATAGGGGTCGACAACGATGGTGCCGGGGCCTTCGGGACCGTTATAGGGGACATTTGTCCGCATCGTCCGCTCGTTCAGATAGGCGGATTTGACGGCGGTGATGTCGACGGGCTCCCCGTTCGGGCCGGTATCGGTCCGGCCTTCGTAATAGGACGGCACGAATTTCGACGGCGCGGAAACCACGGTTTCGGTCGGGGTACAGGCCGCAACGCCGAGCAGGGCAGCGAGCGCGATTGGAATGATGCGCATCATGAGTTCCTTCCTTTGCGCCGCGGGAGCAGCCCGGCGACGAACGAGATCAGAGAGGGCGTTTGGTGACGCCATATATTAACGGGCTATCGCCCTGTGACGGGGTCAAAAGCAAGTTAACCGCCTGCGAGTTCCCGAATATGTGAAGAATTTTCGTAGTTTGCAGCCTATGCGTGTCACTTTTGCCGCACTCGCTTTCGGGATGTGCGTTCCGGCAGCATCGGGGCCAGATAACGCCCGGTATGGCTTTCCTGAACCAGCGCCACATCCTCCGGCGTGCCGGTCGCCACGATCCGTCCGCCGCCATCGCCGCCTTCGGGGCCGATATCGATGATCCAGTCGGCGGTTTTTATCACGTCAAGATTGTGTTCGATCACCACGACCGTATTGCCCTGCTCGACGAGGTGATGCAGCACTTCCAGCAGCTTGCGCACATCCTCGAAATGCAGCCCGGTCGTCGGTTCATCAAGGATATACAATGTCTTGCCGGTCGACGCACGGCTGAGTTCCTTGGCCAGCTTGACCCGCTGCGCCTCGCCGCCCGACAGCGTCGTCGCCTGCTGACCAACCTTCACATAGCCCAGACCGACCTGCATCAGCGCATCCATCTTGCGCCGGATAGAGGGCACCGCCTTGAAGAATTCCTGCGCCTCTTCGATGGTCATCGCCAGCACATCGGCGATGGATTTGCCCTTGAACAGCACCTCCAGCGTTTCGCGATTATAGCGCTTGCCGTGGCAGGTTTCGCATTCGACGTAGACATCGGGCAGGAAATGCATCTCGATCTTGATGACGCCGTCGCCCTGACAGGCCTCGCAGCGCCCGCCCTTGACGTTGAAGCTGAACCGGCCGGGTTTATAGCCACGCGCTTTAGACTCCGGCAGGTTGGCGAACCAGTCGCGGATATGGTCATAAGCGCCGGTATAGGTGGCCGGGTTCGACCGGGGTGTCCGCCCAATGGGGCGTTGGTCGATGTCGATGACCTTGTCGAGGTTTTCCAGCCCCTTGATCGTCTCACAAGGAGCCGGTGCCTGCCGCGCGCCGTTCAGCCGTTGCGAGGCGGTCTTGAACAGGGTTTCAATCGTCAGCGTGGACTTGCCGCCGCCTGAGACGCCGGTGACGCAGACGAATTTGCCGAGCGGGAACTCGGCTGTGACGTTCTTGAGGTTGTTGCCGGTCGCGCCGACCACGGTGACGGATTTGCCGGTGCCGTCGCGGCGTTCCTGCGGGACGGCGATTTCGCGGATCCCGGCCAGATATTGCCCGGTCAGGCTGGCGCTGTCGGCGGCGATTTCCTCTGGCGTTCCCTTGGCGACGACCCCCCCGCCATGCACACCCGCACCCGGCCCCATGTCGAAGACGTAATCAGCGTTGCGGATCGCGTCCTCGTCATGTTCGACCACGATCACCGAATTACCCTGATCCCGCAGCCCTTTCAGCGTGGTAATCAGCCGGTCATTGTCCCGCTGATGCAGGCCGATGGAGGGCTCGTCCAGCACATAGAGCACCCCGGTCAACCCGGACCCGATCTGGCTCGCCAGCCGGATCCGCTGGCTTTCACCACCCGACAGCGTGCCCGCCGCACGGCTGAGCGTCAGGTAATCCAGCCCGACATTGACCAGAAAGCCCAAACGCTCGCGGATCTCCTTCAGGATCGCGGCGGCGATTTCGTTTTTCTGCTTGCCCAGATGGTTCGGCGCATCGGTGATCCAGTCAAGCGCCTCGTGGATGGATTTCTCCACCACCTGCCCGACATGGTGATCGGCGATCTTGACCGACAGCGCCTCGGGCCGCAGGCGATAGCCCTGACAGGCGGCGCAGTGACGGTTGTTCTGATACCTCTCCATCTCCTCGCGGACCCAGTTGCTGTCGCTCTCGCGCAGGCGGCGCTGCATATTGGGGATGACGCCTTCGAACTGACGCGTCACCTCGTAGATGCGGCCGGCATCGTCGAAGCGGAATTTGATCTCCTCCTTGCCGGAGCCATAGAGGAACAGCTTGCGGATATTATCCGGCAGGTCGCGCCACGGGGTTTTCTTGTCGAAGCCGTAATGCTTGGCGAGCGCGTTGATGGTCTGGGTCAGATAGGCGGATTTCGACTTGGCCCAGGGCGCAATCGCCCCGCCCGCAATCGACAACGCCTGATCCGGCACGACGAGATGTTCGTCGAAGAACAGCTCCACCCCCAGCCCGTCACATTCCGGGCAGGCACCCATTGGGGCGTTGAAGGAAAACAGCCGCGGTTCGATCTCCGGCAGGGTGAAGCCGCTGACCGGGCAAGCGAAATTCTCGCTGAAGGTGATGCGTTCGGGTTCGCCCCCGCTCTCCTCATCCCCGGACCCGCCCGGAGCGGTTTCCAGAATGGCGATGCCGCTGGCCAGATCGAGCGCGGTGCGCAGTGAATCCGCCAGCCGCGTCTCCATCCCCTTACGCACGACAAGGCGGTCGACGACCACGTCGATATTGTGACGATATTTCTTGTCCAGCTCTGGCGGGGTGTCGATTTCGTAGAACTCGCCATCGACCTTGACCCGCTGGAAGCCCTGTTTGCGAAGCTCCAGAAACTCCTTCTTATATTCCCCCTTCCGGTCGCGCACGATCGGGGCCAGAAGGTAGCCCCGCGTCCCCTCCTCCATCGCCATGATGCGGTCCACCATGTCCTGCACCTGCTGCGCCTCGATGGGCAGGCCGGTGGCGGGGCTGTAAGGGGTGCCGACGCGGGCAAAAAGCAGGCGCAGATAATCGTAGATCTCCGTCACCGTGCCGACGGTGGAACGCGGGTTTTTGCTGGTCGTCTTCTGCTCGATGGAGATCGCCGGGCTTAGGCCGCTGATATGGTCCACATCCGGCTTGCCCGCCATGTCGAGGAACTGCCGCGCATAGGCCGAAAGGCTTTCGACATAGCGCCGCTGCCCTTCGGCATAGATCGTGTCGAAGGCCAGCGAGGATTTCCCCGACCCCGACAGCCCTGTGATGACCACAAGCTGATCGCGTGGAATATCCATATCCACGTCTTTAAGGTTGTGCTCGCGCGCGCCGCGAATTTCGATGAACTTCTGTTCCATGGACATGTCCCGCCGTTCTGGCCCCAGCCGCATCAGATAATCATGGCGTCGGAAAGCACAAGCTGTTAGAACATTAGCAGAACAAGCGGGAGAGTAAAATGGCTGTTCAGCATTATTCAGGAAGCTGCCAATGCGGCGCCATCGCGTTCGAGGTGGATGCCGATCTGGATCAGATAAATGCGTGCAATTGTTCACGCTGTCGCAGGCTTGGCTGGGTACTGACCTTCGTGCCCGAATCGGCGGTGAAGATAATCAAGGACGGGCCGACGACCGAATATCTGTTCAATAGCGAGAATATTTCGCATCGCTTCTGCCCGACCTGCGGGATCGAACCCTATGCGAAGGGCGAACAGGGCGACAACATGATCTATGCGATCAACGTCAACTGCCTTGACGGGGTCGATTCGCGCGCCCTTTCACCGAATCTGGTGGACGGGGCAAGCAAATAACGTCAAAGGGCGGCCGGAAAACCCGCCGCCCTTTTTTGGCTCTGACGCAAACGCGCCTCAGAAATGGATGGCGCGTCCGTAGGCGTCCAGAACCGATTCGTGCATCATCTCCGACAATGTCGGGTGCGCGAAGATGGTTTCCATCAGTTCCGCCTCTGTCGTTTCCAGCGTCTTGCCGACGACATAGCCCTGAATGAGCTCCGTCACCTCGGCCCCGACCATATGCGCGCCCAGAAGCTCGCCCGTCTTGGCATCGAACACGGTCTTGATCATGCCCTCGGGTTCGCCCAGTGCGATGGCCTTGCCGTTGCCGATGAAGGGGAAGCGACCGACCTTGATGTCGTAGCCCGCCTCCTTCGCCTTGGCTTCCGTCAGCCCGACAGAGGCGACCTGCGGGTTGCAATAAGTGCAGCCGGGGATGGAGTTCGGCTTGATCGCGTGGACTTTCTGCCCCGCCACCAGTTCCGCCACCATCACGCCTTCATGGCTGGCCTTATGCGCAAGCCACGGTGCGCCGGCCACATCGCCAATCGCATACAGCCCGTCAACACCGGTGCGGCAATATTCATCGGTCACGACATGGGTGCGGTCGATCTTCACACCCAGCTTTTCAAGGCCGAGATTTTCGACATTGCCGACAATCCCCACGGCAGAGATCACCGTGTCGAATTCCATCTTCTCGGTCTTGCCGCCGGTTTCGATGTCGGCAATGACCTTGTCTGCCTTGCGGTCCAGCGACTTGACCGTCGCCTTCTCCATGATCTTCATGCCCTGTTTTTCGAACTGCTTCTTGGCGAGTTTGCTGATTTCGGCATCCTCGACCGGCAGAACGCGGTCCATCACCTCGACCACGGTGGTATCCGCGCCGAGCGTGTTGAAGAAGCTAGCAAATTCGATCCCGATGGCACCCGAGCCGATCACCAGCAGTTTTTTCGGCATATGCGGCGGCTTGAGCGCATGTTTGTAGTTCCAGACCCGCTTGCCATCCGGCTCCAGCCCCGGCAGTTCCCGCGCCCGTGCGCCAGTAGCCAGAACGATATTCTTCGCGGTCAGCTCCTCGCTGCCCTTGTCGGTTTTCACCGATACCTTGCCGGGGGCGGGAATATTCGCCTCCCCCATGATGACGGTGACCTTGTTCTTCTTCAGCAGATGTCCGACGCCATTCGACAATTGCTTGGCGACACCGCGGGAGCGGTCGACAACCTTGTCGATGTCGTAGCCCAGCTTTTCGGCAGACAGGCCGAAATCCTTCGCCCGCTCCATCAGATGATATACCTCGGCAGAGCGCAGCAGCGCCTTGGTCGGGATACAGCCCCAGTTGAGGCATATCCCGCCGAGATGTTCGCGTTCGACGCAGGCGACCTTCAGGCCCAGTTGCGCGCCACGGATCGCCGCGACATAGCCGCCCGGCCCTGCCCCGATCACGATCAAGTCGAAATTCTGCGCCATAAGCACCTCCTCGGCAAATATAGTTCAGCGTTAAACCAATTATTCAGGGTCAGCAAGCGACAGGCTGCCCTTGACCATCGCCGCATAGCCGCCTTGCGCCAGAAACTCCGCCTCCTGCTCGGTCGTCTCGCGCCCAACGACCGCGTTTCGCCACGGGAAGCGGCCGAATCTGCGGATCACGTCGCGATGCATCTTCGCGTGGCGGATATTGTCGCCGGGCTGTCGTTCTTCGAACAGCGCCACTGCACGGTTCTGATCGCTCATTTCCTCGGAATGCATGAACGGCATGTAGAAGAACTGCCGCGCCGGCCCATCCGTCTGCATATCGAACCCGGCGGAAATCGCATCATCCGCCACCTGCCGCGCCAGCTTGTCGGTTGCGAAGCTGCGCGGATCGTCGCGGAACATATTGCGGGGCAGTTGATCGGTCAGGATCAGTGTCGCAAGCGCGCCCTCGGCCGTGCCGGACCATTCACCGGCAAGCGCCTCTGCACGTTCCCAGGGCTCAAGAAACCTGTCGCGACATTGCGCGTCGAGCGCGTCGGTCGCGTTATACCAGCCCTTCTCGCCGACCTCGTCCAACCAGAAACTGTTTACCTCTTGCGGCGTCATGGCAGCACCTCCTGTGAGCGCCTGCATGGTTGCAGCGCCCGGGACAGACCGCAAGCGGGTTTTGCGTCGGGATCAGCGCAGCGTGCCGGGGCCCGATGGGCCGTGACCAGGTTCGTCGCTTGTCGCGGCGTCGTCACCCTCCGAGGCGGAGATGGGCGCCTGTTCGCCGCCGGCCTCCGCGCCGTCGTCCTGATCGCTGATGCCATAATCCTCGGGCGCGATCAGCTCGTCCTCATCTACGGCATCCGGCGTTTCATCGCCGAGCGTCATGTCACCTGAGTCCAGTGCCGCATCATCAGTCGCCGGAATATCTTCGCTGCCAGCCTCTTCCTCATCCTGCACCGCATCAAAGGAGTACTCGACCGCAACCGGGCTGGCGGACGGGGTGATGACCGCAAAGCCGCCGGTTTCCGTCAGCGTTCTGGTGTCGCGTTGCAGCATCCGCCATCCGGTATAGATCGCCAGCAGGGACAGCAGCAGGCCGACATAAATCCAGTATCCGTCAGGCCCGACCACGCCCATCAGACGCCCCACGATCAGCGGCCCGCCGACGGAGCCGAGCCCGTTGAGGAACATCAGACCGGCGGAGGCCGAGGCCATATCCTCCGCATCAACAAGGTCATTGGTATGCGCCAGCAGCAAGGCATAAACCGGGTTCGCAACCCCGCCGATGACCGCCGCCGCCGCCAGCGTGCCCCAGATCCCGAAATCGAAGCTCAGCACCAGTGTCACGGCCAGAACGCCGACCAGCAGAAGCTGCAGCACCAGCCGCCGCCGGTCCATCCGGTCCGACAGCCAGCCAATCGGAAACTGCGCCACCAGCCCGCCAAGATAGATCGCCGCGACGATGCCGGAGATCTCGCGCACCGAAAGCCCCTCAAGCGTGCCCCAGACCGAGGTCATGCCGAGCAGGGCGGAAAACACGCTGCCCATCAGGAAAATCCCCATGCAGCCAAGGGGCGAGACGTCGTAGAGGCGCCGGAAGCTCATCCGTTTCAGCGTGCCGAAGGCCGGGGCGGGCTGAACCGATAGCAAAATCGGGGTAAACGCCAGCGAAACCAGCACCGAGGGCAGGATGAACAGCATGAACCCGCCGGGATCGCCGATATTGATCAGAAACTGCGCGCTGACCAGTCCCAGCATCTGGACGATCATGTAAAGCGACATCGCCTGCCCGCGATTCTCGTTGCCGGTCGAGGCGTTCAGCCAGCTTTCCGCCGTGATATAGACGCCCGAGAAGCTGAACCCGATCAGCAGCCGCAGTAAAGCCCACGCGATCCAGTTCGGCACCACAGGATACAGGATCAGTACCGCCGAGATCAGCGAGCCGAGCGCCGCAAAGACTCGCACATGCCCGACCCGCTGGATCATGCGCGAAGCCGTCAGACTGCCGATCAGGAAGCCGCCGAAATAGGCCGACATGACCACGGCGAGCCGGTCGGTCGACATATGCTCGATCCCGCCCCGGATACCCAGAAGCGTTCCCTGCATGCCGTTGCCGACGAGCAGAAGCATGATGCCGAGCAGCAGCGGCCAGGTAGAGCGCAGAACCGTGATCATTCGGACCTCTCGGGGATCAGCAGGGAAGCGTCGCCATAGGAAAAGAAGCGATAGCCGCTGTCTACGGCGTGATCGTAAATCTTGCGTATACGCGCCTGACCCATCAGCGCGGAAACCAGCATCAGCAGCGTCGATTTCGGCAGGTGGAAATTGGTCATCAGCGCGTCGGTGACGCGGAAGCGGTAGCCGGGATAGATGAAAATATCCGTGGCCTTGGCGAAGGGATGCACGATCCCGGCTTCATCCGCCGCCGATTCGATCAGGCGCAGCGCGGTCGTGCCGACGGGGATGACCCGGCCGCCCGATTCTCTGGCGTCGTTAATGGCAGCGGCGGCCTCGGCAGAGACTTCCCCCCATTCGGCATGCATCCGGTGCGTGGTCACGTCCTCGACCTTGACCGGCAGAAACGTGCCCGCACCGACATGCAGGGTGACATGGGCAAAGCGGACACCCGCCTTGCGCAGCGCCGCCAGCAGCTCCTCGTCAAAATGCAGGCTCGCGGTCGGTGCCGCGACAGCGCCGGAGTTCTTGGCCCAGACGGTCTGATAGTCAGCGCGATCCGCCGCATCAGGCGCCCGCTGCGCGGCGATATAGGGCGGCAGAGGCATTGCCCCGACCTTGTCGAGTGCTGCGTCAAGCTGATCGCCTTCCGCATCGAAGCGCAGTGTCAATTCCGCCTCGCCCATGTCGACGACCTTCGCGGACAGTTCATCGCCGAACCGGATTACCTCGCCGGGCTTCAGCTTGCGCAGCGGTTTCGCCAGCGCGCGCCACCCGTCCGCTGCGGGTTCCAGCAAGGTGATCTCGATCGTCGCCGTCGCCTCGCCCTGTGCGGTCTGCCGGGTGCGCCGCCCGGTCAGCCGCGCCGGAATGACCTTAGTGTCGTTCAGCACCAGCAGATCGCCCGCCCGCAAAATACCCGTCAGATCGCGGACATGGCGGTCCGCAATCCCGTCCCCCTCGGCCAGCAACAACCGCGCGGCACTGCGCGGTCGAACGGGGCGGGTGGCGATCAGGCCATCGGGCAGGTCAAAGTCGAAATCAGACAGCTTCATGCGGCGGCTTCTCTGCCGACGCAATCAACAAATCAAGCCACGAAATCGCAGCACAAACACAAATTTTCGCCACCGGGCCACTGCCAACACAGGCAGCACGAACAGGGTCAGCCCCGCCAAGCGTCCTGCGCATTCCCGATCCGCCAAAGATGAACCCAAGATGAAGGGGGCCGGGCCAATCCCGGACCCCCTTCTCCCGCGCATCCACACCACTGCACGAGATTGGAAAGTTCCGGCCTTCTGGCCTCTGATCGAAGTTAGGCGGAAACGCCGATTCGACGCAAAGCGGAAATGCGTAGGATTTTAGTCAAACCAGAGGCAAACGCCCGGTCATCGCCCGGTCTCAGCCAAGCGCTGGCATGTAGACGTTACCCGGCGACAGGGTGAAAATCTCAGCCCCGGTTGCCGTGACACCCAGCGAATGCTCGAACTGCGCCGACAGCGATTTGTCGCGTGTCACCGCCGTCCAGTCATCCGACAGAACCTTGGTTTCGGGTCGGCCCAGATTGATCATCGGCTCGATGGTGAAGAACATGCCTTCCTCCAGCACCGGACCTTTGCCCGGATGGCCAAAGTGCAACACATTCGGCGGCGCGTGGAACACTCGGCCCAGACCGTGACCGCAGAAATCCCGCACCACGGACATGCGATGGCTTTCGGCATATTCCTGAATGGCCCAGCCGATATCCCCGAAAGTCGCGCCCGGGCGCACCGCCTCGATCCCGCGCATCAGGGAATCATAGGTGACCTGAATCAGCCGCCGCGCCTTCACCGAGGGCTTGCCCGCGACATACATGCGCGAGGTATCCCCGAACCAGCCATCGACGATCACGGTGACGTCGATATTCAGAATATCGCCGTCCTTCAGCACTTTATCGCCCGGAATGCCGTGGCAGACGACATGGTTCACGCTGATACAGCTCGCATGCTGATACCCGCGATACCCGATCGTCGCAGAGGTTGCCCCGGCTTCCTCGATCTTGCCGCGGATCATGTCGTCAAGCGCGCCGGTCGTGACGCCCGGCTGAACCAGCGGGCCGACCTGATCGAGGATTTCCGCGGCAAGCGCGCCAGCCTTGTGCATCCCGGCGAAATCGCCGGGTTCGTGGAGGCGAATGCCTTCGCGCGTCACAGATGCTTCATTCATGGGGCAGACCTTTTCTTTGCGCATCACATAAACATACCCGCCATCTTGTTCCACCCCTGCGGCAAGCGTAAGCTTTGCCGGCGAATGGAGGCTCTCATGAAATCGGACAACAAGACCGCCGCAATTCTCGTGATCGGTGACGAAATCCTGTCCGGCCGCACGCGGGAGGGCAATGCCCATCACCTCGCCGGTGTGCTGAACGCGGTCGGCATCGATCTGAAGGAAATCCGGGTGGTGGCCGATGAGCAGCCCCTGATTGTCGAGGCGATCCGGTCCTTGGATGCCTCGCTTGGCGGGCGCTACGATCTGCTGTTCACCTCCGGCGGGATCGGGCCGACCCATGACGACGTCACCGCCGACGCCGTGGCCGAGGCGTTCGGCGTGGGTATCGAGATGAACGAGGACGCACTTGCCGTCATGCGCGCGAGATGGGAGGCACGCGGGGTGCCCGTCACCGGCAACCGGACCCGCATGGCGCGGATCCCGCTGGGCGCGGCCTTGATCCCCAACAGTGTCAGCGCCGCGCCGGGTTTTCATATCGGGCAGACTTACGTCATGGCCGGTGTGCCTGAGGTGTTTCGCGCCATGATTGACGCCGTGCTGCCGGATTTGCCGACCGGGCGGCCGCCGATCAGCGAGTCGCTGGATGTCGGGCGCGGCGAATCCGATGTGGCGGAGGATCTGAAGGCGGTCGCGGAGGCTTATGCGGACCTCTCTCTCGGGTCCTATCCGTGGCACCGGGATGGCACCTATGGCACGGTTCTGGTCGTGCGCGGCATCGATCCTGACCGCGTCGCAGCCGCCATGACGGAGCTGAAGCAGCGGATTCACGCATGACCGCAAACCCCCTTCTGGACGCGCTGGAGGCAAGCTGGCCCGCCAGCGACTATGCCCAGGCGGGGCCGTTTCGCATCGGTCGCGGGCTTGGGGCCGGGCGGCGGGTCAGCGCCGCGATTGCGACGGCCGAAAGCTGGACGGAGGATCACATCGCGCAGGCAATCGGCATTCAGGCGGGCTGGGATCAGCAACCCCTGTTCAGGGCAGACCCGGAATCGCGCCTTGCCATCCATCTGCGTGCGCAAGGCTGGCGGCCTGACGCGCTGACCCTTGTCATGACGGCTCCTGTCGATGCGCTGACCGATCAGGAGGTCCCGCCGATCACCTGTTTCCCGATCTGGCCGCCAATGGCAATCCAGCGCGACATCTGGACGGAGCGGGGGATCAATGCTGCACGGCAAGCCGTGATGGGCCGCGTCAAACTGCCAAAGACCAGCCTGCTTGGCCGGACCGACGACCGGGCTGCAGCAACTGCGTTTCTGGCGGCTGACCGCAACTATGCCGTGCTGCAGGCGCTCGAAGTCCTGCCGGACAGGCGCCGTCGCGGGCTTGCAAAGCTGATGTTGCGAGAGGCGGCATTCTGGGCCGAAGCACAGGGCTGCGATACGCTGGCGCTTGCCGTGACGGCGGAGAACGCAGCCGCTATCGCCCTGTATGAGGGGCTCGGCTTTTCCCGCGTCGGTCATTACGAATATTACCTCGGCTGATCAGGACGACGACATCCGGCGAATCTCGCGCTTGATCAATTCGACCTCGCCGCGCAGCAGGGTCAGTTCGGCCTGAATATCGGCATTCAGCAAACCGCCGGTGATCAGGGTCAGGGTGGCGAGCCGTTCCGCACCGGGATCGGGTGCGTCCCCTTCGTCGTCATCAGCCAGCAGCAACAGGGTCTGTATCCCGTCCGACAGGCTGCTCGGCGGGATTTCCGCTTCAATGCGCCAGACCCCCTCGCCCGCAGCCGAGACATTGCCCATGGCGACAACCCGGCCCAGATGAACCAGAGAGACCCGGCCCGGCCTCTCGTCACGATTCAGCAGCCCGGACCAGACCCCGGCCTTCACACCCAGCGATTCGAAATCTGCCATATCGTTCCTTTCAGACATCCTGTGCGACAAGCCGCATCATACGGCGCGGGGTTCAGCGTCAGATATTGGCGCGCGGGTGGCGGGAGAAAATCATCTCCCGCAGGCTGATCTTGTTCGCGGTCGGTTGTTCGACGATGAAATCGAGCCAGATATTATCCAGCCGCTTTTCGTTCATTTCCGTCGTTGCCAGATCGAATTCAATGACGCTGGTCATTAACTCGCCCGCCTTCGGATCGCCGATATGGCGCAGCAATGTCTCGGTGTTCGGGCCATTTCCGATATTCAGCCGCACATAAACATCCGCCTCGCTCTCGACGAGGATCACCGATTCCAGCCGGATGATATGATTGCTGGTCAGGCCTTGCAGCGCCGCATCTGGCAGGCCAATCGCAAGCGACATGAAGCTGCCGCCGAAGCCGATGGTTTCCAGCGTAAGACCGAAATTCGCAAGATCGATGGTCGAGAGGTTCTGAACCTGCCGCAAGATCAGCCCGCAATGCTCGCAATCATGCCAGAGCGTCGCAGAATCGTTCAGCTTGGCCCCGCTTTGCGGACCCGCAAGCCCCGCCAGGCTGATCGGAACGGACAACATCTCCGGTCGCCAGCGCCAGTCGGTGCCGCCGGGCAAGGGCAGCGCCTCCAGTTCCAGCCGGGAGGCGGAGACACGCGAATCCGATGCGTGCAGAAACCGGGTCAGTTCCTGCCGAAGTCCGGTGGCCTCCTGTTGCAGATCACGGATCTGGCCCTTGCTCAGACGGTTTGCCCCCTTGCGGAGGTCGGCCCAGTGAGACCGGGCACGCTGCCGCAAGGTTCGCTTTGACCAGCTGCTGGGGCGAAAAGCCATTGACGCTTACCTGCCTCTCATCGGTGTTGACGGAACCGTGCATAACCAAGCTGTTAAAGCTGAACAAGGGAATGAGTTTCGCCGCAATGACCCAGCCACGGCTGCGACGGATTCGTTTTGGTTAAACTGCGCACAAATTGCACAAAGCCGCCGGACAGATGCCACAACCGCTATCATCCTGCCTTCTTTTGCCCCCAGAGCCGTCAGAGCAGCGGCGTGGCCAGCGACAGCGTATTGTTGCGGATCTTGCGCCAGAACGGCCAGTGCTCCACCTCCTCCAGCGTCACCTCGCGGGCGCGGGCCACATAGCTTGCCTGTCTTTGGTCAATCTCCGCCGTTTTTTCGCGGTCGACGACGATCAGATTGATCTCGTAGTTAAGCTCAAAGCTGCGCCGGTCGAGATTGCCGCTGCCCAGCAGCGTCACCTCGCCATCGACCGTCATGAGTTTCGCGTGGAGCAATCCCGGCTCGAACAGCATCAGCCGGACCCCGGCCCGCAACAGCCCGCGATAAAACACTTCCGAACTCGCCGCGACGAGCATCGAATCGTTATTCGCCGGCAGAATCAGCGTCACATCCACGCCGCGTCGCGCGCAGGCTTGGATCGCGTTGTCCAAGGCTGCGGTCGGCACATAATACGGTGTTGTGATCACGATATTTTTTCGCGCCATTGCCAGAAGCGCCATAATGCAGTCGGACACGCTGCCCGCCCGGCGATCCGGTCCGGTCGCGATAACCTGTGCAACGGCGCCGGGTGTTTCCGCGGCAGGCACCGTTTTCAGCAGTTCCTTGCCAAGATCCGCGCCGGTATAGGTCATCCAATCGGCCAGAAAGACGCCCTGCATCTGGCGGACCACCGGACCTTCCACGGCAAACCACACATCATACCAGGGCGCATAACGGGGTTTCACGGCAAAGGCCATGTCCGCGGCATTCCGGCTGCCTGTAAAGGCAATGCGGTTGTCGATCAGGACAATCTTGCGGTGATTGCGCAGGTCCAGCCTTCGGGTCAGTGCGCGTAGCGGGACGTTGCCGGTCGGCATGGCCCGGACCAGTTCCACCCCGGCCTCATCCATGATCCGCCAGTTCTCCGAACGCAGGAAACGCCGCGATCCCAGGTCGTCAACCACGATCCGGCACGCAACGCCCCGCCTCGCCGCGCGAGAGACGGCATCCACCATGCGCCCGCCGAGCTTGTCGTCGAGCCAGATATAAAACAGCACATGAACGTGATCCTGCGCCCCGTCGATGGCCGCAATCATCTCGTCAAAGGCATCGTCGCCCTCGGGTTCCAGCCGCAGCCTGTTGCCCGCGACCGGGACCATGCCACCCACGGCCAGCGCCGTCGCGGTCAGGCCCGCGATCCGCTCCGGCGGGTCGGCCACGGCATCCGGACTGGGCGTCCACATCCCGCTGAGCTTCGCGCGAATATCGGCGGCCCGCTGTCGTTCGGCCCGTTCGATGCGAATCTCGCCGAACATCAGATAGCCGCAGATACCCAGTACCGGCACGGCCTCAACCAGCATGATCCAGACCAGCCGGATCGTCGGTTCCATCCCCGACCGGGTCAGAACCCGCAACACGACCAGCGTGGCGGCGATATAATGGAGCACTACGAGATAAGATGTCGTCATTCTGACATGAAACCCTTTACACTGCCGCAGTGCAATTGCATTTCCGCGACGCAGCGCATATCTGTGCCGCGACCCTGGTCAGGAGCAGCCGCATATGAACTGGATCACCAACTACGTTCGCCCGCGTATCAACTCTTTCTTCACGCGCCGCGACACGCCGGAGAATTTGTGGACCAAATGTCCCGAATGCGGCACCATGCGGTTCCATCGCGAGCTGGCGGAAAATCTTCAGGTCTGCACCAATTGCGGCCATCACCTGCCGATCACGCCGCGCGAGCGTTTTTCGGCGCTGTTCGATGGCGGTATCTTCCGCGAGGTGGCGGTGCCGGAACCCATCTCCGACCCGCTGCAGTTCCGCGACCAGAAGAAATATCCCGACCGGATGAAAGCCGCACAGAAGGCCACCGGCGAGAAAGAGGCGATGCTGGTCGCCGAGGGCGAAATGGGCCGCACCGGGATCGTTGCCGCCGCGCAGGATTTTTCGTTCATGGGCGGATCAATGGGGATGTATGTCGGCAACGCCATCATCGCTGCGGCCGAACGCGCGGTTGAACTGAAACGCCCCCTCGTGCTGTTCTCCGCCGCTGGCGGGGCGCGGATGCAGGAGGGGATTCTCAGCCTCATGCAGATGCCGCGCACGACGGTCGCCGTGGAAATGCTGAAAGAGGCCGGGCTGCCCTATGTCGTCGTGCTGACCCACCCGACCACGGGCGGGGTGACGGCGTCTTACGCGATGCTGGGCGACGTCCAGATCGCAGAACCCAATGCCCTGATCTGCTTTGCCGGTCCGCGCGTGATCGAACAGACCATCCGCGAGAAACTGCCCGAAGGCTTCCAGCGGGCGGAGTATCTGCTGGAACACGGCATGCTCGACCGGGTGACCCCGCGTGGCGCACTGCGCGACGAGTTGATCGCCATTCTGCGGATGCTGACCGGGCTGCCCCCGGCAGTGATCGGCGATCTGCCCGCGCCTGCCACACCGGACAGCGCCGCCCTGCCCCCGCAAGATGCAGAAGCCGAAGCGGGCGAAGCGGTCAAGACCTGAAGAACAACCCCGTAAATGAGCCACTCCGACGCCATTTTGCAGCGCGTGATGGGGCTGCATCCGAAGGTCATCGACCTGTCGCTTGACCGGCTGATGCGGCTTCTTGACGCGCTCGGCAACCCGCAGGACCAATTGCCGCCGGTCGTCCATATCGCCGGGACCAACGGCAAAGGCTCGACGCTTGCCATGATCCGGGCCGGACTGGAAGCGGCAGGCAAGCGGGTTCACGCCTATACTTCGCCGCATCTGGCGCGGTTTCACGAACGCATCCGCCTTGCGGGTGCGTTGATCCCCGAAGACGAACTCTCCGCCCTGCTGACCGAGATCGAAGCGGTGAATGCCGGTCAGCCGATCACCTTCTTTGAACTGACCACGGCGGCGGCGTTTCTGGCCTTCTCCGGTCACGAGGCCGATTATACGCTGCTGGAGGTCGGGCTGGGCGGCAGGCTCGACGCCACCAATGTCGTCGCGCGCCCTGCCCTGACCGTCATCACCCCGGTCAGCATTGACCACACCCAGTTCCTTGGCGACACGCTGGCGCAGATCGCGGGCGAAAAAGCCGGGATCATCAAGCGCGGCGTCCCCCTGGTCGTATCGCCGCAGCAGGACGAGGCCTTGCAGGTGATCGAGGCACGCGCGACGCGTCTCGGCGCGCCGCTGATCGTCGCGGGACAGCATTGGCACGCGGCGCCGGAGCCGGGCGGCATGGTGTTTCAGGACGATCACGGGCTGATCGACCTGCCTCTGCCCAATCTCGCCGGGCCGCATCAGGTCGAAAACGCCGGTACGGCCATTGCCGCCCTGCGTGCACTTGGCTTCGGCGCGGCAGAGGCTCTGGCAGCCGTCACCAAGGCCGAATGGCCCGCGCGGATGCAGCGGCTCGGGCATGGTCGACTGGTCGAGATCGCACAAACGCAGGGCTGCGAGCTATGGCTTGATGGCGGGCATAACGCCGCAGGCGGGCAGGCCATTGCCGCGACGCTGGCAGCGATGCCGAAACGTCCGGTGCATCTGATCTGCGGGATGCTGAACACCAAGGATGTCGCCGGTTATCTGCGCCCGCTGGCAAGGGTGGCACAGTCGCTGACCGCCGTTTCCATTCCGGGCGAGGAAAACACGCTGCCTGCCGAGGCGACAAAAAATGCCGCGGCCTCCGTCGGGTTACAGGCCACCACATCGGATGATGTCGCTGACGCCGTCCAATCGCTCGCCACAGCGCATCCCGGCGCGCGGCTGTTGATCTGCGGTTCGCTGTATCTCGCCGGGCAGGTGCTGCGGGATAACGGCTGAGGGTTACTCCCGAACGCCCCAGTTCACGTCCTGCATTTCGCGCAACCGCGATGCCGTGCGCTCGAACTCGAAACTGCCTTCGCCCTCGACATAAAGCCGCTCCGGCTCGGCGGCGGCAGAGGCGATGACGCGGATTTTTGCCTCGTAAAGCGCATCTATCAGCGTCACAAAACGCTTCGCCTCGTTGAAATTCGACGATGACAGCAGCGGAATATCTTCCAGCATCAGCACATCGACGGCCTTCGCCAGTGCCAGATAATCCGCGGCACCAAGCGCACGCCCGCAAAGCTCCCAGAAACCGGCGCGGCCGATCCGGTCGGCATGTTCCGAAATCTCCACCTTGCGGCCCTGCACCTCCAGCACCAGCGGTTCGGTGTGCAGCCCTTCGGTCAGATCGGCCCAAACCTCTTTCATCGCCGCACGGGTGTCGCGGTTCAGCGGCGAGAACCAGACCTGATCGCCCGCGGACCTGCCCTGACGGTGATCCTGATCGCTGTCGAGCGCATGAACCCGCATCTTTTCGCGGATCAGTTCGATAAACGGCACGAAACGCTGACGGTTCAGCCCGTTCTTGTACAAATCCTCCGGCACCCGGTTGGAGGTGGTGACGATGCAGACGCCACGTTCGAACAACACCTGAAACAGCCGCCCCACAATCATGGCATCGGCAATATCGGTGATCTGCATTTCATCGAAGCAAAGCAGCCGCGCCTGATCGGCCACGCCCTCGGCAACCGGACGGATCGCATCTCGTTCGCCGCGCTTGCGGACCTCGTTCAGGCCGGCCTGAATTTCCTGCATGAATTCGTGGAAATGCACCCGGCGCTTCGCCTTCAGCGGCGCGGCCTCCATCACCAGATCCATGAGCATGGATTTGCCGCGACCGACCCCGCCCCAAAGATAAAGCCCGCGCGGCCCCTCCGGCGCCGCCACATCGTCACCGCCGCCGAACCAGCTTCGCCAGCCGGAGCGTTCCTGCTTCGGGGCTTCATCCTTCAGCGTCGCGACAAGCTCGTCCAGCAAAGGCAGAACCGCGCGCTGTGCCGCGTCATCCTTCAGTTGCCCGGCCAGAACGCGGGCATCATATAACGCGGTGACCGTCGCCATCAGGGCCGGTAATTCTCGAAGGTAATGCCGCCAGCAAGCTTGCGGGCCTCAGCCTCCTCATCGGCGGAGCGGATCGTCCAGCAGAGCAAGGGAACACCCCGATCCGCAAGCGCCGCAACGGCGGGGTTTGCAAGGTCGATCCAGTGATGCGACAGAAATTCCGAACCCGACGACCCGAAATCCGAAAGCGAACCGAGGCTCTCGCGATCCTCGTCATCCAGCATCGGCCAATGCTCCTTGTCGAAGGCACAGCTGGTCAAGCCGCGCGTGATCTCGGGCGCGGCCTTGCCGAAGGCTTTCACCGTATGCGGGTTGAAGGACATGACCGCGACCGGACCGTCATAGCCCTCTAGCTGGGCAGCAACGCGGTCGTGAAGCTCACCGATATTGTCGCCAAGACGCCCGTCCTGATCCTTGATCTCGATCAGCAGCGGCACCCTGCCCGCAACCTCGCGCAGCGTTTCTGCAAGCGTCGGGATTTTCTCATCCGTGCCCGCCAGCCGCTGCTCGGCCAGATCGTCCAGATCCATATCGTTGATATAGCCCTCATCCCCGCACATGCGGTTGAGGTCATAGTCGTGAAACACCATCGGGGTGCCGTCGGCAGCGGGCTGAATATCCAGTTCGATCCCATATCCGGCCTCGATCGCGGCGCGGAACGACGCCAGCGAGTTTTCTGGCACCTCCTCGGAATGCAGGCCGCGATGCGCGATTGGAAGGCGAATAAAATCCGGATGCAGTGCCATCAGCTCACCTCAAATATTGCCTCGATCTCCACGGCGACGCCGCGCGGCAGCGCCGGGGCAGAGACCGCCGCACGGGCATGACGCCCCGCCTCTCCGAACACTTCGACCATCAGATCGGAACACCCGTTCACCACCTCCGGCTGATCTCCGAAATCGGGGGTGGAGTTGACGAAGGCACCCAGCTTCACCACACGCTTGACCCGGTCGAGAGACCCCAATGCGGCGCGCGCCTGCGCCAGCAGCCCCAGCCCGCAGCGACGCGCGGCCTCGGCCCCTGCCGCGACATCCATGTCATCGCCCAGCTTGCCGCAGATCAGCCCGTCCGCGCCGGCCGAAATCTGGCCCGAAATGAACAGCAGGTTTCCGCTTTGCTGATAGGGGACGTAATTCGCCACGGGGGCAAGCGCCTCCGGCAATGTGATATTCAGCTCTTTCAGCCGGGCATCTATGGACATGCGTCCCTCCGTCATAATTCGGGCCGATCCTAGGACGGATCGGCCCGGTTGTGGAAGCCCATTCTGCGACCGGCGTCAACGCAGGGTTTTCAGCGCCGTCGCCCATTTCGCAAGCTCGGCAATCATCGTATCGGCACTTTCCTTCACGATCTGCGGCGCCTCGAACTTGCCGTCCTTCAGGTGATCGAACACCATCGGCACCGCGACCTGTTCCGGCAGCGGCATGACTTTCAGCGTCGTCAGGATCTCTTTCGCACCGTGGCTGGAGCGCATGCCGCCGGTGATGCCGCCATAGGTCACGAAGCTGGCGGGCTTGTAGTTCCATTCGACCGCAAGATAGTCCAGCGCGTTGAAAAAGCTCGGCGGCGGCGCGTAGTTATACTCGGGCAGCACGAACACAAACGCATCCGAGCCTTTCACCAGATCGGACCATCTCTTGGTATGATCCTTGGTGTATTGCTGCGCACGCGGGTGATGCGGCTCGTCCAGCAGAGGCAGATCAATGTCGAGCAGATCCGACAGGATCACCTCGTCAAAACCGCCGGGATTGGCCTTGGCGTGATCGAAAAACCACTGCCCGACAGGCTCGCCATTGCGGCCGGGACGGGTGCTGGTGATGATGACATTCAGCTTCATGCGACATTCCTTTGCATTTTCTTGCCGCAGACCTATGCCGCATGCTGCACTGCCGCAAGGGCGGGCGACCATTCCGACAAAAATAAGAAAATCGCATTCTTCCGGGCAGGGAACCGCCCGCAAAACCCGGTCAGATGTCAGGCCACCAGTTGTTCCGCCCGTTGCAGGTCGACGCTGACAAGCTGGCTCACCCCCTGCTCGACCATCGTGACCCCGAACAGCCGGTCCATCCGGGCCATTGTGACGGCATGGTGGGTGATGATCAGGAACCGCGTGTCGGTGCGCCGGGTCATCTCATCCAGCAGATCGCAGAAGCGTCCGACATTGGCGTCGTCGAGCGGCGCGTCAACCTCGTCTAGCACGCAGATCGGCGCGGGATTGGCAAGGAACACGGCGAAGATCAGAGCAAGCGCGGTCAGCGTCTGCTCCCCCCCCGACAGCAGCGACAGCGTCGACAGCTTCTTGCCCGGCGGCTGGCACATGATTTCCAGCCCGGCATCCAGCGGGTCATCGGATTCGACCAGCACCAGCTTTGCCTCGCCCCCGCCGAAAAGATGTTTGAACAGCGTCGTGAAATTGCCGTTCACCGTATCGAAAGCCGCCAGCAGACGCTCACGCCCCTCACGGTTCAGGCTGGCGATACCGGCGCGCAGCTTGCGGATCGCCTCTTCCAGATCGGATTTTTCACCGGCCAGCTTGGCGCGTTCCTCTTCCAGTTCCCGCTTGTCCTCATCGGCCCGCAAATTGACGGGACCGAGCGCATCGCGACTGGCCCGCAGCCGGGCAATCTGATCCTCAAGCTGCGCCGCCGCCTGCTCCGTCACCTCATCGCCAAGGCTGTCGCGCAGCGCCTGCGGGGTCAGTTCGACCTCCTCCATGATCCGTGCCCGCGCGGCTTCCTCAGCCTCGCGCGATGCCTCGGCCCTTGCCTGACGAGCGGCCCTGAGTTCGCGCGATTCCGATGCGGCGCGTTCCGCATCCCGCTCCGCCATCGCCGCAGCTCGCAGCGCGGCTTCGGCTGTGCCGAGCGCTTCGCGCGCCTTGACAACCCGGCCTTCTGCGGCAGCTTCGGCCTCACGCAACTGGTCGCGCTTCTCGGCCAAGGCAGCGGGCTGGCCTTCGGCCCCGGCGAGTTCGCCCTCGGTCGCCTCCAGCCGCGCGGTCAGTTCCCCCGCACGGGTGCCTGCCTGCTCAAGCCGCAGTTTCCAGCCGGATTCCTCTTTGGCGATTTCCTGCAAGCGTTTCGTGCGGGCATTCGCCTCGCGCCGGAGTTCGTCCAATGCGCTGCGCCGACTCATCGTCGCGATGCGCGCGGCCTCCACCCCGGTGCGCGCGGCCTCAACGGCCGCCGCAGCCGCCCCGCGATCCGGCAGCGCATCAAGCTGACGCTGCGCCTCCGCCAGCCGTGACCGGGCAGCCGCCGCATCCTCGCGGTGCCGGACCAGTTCCGCGCGCGCCGATTCAGCACGCGCCCGCGCCATGGAGAGATCGCTCTCGGCCCGCGTCGCGGCGCGCGCGGTCTCCGACAGGCTGCGCTCCGCCTCCCGCCTTGCCTCGCGCGCGGTCCTTTCCGCCGCATTCGCCGCCGCAAGCTGGCCGCGCGCCTGCTCATGCGCCTCCGACGCCTGTGCCGCCCGCGCAATCACGGCCTCCGTCGTGCCGCGCATATCCGCCAGACGGTTCACCTGCTCCAGATGCCGCGCGGCAGCCGAAGACGCCTCGCCCGGCATGACGCGCATTCCGTCCCATCTCCACAACCCGCCATCGCGGGTCACGAGGCATTGACCGGGCAGAAGCGCGGCCTGCGATGCCTCCGCCGAGGCGGCTCCCCCGACCACGGCGATCTGCGACAGGCGGCGCAGCAAAACGGGCGGCGCGGTCACTTGCGCAGCCAAAGGCTCCGCCCCGGCGGGTAAAGCTGCGGTTTCATCATAGCCCGGCAGCTCCGCCCAGCCCGAGCCGCCATCCGCCAGCCCGATCCCCAGATCATCGCCAAGCGCCGCGCCAAGCGCAGCCTCATACCCCTTGGCAACCGAAATCCGGTCCAGCAGCGACGAGCCGTCGCCAGCGGCGCGCGCGACGAGCTTCTCAAGCGCGTTCATCTCCGCGCGCAGCGCACCCGCCTCACCCTCGATCTCGGCACGGGTTGCGCGCGCCGTGGCCTCCGCCGTCTCTGCCGTGCCGCGCTTTTCCTCCGCCTCCGTCAGCGTCTTTTCCGCATGTTCCACGGCGGCTGCGGCATTCTTCTGCGCCGCCTCCGCCGACCGCAGGGCCTGCTCCGCCTCAGTGCCGGTTGCATCTGCGCGTGACGCGGTCTGCTCCGCCTCCTGCGCGGCTTTTTCCGAGCGGTCCCGCATCGAGGTCAGGTCGGACACCAACCGCTCCGCCGATTGCGCCTGCGCGGCCAGTCGCGCCGATTCATCGGTCAGCTCCGCCAGCTTGACCTCAACCTCGCGCAAGGCGGCAGCGGCTTCCTGCGCGGCGAGATCGGCCTGCTCCTGCTTTGCCTCATGGCCCTGCCCGGCTTTTTGCAGTTCGCGCTTTTCCCATTCCAGCCGCTCCACCACCCCGGCGGCATCGCGGTTGAGTTGGCCCTCGCGCTCAATATCCTTGCTCAGCTGTGCGATCCGTCCACGCAGCGCCTCGATCGCAGCCGCAGCGCGGGCCTCCGCCTCGTCCAGCGCCTCGCGATCCACCACGACGCGGGACAGGACCGCCGCTGCCACCTGTTCCTCTTCACGCAAGGGCGGCAGCGCCGCCTCCGCCGCTTCCCGCGCTGCAAGCGCCTGTTTCGCTGCCCCTTCCGCCGCTGCGGCTGCCGCAATCGCCTCCTGCAAAGCCGTGGCTGCGGCGGCACGCGCCTCGTCAGCCTCGGCCCAGCGGCGATAGAGCAGCAGCCCTTCCGCCTGCCGGAGCGCCGCGCCGATCTCGCGATATTTCGCCGCCGCCCGCGCCTGCCGGGTCAGCGAAGCCGCCTGCGTCGCAAGCTGGTCCAGCGTGTCATCGACGCGGGTCAGGTTGTTTTCCGCCCCGTTCAGCTTCAGCTCAGCCTCGTGACGGCGCGCATAGAGGCCGGAGATCCCTGCCGCCTCCTCCAGAATCCGCCGCCGCGCCTTGGGTTTGGCGTTGATCAGCTCCGAAATCTGCCCCTGCCGGACGAGTGCGGGCGAATGCGAGCCTGTGGAGGCATCCGCGAACAGCATCTGCACATCGCGGGCGCGGGCTTCCTTGCCGCCGATCTTGTAGGCAGAGCCTGCATCCCGCGTGATCCGCCGAACGATGTCAAACCCGTCGCTGTCATTCACCGAGGCCGGGGCCAGCCGCTGCCGGTTGTCGATTGTCAGCGTCACTTCGGCATGGGCGCGCGCGCCGCGACGGGACGTGCCAGCGAAAATCACATCCTCCATTCCGCCGCCACGCATGGCGCTTGGCCGGTTTTCACCCATGACCCAGCGAAGCGCCTCCAGCAAATTCGACTTGCCGCAGCCATTCGGCCCGACGACGCCCGTCAGCCCCTCGCGGATCACCAGATCAGTGGGATCGACGAAAGATTTGAAGCCGTTGAGCCTGAGTCGGTCGAATTTCACGCGTGGGGTCCGGGAATCGTTTCTGGTTACCGGATTTTTGTGCCACAGCCCTATGAAGTCAAATCAAAACCGCAATATGTAGCTATCAGCCTTTGGTTATCCACAAGATTTCAGCAATACCCCTATGATTTCCGGTTCAGCGACTTCGCCCGACAGAATGCTGATTCGCCGCGTCCCGTCTGCCACGGCAAAACAGAAATATCCGGAACGTGATCGCCACTGGAAAGCGTCACAAATCCTGCTTACCTTGCCGGCATGATCCCGGCATTGACCATCATTCTGAGCTTTCAGCTTATCGGCGAGATTGCCTCGCGCGGCCTCACCCTGCCCTTGCCCGGCCCGGTGGTCGGGCTGGTGCTGCTGGTGCTGTGCTGCACCGTTTACCCCCGCCTTGCGGAGATGCTGCGCCCGGTTGCACAGGGGCTGCTCGGGCATCTGTCGCTGTTCTTCGTGCCCGCCGGGGTCGGCATCGTCGCGCATCTGCCGGTGCTGGCCGAACATGGGCTGGGGCTGGGACTGGCCCTTGTCGTGTCGACCGTGCTGGCGATTGCCGCAGGCGCGCTGACCTTCGCCGCCGTGGCCCGCTGGATCGGATCGCCAGATGAGTGACGCGGCATTGATCTGGTCCTATCTCGCCAGCCAGCCCTTGCTGTGGCTGACGGCCACACTCGCCGCCTATCTGGCCGGGGACGCGATTTTCCGCCTGTCGGGACGCGCCAGCTATGCCAATTCAGTGCTGATCGCGATCATCATCCTCGGCGCTGTGCTGTGGATCAGCGGCACCAGCTATCAGACCTATTTCGAGGGCGCGCAATTCGTTCACTTCATGCTCGGCCCGGCGACGGTCTGTCTGGCGCTGCCGCTTTACGACAATCTCAAGCGGATACGGCACGCGCTGCTGCCGGTTATCGCGGCGCTTCTGGTCGGATCGCTGACGGCGGTCGTCTCTGCCCTGCTGATCGGCAGGTTTTTCGGGCTGGACGAGACGCTGCTGGCCTCGCTCGCGCCGAAATCGACCACGGCACCCGTGGCAATCGGCATTGCAGAGCGGATTGGCGGGCAGCCGACACTGACCGCCGTAATGGTCCTGCTGACCGGGATTTTCGGGGCCATCATCGTCACCCCGCTGCTGAACGCGCTGCGCGTGACAGACTGGCGGGCGCGCGGTTTCTCGGTCGGGGTTGCCGCGCATGGGATCGGCACCGCCCGCGCCTTTCAGGTCAATGAGACCGCCGGGGCCTTCGCGGGGATCGGCATGGGGCTGAATGCCGTCCTGACCGCAATTGTCGCCCCGCTGGTGCTGAGGCTGTTCGCATGAACATCACCATCACGGTCCATCAGGCCCTGTCCGAGATTGACGCGGATGCATGGGATCTGACAGGTGCGGGGGCGAACCCGTTTACCAGTCACCGCTTCCTGTCGGCGCTCGAAGCCTCCGGCTCTGTCGGGGACGGCACGGGCTGGCATCCGGCCCATCTGGCGGCGCGCGATGATGGCGGCACCCTGCACGGTGTCGCGCCGAGCTATATCAAGCTGCACAGCCAGGGGGAGTATATCTTCGATCACGCCTGGGCCGATGCGTTCGAACGCGCAGGCGGGCAGTATTACCCCAAGCTGCAATGCGCCGTCCCCTTCACCCCTGTTACCGGGCCAAGGCTGATTGCCGCCGCGCCGGAGGTGCAGGCGGCGCTGCTGTCCGGCATGGCGCAGCTTTGCACGCAGAACGGGCTGTCGGGCGCGCATGTGACCTTCTGCACCGAGGCAGAGGCGGAGATCGGGCGCGAGGCCGGTTTCATGCCCCGAACGACACAGCAATTTCACTGGGTGAATGACGGTTTCGCCGACTATGACGACTTCCTGTCGAAGCTGTCGTCCCGCAAGCGCAAAAATCTGCGCAAGGAACGTGAGCGGGCGCAGGGTTTCGGCGGCACCATCCGCCAGCTTCGCGGCGCAGAGATCCAGCCCCGGCATTGGGATGCGTTCTGGGAATTTTATCAACATACCGGCGCACGCAAATGGGGGCGGCCTTATCTGACGCGGGCATTCTTCGATCTGCTCCACGACACAATGCGCGACGATTGCCTGCTGGTCTTGGCCGAGCGCGACGGCCAGCCGATAGCGGGCGCGCTGAACCTGATCGGGCCGGATGCGATCTATGGCCGTTACTGGGGCGCGGTCGAGGAACACCCGTTCCTGCATTTCGAGATGTGCTATCATCAGGCCATCGACTTCGCCATCAATCAGGGCCTGTCCCGTGTCGAGGCTGGCGCGCAAGGCGAACATAAGCTCGCCCGCGGCTATCTTCCGACACAGACCTATTCGCTGCACTGGGTCGCCGATCCGGGGTTCCGCCGCGCCCTGGAAGACTATCTGGAGCGCGAGCGGAATGCCGTCGATGAAGAGATCGACTTCCTGCGCGATTGGGGTCCGTTCAAGCGCGGCTGATCGTCAGACCCCGGCAGCCTCAAGCAGCCCATCCAGCACCCCCGCCAGCCGCTCGGCCCATTCCGCCTGCCCGGTTTCGTCCGCAATCAGATCGTTGCGGACCTCGATCAGCACATTGGGGCGATGATGGGCAAGCGCATGGCGGTCGACGGAGTCACCGTCGAGATGACCCGAATAAGGCTCGTTATCGCCGGTTTCCCAGCCTGCCGCCCGGCAACGCTCGATCAGCAGCGGGGCCAGACGTTCGTCCTTTTGGGAATAGAGAACCCCCACGGCCCAGGGGCGCGGCGGACGCCCGCGAAGCTGCGGCGTAAAGCTGTGGATCGCACAAATGGCGCGGCTGGAATGCGCTGAAGATATACGCTCCAAGGCATTGTGATAGGGTCGATAAAGCCCGTCCAGACGCCGCTTTTTTTCCGCGGCATCCGCATCCTTGTTGGCGGGAATGACCGTCCCGTCATACAGCCGCATCAACAGTGTCGGATCGTCCTCGCCCCGGTTCGGATCAATCACCAGACGCGAGAAATCGGATCCGACGACCGGCGCGCCCATCACCCTGCCAAGATGCCGCGCAACCCCGGCGGCACCGACATCATAGGCGATATGCCGCGCCATATCCGCAGCCGCTATCCCCAGATCGCCGCCGCCCACCCAATCCGGCACCCGGTTGGTGGCGTGATCGCAGGTGATCAGCCAGCGGCTGTCCCTGTCCTCTCCCTCGGTCCAGAAGGCTTCATGGCGGATTATGCTGTCATCTTTCATACACGCGACATACGTCAATTCTTCACGCTCTGCCAGTTGTCGCCGCCGTCCCTTTCCGCCATGATAGCGGAAACATCTGGAGGGACCGTATGAGACGTCACCGCAATATCAAGATCGTCGCGACGCTGGGTCCGTCGTCGTCGGATTACGACACCATCCGCGCCTTGTTCGAGGCCGGGGCCGACGTATTCCGCCTGAATATGAGCCACGGCGACCACGCCGACCACAAGGCCCGCTACGACGCGATTCGTCAGATCGAACAGGATCTTAACCGCCCGATTGCCATTCTCGCCGACCTTCAGGGTCCGAAACTGCGTGTCGGCGTCTTCGCCGCAGGTGAACATGAGCTTGAGGAAGGGCAAAAATTCCGCTTCGATCTCGACAAGGCCGAGGGCGACGCCACCCGCGTCACCCTGCCCCATGCGGAGATCTTTGCAGCACTTGAGCCGGGATCGGAACTGCTGGTCAATGACGGCAAGATCCGGCTGAAAGTCGATGAATGCGGCAAGGATTTCGCCGATTGCACGGTGACGGTCGGCGGCACGATTTCGAACCGTAAGGGCGTGAACGTACCGGACGTGGTCCTGCCGCTTGCCGCGCTTTCGGAAAAGGACCGGGGCGATCTGGAATTCGCTTGTGAGCTGGGCGTGGACTGGCTGGCCCTGTCCTTCGTGCAGCGCCCCGAGGACGTGCTGGAGGCGCGCCAACTGGCCAAGGGCCGCGCCGCGATCCTGTCGAAGATCGAAAAACCCGCAGCGGTTCGCTCTTTCGCGGATATCTTGCAGGTCTCTGACGGGATCATGGTCGCACGCGGCGATCTTGGCGTCGAGTTGCCGGTCCAATCCGTGCCGCCGATCCAGAAACGCCTCGTCCGCCAGTGCCGCGCCGCCGCTAAGCCGGTGATCGTCGCGACGCAGATGCTTGAATCCATGATCGAAAGCCCGGTGCCGACCCGCGCGGAAGTCTCTGACGTGGCGAATGCGATCTATGAGGGCGCGGATGCGATCATGCTGTCGGCGGAATCGGCGGCGGGCGACTACCCCATCGAGGCGGTGACGACGATGGATCACGTCGCCCGCTCCGTCGAGAGCGATCCGACCTATCGCGAGGTGATCGAGGCATCGCGCCGCGCCGACCGCAAGACCGTGGCCGACGGCATCGTCGCCGCCGCCCGCGAAATTGCCGAGACGACGGATATTTCCGCCATCTGCGCCCATACCCAATCCGGCACCACGGTCAGCCTTGTCGCGCGGGAACGGCCACGGGTGCCGATCATTGCGCTGTCGCCGATCTCCACCGTGCTGCGCCGGCTCTGCCTGACATGGGGCACGCATTGCGTCGTCACCGCGCCGCTCAGCCGGTTCCGCGAGGCGGTCATCAGCGGCGTGCGCATCTCCAAGGAGTTCGGCTTCGCGACGGAGGCCCAGCAGATCGTCATTACCGCAGGTGTTCCCTTCAACGTCGCAGGCACAACCAATATTCTGCGCGTGGCGACCTGCGACGAACGCTTGATCAACCGCGACGAAACGGAGTAACTCAGCCCCCGGATACGAAGGGACTGATTTATGGCCGATATTCTTCTTTTGCTGGGCGTGTTTTTCTGCGCGCTCTCCGTTGTTGCAGCGATTATTTCGGTATTGAGAACCCAGGCTCCGCGCGGTGCCGCCATCATGCTCTGCGCGGGACTGATCATGCTGGCGGTCGCCGCGTGGATGGCACCGGGCGCGGTCGGCGTCGATCAGCTCGGCGCGGCCTGGGCGCGGGTTTTCGGCTGATCGTGCTTGCAATCCGGCGCCTCTGGTCGTATAGGGGCGCCTTCAAACCTGCGCGGCCGGCCGATATGGCATTGCCGAGTCGCGCTTAAACCTCTGACAAGGAGCGTAAAATGCCGAAGATGAAGACCAAAGCAGCCGCGAAGAAGCGGTTCTCCAGCACGGCCTCTGGCAAGATCAAATCGGCTCAGGCCGGTAAGCGCCACGGCATGATCAAGCGCACGACGAAGTTCATTCGCGACGCGCGCGGCACCACTGTCCTGTGCGACGCGGATGCCAAGATCGTCAAGAAATACATGCCTTATAACCGCTGATCGGAGGACTGAGATATGGCACGCGTTAAATCCGGCAAGGTGACTCACGCCCGTCACAAGAAAGTTCTCGAACAGGCCAAAGGTTACTATGGCAACCGTTCGCGCAACTTCCGCACCGCAACCCAGGCTGTCGACAAGGCGAACCAATACGCCACCCGCGACCGCAAGAACCGCAAGCGCAATTTCCGCGCCCTGTGGATTCAGCGGATCAACGCGGCTGTCCGCGCCGTCGACGCCGACATGACCTATTCGCGCTTCATCAATGCGCTGAACAAGGCGGGGATCGAGGTTGACCGCAAGGTTCTGGCCGATCTGGCCGTTCACGAGCCCGAGGCATTCGGTGCAATCGTCGAAAAGGCGAAAGCCGCAGCCTGATCGGTTTCGGATAAAGCTTCAGGAACCCGCGCCCGGCGCGGGTTCTTTGCGTTTCAGGGCTGCGGCACGAAGCGGATCAGGCCGGGCAGCGTTTCCCCGGTGACACCGTTGCGGGCGAATCCGGCCCAGATGCGCCGCAGCGCCGCGCCGGTTCGGGTGAGTTCGTCCAGATCCATCTCCTCCGGCACAAGCGGCGTCCCGATCCAGTCCGGCCCCGGAAACAGCAGCGGCAATTCCGACAGATGCGCCCGTCCGAACGCGCCCCCGCCCCATTCGATCACAAATCGTGTTGCCTGCCCGCCCGCAGCCATGTGACGCCAGGCGAAATGACGCGCGGGGTGACCATAAAGCCGCGATGTCAATGCCGACACGACGATGCGTCGCGCCGGATCCGCCAGACGTCCCAGCAGCCTTTCGGGCGGCGGCAGAAAAAGCGCCGCCTCGTCACGGGTATGGCCGATCAGGACGGGCAGGCGGGGGGCCACGGCGGCATGCGCCGCTTTCAGCTCGGGCTCGGCGGGAAACGGTGCCAGACCGAATTCCGGCCCGAACGGCATCTGACCGCCCAGCCCGAAACGCCGCGCGGCCCGCAGCACGGCACTTTGCCGCGCAAGCACCGCCCCAACCGGCGCATCAGTGGCGATTTCTCCGGCTGTTCTTTGCATCGCACGCCGCATCCGCGAGCGGCCCAGCGGCAGGGCGAGCGGCGCGCTTTGGATGATAACCCGATGGAAAAGACCCTCAGCACCATCCGCCACCATCAGCCGTGCAGCCATATCCCCGCCAGAGCTTTGGCCGAACAGGGTGACATTGCCCGGATCACCCCCGAACGACGCGATATTGCGGCTGATCCATCGCAGCGCAGCAATCACATCCAGAGCGCCAAGATTGCCCGGCCTGCCCCCATCTGACAGCCAGCCGAGCAGACCGAGCCGATAGGTTACGGCAACAACAATAACCTGTTGTTCGCGCACAAGGGCCGCCGGGTCGAACACGGCCATATCACCCGCGCCGGATTCGTAGCTGCCGCCATGCAGCCAGACCATCACCGGAAGATCGCGCCCCCCGGACGGAGCGGTCACCGAAAGGTTGAGGCAGTTTTCATCGAAGCTCAGCTGCCCGAACGGATCGGGCAAGGCTGCCTCAAGGCGCGGAATCCGAAGCTGCGGACATGCCGGCGACCAGCCCTTTGCGGCATCTCTATCCGCCGCCTCAACCGGCTGAGGGGGTTGCCATCGCCCTGCCCTCGCATAGGGAATCGCCGTGGCGCGGATCAGCCCGTCATGCATCCGCGCCAGAATGCGCCCCGACGGGGTCTCGACCAGGCGGCGCTCATGCCGCGGCATCATGGCGGCATTGCGTTCAGGCTCGACCGGGGAATATGCGGCGGGATCGGACAGGCGTGACCTCTGTTCAGGATAATTCGGACCGTAAGCGCTTCCGGCGACGGTTTCCATACAACAGCATGGCGGCATATATGAAAATGAAATGCGATTTTATGCCGCTCCGTCGTCAGATCGTCACCATTCCTTGCGAAACCGGACTCCGGGGGATATATCGTCGCCCTCATTGCCCGAGGAACCCATGACGATTCAGACGCCCTATTACCTGATGGACAAGGCCGCGTTGCGCCGGAACATGGAAACCGTCGCGCGGCTTCGTGATGCCTCGGGTGCCAAGGCGCTGCTGGCGCTAAAATGTTTTGCGACATGGTCGGTCTTCGATCTGATGCGCGACTATATGGACGGCACGACCTCTTCGTCGCTGTTCGAGTTGCGGCTCGGGCGGGAGAAATTCGGTAAGGAAACCCATGCCTATTCCGTCGCCTGGGCCGATCACGAGATTGACGAGGCCATCGGTTACGCCGACAAGATCATCTTCAACTCGCTGACCCAGCTTGACCGTTTCGCGGAGAAGGCCGGTCATATCGAACGCGGGCTGCGACTCAATCCGCGCTTTTCGACCTCGGGTTTCGATCTGGCCGATCCCGCCCGCCCCTTCTCGCGGCTTGGCGAATGGGACATGGCGCGGCTGGAACAGGCCGAGGGGCGCATCGGCGGCGTCATGATCCACTATAATTGCGAGAATGACGATTTCGATCTGTTCTCCACCCAGCTAGACCGGATCGAGGCGGAGTTCGGCGGCTTCCTCAAGCGGCTCGACTGGGTCTCGCTTGGCGGCGGCATCCACTTCACCGGCGAGGGCTATCCGCTGGACCGGCTCGCCGACCGGCTGAAGGCGTTCAGCGACCAGATGGGCGTGCAGGTCTATCTGGAACCGGGCGAGGCCAGCATCACCCGCAGCGCCACTCTGGAGGTCAGCGTGCTGGACATCATCGACAACGGCAAACAGGTCGCCATCGTCGATTCCAGCATCGAGGCGCATATGCTCGACCTGCTGATCTATCGCGAAACCGCGAAACTGCCGATGACCGGCAGCCATGCCTATCAGATCGCCGGAAAGACCTGCCTCGCGGGCGATATCTTTGGCGATGCGCAGTTTGACCGCCCGCTGGAGATCGGCGACCGGATCAGCATCGCCGACGCCGCAGGCTATACGATGGTCAAGAAAAACTGGTTTAACGGGGTGAACATGCCCTCGATCGCCATTCGTGAAGAGGACGGAAGTATTCGTCTTGTCCGCGAATTTACCTATGATGATTATCGGGACAGCCTGTCCTGACACCGAAGGGGGAAATGTTGACGAAGAACGTTCTCATCATCGGCGCCGGAGGCGTCGCGAAGGTTACTGCACATAAGGTCGCGCAATGGGCGGGCGAGTTTGGCACGCTGCATATCGCATCGCGCACAAAGCCGAAGGCCGACGCGATTATTGCGTCGCTGCGTGAAAAAGGCCACCAGATGGACTTCACCAGCCACGCGGTCGACGCTTTGGACAGCGCCGCCGTGGCCGAGTTGATCCGGCAGATCGATGCGGGCATCTGCATCAATGTCGGCTCTGCCTTCATCAATATGACCGTTCTTCAGGCCTGCATCGACACGAAATGCGCCTATATCGACACGGCCATCCATGAGGAGCCGGACAAGATCTGCGAGACCCCGCCGTGGTATGCCAATTACGAATGGAAACGTCGGGATGCGGTCGAAAAAGCCGGGATGACGGCGATCCTCGGTGCGGGTTTCGATCCGGGCGTGGTCAATTCCTATGCGCGTCTGGCGGAGGATGAATATTTCGACGAGATCACCTCCATCGACATCGTCGACATCAATGCCGGCAGCCACGGCCGTTACTTTGCCACCAATTTCGACCCGGAGATCAATTTCCGCGAATTCACCGGCACGGTTTACGCCTGGCAGGGTGGCAAATGGACCGAGAACAAGATGTTCGAGGTCGGTCGCGAATGGGATCTGCCCGTCGTCGGCAAACAGACCGCCTATATGTCCGGCCATGATGAGGTTCACAGCCTGTCGGCCCGCTACAGCAGCGCCGATGTGCGGTTCTGGATGGGCTTCGGCGCGCATTACATCAACGTGTTCACGGTGCTGAACTCGCTGGGCCTCCTGTCGGAGCAGCCGGTGACCACAGCCGAGGGGCAGGAGGTCGTGCCGCTGAAAGTGGTCAAGGCGGTCCTGCCCGATCCGTCCAGCCTCGCCCCCGATTACACCGGCAAGACCTGCATCGGCGATCTGGTGAAGGGCAAGCGCGACGGCAAGGAAGGCGAGGTGTTCATCTATAACGTCGCCGACCACAAGGACGCCTATAACGAGGTAGGGAGTCAGGGCATCAGCTATACCGCCGGTGTGCCGCCCGTGGCTGCGGCCATCCTGATCGCGCGCGGCATCTGGGACGTGAAACGCATGGTCAATGTCGAGGACCTGCCAGCGCGCCCCTTCCTTGAACTGCTGGGCGAAATGGGCCTGCCGACCCGCGTGATCGACGCACAGGGCGACAACCCGATCTGAGCGGTTTTCAGCGGGCTAACATAGTTTAGCGGCAATTATGAACGCGGCGCGGACCCCACGCGCCGCGTTCTGCGTTATGTGCGGATATGACGCGCGAACAGCAGGAACCCCATGCCGCCCAAGCAGCGATACAATCCGGAACACCGGTTTCCCTCCGTCAACCGGGACCAGAAGCGAAGCGCGGTGCCGGGCTGGGCCATTGTCGGGATTTTCCTGATCCTGCTGTTCCATTTCATCACGATGGCGGCGGCATTCCTGATGCCTGTGACGTTGGCCATGTTGCTGTTCTTCGTGTTCTCCCCCTTCCGGCGCATGATGAGCAGGCGCGGCTTCAACGCCGGGATCAGCGCCGTCATTGTCACCATCGGCCTGATCGCGGTTGTCGGGGGTTTGGGTTACTTCGTTTCCGGCCCGATCAGCGAAATTGTCGAGGACAGTCCGCGCATCACGCAAAGGCTGGAGGAACGGTTCTCCTCGCTGCGTGAAAGCGTCAAGCCACTGGAGGAAGCGGCCAAGCAAATTGACGAGGTGACGGGCGGCGGCGATGAAGCCGAGATTGCAGCCGACGCCACCGGCGAGGCCGCGCCGGATGTCATCGGAACGCTGCCGGACGGGGCGCTGCCCGGGCAGGAAACCGCCGTCACGATGGAAGCCGATAGCGGGGGCGGCACGGGCGGCGAGCAGGAAATCCGCGTCCGTGTCGACACCGAAGAAACATCGACGCTGCAAACCCTCGCCTCTGCAGGCCCCTCGGTCGCGGGCCAGATCGTGTTCACCATCTTCCTGCTGTTCTTCCTGATCGCATCGGGCGATCTTCTGTATCTCAAGACCGTGCAAAGCTTCGACAATCTCAGGGAAAAACGCGCCGCCTATATGGCGCTGCGCGAGATTGAGGCTTCTCTGGGTTCGTATCTCGGGGCGATCACGCTGATCAATGCCGGACTCGGGATCGGGATCGGGATGGGGATGTGGTTCTGGGGCATGCCGCAGCCGCTGCTGTGGGGCATTGCCGCGTTCATCCTGAATTTCATCCCCTATCTCGGCGCGGTCACAGGCGTCGCGGCAGCCTTCATCGTGGCACTGATAAGCTTTGACGATTTCTATACGCCGGTCATGGTCGCCGCGACCTATTTCGCGTTCACCTCGCTTGAGGGGCAGCTTGTCACGCCCTATTTCGTCTCCCGCAGGCTTCAGTTGAATACGGTTGTCGTGTTTATCACCGTGGCGCTTTGGGCCTGGCTCTGGTCAGTTCTCGGAATGGTCGTTGCCGTGCCGCTCTTGGTGGTGCTGAAGGTGTTGGCCGACCATATTCCGGGGCTTGAACGGCTGGGCAACTTCCTCGCCGGGGAATCCCCGCCAGCACTTGAGGACGAGGACGAAACCGAGGCGCGCGACATCGTCGAAACCGGCGACGACGCGGAATATGTGCCTGAAACCGAAAATGGCGAGGCCAGCCTGAAACGCCGCAATCCGGCCGAATAAGGCCGATAAATCCGGTTTTCGGACGCTTTCCCCGGCGTTATCTGCCAAAATTGTGAGCAACCCGTCCATAGACAGGGTCACCCGAAAGGCGTAGAAGATGGGGATTCCGTTAGAGGGGCATATGGAAGCGCGTATAGCGAAATTCATGATCGGGCAGGTTGTGCGTCATCGGTTACACCCGTTTCGCGGGGTGGTTTTCGACATTGACCCGGAATTCGCCAATTCGGAGGAGTGGTACGAATCCATCCCCGAGGACAGCCGTCCCGACAAGGAACAACCCTTCTATCACCTCTATGCCGAGGCTGAGACGACCTATTACGTCGCCTATGTGTCGGAACAGAACCTGATCCCCGACAATTCCGGCGAGCCGGTCGAGCATCCGGAACTGGATGAGCAGTTCGGGGAGTTTCGCGATGGCTACTATCCGCTGCATCACGCGGCGCTGAACTGATCCGCGCAACCTTATTCTGCCAAGCGCCATGACCGCGACGAGACAACGCGCCATCACCTCGGTCAGCGAGCTTGTGTCTGCTGGCCTCGCCGATGCGGCGCAGCGACCGGCGCTGGAGCAGGTGGCGCAGGATTTCCGCATCCTCATCACGCCGGAGATGCAGCAGGCATCGCCGGGCATCTCGGCGCAATTCGTCCCCGACGCGCGGGAGCAGGAAACCCGGCCGGAGGAATTGCGCGATCCCATCGGCGATCAGGCGCACAGCCCGGTGCCGGGGCTGACACATCGCTACCCGGATCGGGTGATCCTGCATGTGACGCAAAGCTGCGACGTCTATTGCCGCTTCTGCTTCCGGCGAGAGGTGGTCGGGGCTGCGGGTCCGCTGGCGCAGGACGCACTGGCTGGCGCGCTTGACTATATCGCCCGGACCCCGGCGATCCGCGAGGTGATCCTGACCGGCGGCGACCCGATGACGCTGTCGCCGCGGCGTTTGGGGCCGATCCTCGACCGAATTGACGGGATGGATCATGTGGAGGTGATCCGGTTTCACAGCCGCGTTCCGGTGGTCGCGCCCGCGCGGGTGGCGAGCCTTTTGCCGCTTCTCAAGCGTCGGGCGGCGGTCTTTGTCGTCATCCACAGCAATCACCCCGATGAGCTGACCGATCAGGCCTGTCAGGCAATCCGCGCTCTGGCGGATGAGGGGGTTCCGCTGCTGTCGCAATCGGTGCTTCTCAGGGGCGTGAACGACGATGCGGAGACGCTCAGCGATCTGTTCCGCCGCCTGACCGCGCTCCGGGTGACGCCGTATTACCTGCATCACTGCGACCTCGCCCGCGGCACCAGCCATTTCCGCACCACGATCGACCACGGCTTGCAGATCATGGATGCGCTGCGGGGGCATATCTCCGGCGTGGCGCTGCCCTCCTATATGCTGGACCTGCCCGGCGGTTTCGGCAAGGTCGCGCTTGAAAGCCGGAATGCGGTCCGCGTCGGCGCGGGACAATGGCGGCTGCGCGACTGGCGCGGCCAGTGGCACGACTATCGCGACATCTAAAACCCTGCGAACAGGAACAGGCACAGCGGAAGGGTCAGCACGGCAAGCAGCGTCTGCGCGGTGATGATCCCGGCCATGAACGGCCCGTCCCCGCCAAGCTGCCGGGTCAGCACATAGGCAGTCGGTGCCGTCGGAATTGCCGAGAACACCATCAGGATCAGCGCCTCTGCCCCGCTCAGCCCGAACAGCCCGCCGACCACAACGGCAAGAACGGGCATACACAGAAGCCGCAAAACGCTGACGCCCGCCAGCCCCTTCAGATCGTGCCGCAATGTCGCCGGTTGCAGCGCCGCGCCCACGCAAAGCAAACCGAGCGGCAGGCTGCCCTGTGCCAGCAGCCGGAAGAACGCATCGGAGCCAAATGGCAGGCCAAGCCCGCTCAGGGCGACAACGATACCGGCAAGGCAGGCCAGAATAAGCGGGTTTCTGAAAATCGTTTTCAGAAGCAGCAGCGATTTTCCGCCCGCCGGGTTATCCGACAAGGCCATGATGGACAGCACATTCACCAGCGGAACCGCGACAGCCAGATAAACAGCGGCTTGGGTGATCCCCTCAGCCCCGGCGACGCTCGCAATGACGGCGACGCCGAGATAGGTGTTGAACCGGATGACGCCCTGTAGCGCCGGACCGAAACGCGCCGCCGGGATCGGCCTGAAATATCGCATGAGGCTCAGCCCCAAAGCCGCGATCACAATGGTCGCCGCCGCCGCACCGCCAAGCCGGTAGACGCCGGGGTCACGGATGGGCGCATCGGCAAGGCTGGAAAACAGCAGCGCCGGGAACAGGACGAAGTAATTCAGCCGCTCCGACGCGGGCCAGAACGCGGCGGACGGAAAACCCGACCGCGCGAGGACGAACCCGAGGCAAATCAGGGCAAAAAGGGGCCAGATCGTGAAAAAGATCATCTCAGCGGAACCGTTAACCATTCAGCCATATCCGTTCATATCAGATCAGGAAAGACTATTCGGATGGGCTGAGAACCGCTTTTGCAGCAGTGAGAAGGCAAGAGAACCGGGCAGGCCATCCGCTTTGATACCTTTACCATCGCGGCACAATCTGGCAGCGAAGGCGCCACCGGTTCCGGCGCGTCCCTGCTGGCGCGCCAAAGAAGGGCCGGACGCAAGACCGATTTAGAAAACCTGACCGAATACTGAAGATCAGATGATTTCCAACTACAAGATCACCGGCGGCAATGCCGAGCGGCTCGGGGCTGTTCCCGTGCAAGGCGGCGTCAACTTCGCCGTCTTCTCCGCCCATGCCGAACGGATCGAGATTTGCCTGTTCTCGCCCGACGGCAAGACCGAGACACAGCGGCTGAGCCTGCCCAACCGGCTTGGCGACATCTGGCACGGATTTATCCCCGGCCTTCTGGAAGGGGCGCTTTACGGGCTGCGCGCCCACGGCCCTTATACGCCGCAATCCGGTCACAGGTTCAACCCGGCCAAGCTGCTGATCGACCCTTACGCCCGCAGGCTGGCCGGAAAGCTGATCCATGACGACGCGATCCTCGGCTATGACGCAGACGCGGCGCAGGCGGATCTGTCGCTCGACCAGCGCGATTCAGCGGCTTTCGTGCCGAAATGCGTCGTCACCGCCGATCCAGCCCGCCTGCCCCTTATGGCGCGGCATCAGCGGGATCAGATCGTGATTTACGAGGCCCATCCCAAGGGTCTAACCGCCGCCATGCCGGAGATTGACGAGGCTTTACGGGGCCGTTTCGCGGGGCTGGCCACCGATGCGGTCATCGGCCATCTGCAAAGTCTGGGCATCACCACGCTGGAATTGCTGCCGGTGCAGGCCCATGCCGATGAAAGCTTCCTTCAGCGCAAGGGCCTCAGCAATTACTGGGGTTATAACACGCTGGCCTTCTTCGCCCCGGAGATGGACTATACCGCAGAAGGCGACCCGGCGGAGTTCCGCGACATGGTGCGCCGCCTTCATGACGCCGGGATCGAGGTGATCCTTGACGTGGTCTATAACCACACGGCTGAGGGAAATGAGCTTGGCCCGACCCTGTCCTTCCGAGGCCTCGACAATGCCAGCTATTACCAGCTTCGCGCCGATGATCCGCGCTACTATGTGAACGACACCGGCACCGGCAACACGGTGAATTGCGCGCATCCGATGGTGATCCGCCTGATCCTCGATTCGCTGCGCTACTGGGTGGAGATCATGGGCGTGGACGGGTTCCGCTTCGATCTGGCCCCGGTGCTGGGGCGGGAGGCGAACGGGTTTGCGCGTGACGGGCGTTTCCTCTCTGCCCTGCGTCAGGACCCGGTGCTGGCCAATATCCGCCTGATCGCAGAGCCGTGGGATGTCGGGCCGGGCGGCTACCAGCTTGGCGCGTTCCCGCCACCCTTTCTGGAATGGAACGACAAGTTCCGCGACACCGCCCGCAGCTTCTGGCGCGGCGATGGCGGGATCGCGCAGCTTGCCGAGCGGCTGACCGGCTCTGCCCCGATCTTCGATCACAGTGGCCGCGCCCCACAGGCCAGCGTCAATTTCATCACGGCGCATGACGGGTTCACGCTGGCCGATCTGACCTCCTATAACGACAAGCACAACCTGCCCAATCAGGAAGGCAACCGGGACGGGCATAACGACAACCATTCCGACAATCTCGGCCATGAGGGCCCGACCGACGACCCCGCGATCAACGAAGCCCGCGCGCTGCGCCGCCGCAACCTGCTGGCAACGCTGTTCTTGTCGCAGGGCACCCCGATGCTGCTGGCGGGCGACGAGATCGCCAATACGCAGGACGGCAACAACAACGCCTATTGCCAGGACAACCCGACCGGCTGGATCGGCTGGGCGAATCGGGACCGGGCGCTTGAGGATTTCACCGCCCGGCTGATCGCCCTTCGGCGCGCGCACCCGGTCCTGCGGCAACGGCATTTCCTGCACAGCTCGGTCATCCCCGATGGCGGGCGCGATCTGGTCTGGCATCTGCCGGACGGGGCCGAGCCGACACCGGGCGACTGGCAGAACCCGGCGCTGCGCACGCTCGGGCTGGAACTGCGCATGGCCGCCGATCTTCCCGAACGCGACGGCTACGCCGAGGACGCGGCATTCGTGGTCATCAACGGCGGACAGACCGGGGCAGACATGGTTCTGCCCGCACTGCCGGGTCGCGAATGGAACCGGGTTCTCGACACAGCCGATCCCTTGACGCAGGATCGGACAGAGCCCGGCCCATCTGTCCGGGTCGCCGCCGATTCTATCACCCTGTTCGTCCCGAGGGAGAGCGCGCATGACCGCCACGACCGTCAAGACCAGCCCGATTGAAGGCCAGAAACCCGGAACCTCCGGCCTGCGCAAGAAGACCAAGGTCTTTATGGAGCCGCATTTTCTGGAAAACTTCGTGCAGTCGATCATCGACGCGATTGGCGGCGCAACGGGCAAGACGCTGATCTTGGGCGGCGACGGTCGCTATTTCAACGACCGGGCGGCGCAGGTCATTCTGCGCATGTGCGCGGCGAATGGCGCGAAGAAGGTTATCGTCGGCACCAATGCGCTTCTGTCGACGCCCGCCGCCTCCAACCTGATCCGCAAGCGTGACGCGGATGGCGGTTTCATCATGTCCGCCAGCCACAACCCCGGCGGCGAGTTCGAGGATTTCGGGCTGAAATTCAACGGCGCGAATGGCGGTCCGGCCCCGGAAAGCGTGACCGACAAGATTTACAACCGCAGCCGGGAAATCACGGAATACCGCATTATCGAGACGCAGGATGCCGATCTGTCGAAGCCCGGCGCGGCGAAGATGGGCGATATGGAGATCGAGATCGTCAACCCGGTCACCGATTACGCCGATCTGATGGAAACGCTGTTCGATTTCGGTGCCATCCGCGACCTGTTCGCCGCGGGCTTCTCGATCCGCTTCGACGCCATGCACGCCATCACCGGCCCCTATGCGCGCGAAATTCTGGAGCGCCGTCTGGGTGCCAAACCCGGCAGCGTGGTGAACGGCCAGCCGCTGCCCGATTTCGGGCGCGGTCATCCCGATCCGAACCCGGTCTGGGCGAAAGATCTGATGGATGTGATGATGGGGCCGGATGCGCCCGATTTCGGCGCGGCCTCCGATGGTGACGGCGACCGCAATATGATCGTCGGGCGCAGCATCTATGTGACGCCCTCGGACAGTCTCGCCGTGCTGGCCGCCAATGCCCATCACGCGCCGGGATATGCGGCGGGCCTGTCAGGTGTGGCACGGTCCATGCCCACATCCCGCGCCGCCGATCTGGTGGCGGACAAGGCCGGTATCGGCAGCTATGAAACGCCAACCGGCTGGAAATTCTTCGGCAATCTGCTGGATGCGGGCCGGGTGACGCTGTGTGGCGAGGAATCCGCCGGCACCGGCTCTGACCATGTGCGGGAGAAAGACGGGCTTTGGGCGGTGCTGCTCTGGCTCAATATCCTTGCCGCCCGTCGGCAATCCGTGGCGGAGATCATGGCGGCGCATTGGGCGGAATATGGCCGCAACTACTACTCCCGCCACGATTATGAGGCGGTGCCGAAGGACCGGGCAAATGATCTCGTCACCCGAATGCGTGGTCTGCTGAACGAATTGCCGGGCAAGGAATTCGCCGGGCTGACCGTCGGGGCGGCGGATGATTTTGCCTATACCGACCCGGTCGATGGCTCCGTTTCGGAACGTCAGGGGCTGCGCATCGCCTTCACCGACGGCTCGCGCATCGTCATGCGCCTCTCGGGCACGGGAACGGAGGGCGCGACGCTGCGGGTCTATCTGGAGCGTTACCAGCCCGCGAATGGCGAACTGAACCTGCCGGTGGAGGATGCGCTTGCCCCGGTCATTCAGGCCGCTGAGGAGATCGCGAAAATCCGCGAATATACCGGCAAGGACGCCCCCGACGTCACCACCTGACCGCCTGCGAAGCCGCGGGCTTTCGCGCTGCGGCATTTCGTGGCATGTCGCGCGCAGTCAGGGCGACAGGAGATCGACGTGAACCCGGAAATGTTCGACACGCTGAGCGGCTATGTCTGGGCGCTCGATTACGGCTCGGCGCTCGTCTTTGCGCTGACAGGTGCGCTCGTCGCCAGCCGGGCGCAGCTTGACATTATCGGGTTCATCTTCATGGCCTCGCTGACCGCCGTGGGGGGTGGCACGGTGCGTGATCTGGTGCTGGGCCGCGATCCGGTGTTCTGGGTGGCGCAGCCGGAACTGATCCTGATTGCCGCCGCTGCCGCGTTTCTGGTCTACTGGACCGCGCCGATGCTGGAGAGCCGCTATCGCTGGCTTCTGTGGCTCGACGCCGTGGCACTGGCAGTCGCGGTTCCTGCGGGCGTGGGCGTGGCGCTCTATGGCGGATACGGGCCGGTGATCGTGGTGATTGCCGGTGTGATCACAGGCACAATGGGCGGGTTGATCCGCGATGTCGTCGGCAATGAGGTGCCGATGATCCTGAAGGGCAGTGAACTGTATCTGACCTGCACATTCGGCGGCGCGGTCATGGCGCTGGCGTTGATCTGGCTGGGCCTGCCGCGCCCCTTCGCGCTGACGGGCGGCGGCCTCGCCGTGTTCCTGCTCCGCGCCGGGACACTGATCTGGGGCTGGTCCCTGCCCGCCTATAAGCCGAGACCGCCGCGCACCCGGGGCTGATGCTGGTTATGGCCTGGGGCAGCGTCCGACCGCCGGGTGGACGCTGCTGCCTGCTGGCTTTTCGCTTTATCGCGCATCCCCGCCGAACAGATGTTCAGCGCCGACCGGCAGCAAGGCGTCCGCCCGAGCGGGCGGTCGGGCGCTGCCCGGCGGGGCTGCGCCCCTTGCTTCCGGGCAATGTCCTCCGATGGACCTCAGCTCGCTTCCTTGGCGTCCTGAACATGCGCCTCCGGGTCGTGATCGACCTTTTCCGCGATGTCCTTGGTCCAGGCGGAGACGGCCGGCACCCGTGACCGGTCGATCCGATGGGCGTATTTCTTCGCCACCTCGACCACCTCGGACAGCAGCCCCTCTTCCAGCGTGATCGGGTTGAGGCCAAGCGACAGGAACTGGTCGTTCTTCACGATCAGATCGTTCTCCGCCGCCTCCTTGCGCGGGTTGGGCAGGTTCATCACCTTCGCGCCGGTCATCTTCGCGATCAGCGCCGCCAGATCGCGGACCCGGTGCGTCTCCGTCATCTGGTTGAAGATCTTCACCCGCTCGCCCGCCTCCGGCGCATCGGCCAGGGCCAGTTCGATGCAGCGCACACAGTCCTGAATATGAATGAAGGCGCGCGTCTGCCCGCCCGTGCCATGCACCGTCAGCGGATAGCCGATCGCCGCCTGAATCAGGAAACGGTTCAGCACCGTGCCGTAATCGCCGTCATAGTCGAAACGGTTGATAAGCTGCTCGTTACGGCGGGTCTGGTCGGTATGGGTGCCCCAGACGATGCCCTGATGCAGATCGGTGATCCTGAGCCCGTCATTCTGGGCAAAGAACTGGAACATGATCTGATCGAGGCTCTTGGTCATGTGGTAGACCGAGCCGGGGCGCGTCGGATACAGCACCTGCTGCTGCTTCTTGCCGGTCGGCGTTTCGATCTCGATATCCAGATAGCCTTCCGGGATCGGCGCACCGACGCTGGAGTAGCCGTAAACCCCCATCGTGCCAAGATGGACCAGATGCGCGTCTATGCCGGTTTCAACCATTGCCGCCAGCAGGTTATGCGTGGCGTTCACGTTGTTATCGACAGTGTAAACCTTGTGCCGGTCGGTTTTCATCGAATAGGGCGCGGCCCGCTGTTCAGCGAAATGGATGATGGCGTCGGGCTTGTTATCGGCCAGCCATTTCTTCAGCCGCTCGAACTCCTTGGCCAGATCGAGCAGGTGGAAATGGATCTGGTTGCCCGTCTCCTGCTTCCAGATGCGGCAGCGCTCCTGGATCGAGTCCATCGGGGTCAGCGACTGCACGCCCAGCTCGGTGTCGATCCAGCGGCGCGAGAGGTTGTCGAGGATATGGACCTCGTGACCCAGATTGGACAGATGAAGCGAGGTTGGCCAGCCGACAAATCCGTCGCCACCGAGAACCGCTATACGCATGGGATGCCTTTCCTTACCGTAGCCCCCGGCCATCGGGCCGGGCAGGTGCCGTTAACGCACCGTTTGAGTACTGGTCGCCTATCATTGCTGCAAGACAGTTTTACGACAACAATAAGACGCCGCTATTTGTTGCCGATATTGCACAGCGTCATGCGCCGATCAGCAACACATGGACAGAACCGGGACCATGCGCGCCACGGACGAAATAGCCCTCGATATCCGTTGTGCCGGAGGCCCCCGTTATCATGACCGCATTCCGGGGCCGCGCGGCGGCGTAGGTCGCATAATCCTCCAGCCAGGGAAGAACCCGGGCCTCTTCGACGACAACCAGCCAGTGCCGGGGCAGAAGCGCGTTCAGGACCGGCTGATCGGGGGCGGAATGGATCACGACCGATCCGGTTTCCGCGATCCCCCAAAGCGCCACGCTGATCGCCGCATCCTCGTCCGGCGCACAGCTGTCATGCGGCTCGATCCCCGCTTCGGCCAGTCCTGCCAGCCTTGGATCGGCGGTCACCGCCAGACGGCGCGGCAGATCGTTACGGTCCAGATAGGCCGCGACCGCCGCAGGTAAATTCTGCCAGCCCGCAACCCGGTCAAGCGTTACCCCAAGCACCGGGTTGGCGCATTTCTCGATAAAGGCCGAAACCGGGTCCGGTCCCGCCGGATCAGGCCGGATCTGGTCCAGACCGGCCAGAAGGCTCGCAGCCTCTGCCCCGATGTCATCCGCCGTACGCAGCGGCAGCGTACCGTCACGGCCACGGGTCAGCCCCTGCCGGACAGCGGCGAAAATATCGTCGCGCGCACTCATTCCGGACCCCCGTTTCCGTATTTCCGGTGCTGGCTCATGAAGCTGGACTTCGCCGGGCGCGGCAGGTCGCGGGTTGCCGTCCACCCGCCCGCAAGCGGCATTTTCGACACCCATCCTTCCCGCCCGAACAGCCGCATGACCGGCAGCGCCAGCCGCGTGCCGAAATGGTAGAGTCGCGGACGCAGCGCAGCGAATTTCCAAACCCCGATCCCGAAGCGCGTCGTGCCGACTTCCTGCTGGCTGTCCCAGCTTCGCACCCGCCACGCCTTCAGCAAGGTCTTGAGCGGGATACGCACCGGGCAGACCTCTTCGCAGCGCCCATTCAGGGTACAGGCATGGGGCAGGTCGCGGTTCTCTGGCAGGCCTTCCAGCACCGGGGTCAGCACCGCGCCCATCGGGCCGGGATAGGTGCCGCCATAGGCGTGGCCACCGATCTGGCGGTAAACGACGCAGTGATTCATGCAGGCCCCGCAGCGGATGCAGCGGAGCATGGTGCGAAACTCGTCGCCCACCATCCGCGAGCGGCCGTTATCGACCAGCACGATATGCATCTCCTCCGGCCCGTCGGCATCGCCCGCGCGCTTCGGTCCGCAATGGAAGGTCGTGTATTGCGTCATCTCCCCGCCCGTGGCGGAGCGGACCAGAATGCGCAACAGCGCCATTGCATGGGCTGTGGAGGGCACCAGCTTCTCGATCCCGGCGGTCACGATATGAACGCGGGGCGGGGTCGTGGTCAGCTCGGCATTGCCCTCATTGGTGACGGTGCAGGTCGCGCCGGTATCAGCCACGAGGAAATTCGCCCCCGATATGCCGACATCCGCCGCAAGGAATTTCTCACGCAGGACACGACGGGCCGAGGCGACCATGGAGCCCGCATCATCCGCATCCGGGGGCGGATTGTGATCGCGGTAGAACAGTTCCGCCACGTCCTCGCGCGTGCGATGCATTGCCGCCCAGATGATATGGCTCGGGGGTTCCTGCGCAAGCTGGATGATATGCTCCGCCAGATCCGTCTCCACACGCTCGAACCCGGCATCTTCAAGCGTATGGGGCAGGCCGATTTCCTCACCCAGCATGGATTTTGAGCGGGTCACGACCTTCGCACCGGCATCCCGGCAAATCCGGTTCACGATCTCCGCCGCCTCGGCAGCGTCGCGTGCCCAGTGAACCCTGGCCCCTGACGCGGTCGCGTTCTTTTCGAACTCGATCAGGTAGTGATCCATATTGGCGATAACATGATCCTTGATCGCCTGCCCTCGTGTCCGCGCCGCCTGAAAACGGGGAAACGCCTCAACCGCCGCCGCCCGCTTGGTCTGGCCGGTATTCGTGGTCCGGTCGATGGCGATTTTCAGGCGCGGATTGGCGATCGCCGCCCGCGCGCGGGATTTGAAGCCGGGGCCGGGTTGCGCGGCGGTCATCAGCCCCCCTCCCCGATGGCGGGACCGTCAGCCATGCCAGCCAACACCTCGGCGGTATGGAAACAGCGGGTCTGCGAACCTTCCCGATGCAGGCGGCCCGCCATGTTCATCAGACACCCCAGATCGCCCGCCAACAGCAGATCAGCCCCGCTCTGCCGGATATTCTCGGTCTTATCCGAAACGATGGCGGTCGAGATTTCGGGATATTTCACGCAGAATGTCCCGCCAAACCCACAGCAGACATTGGCATCCTTCAGCGGCCGCATCTCCAGCCCGTCGACCGCCGCCAGCAGCGCGCGCGGCTGCGCCTCCACCCCAAGCTCACGCAGACCGGAGCAACTGTCGTGATAAGTGGCCGTCGCATCAAGGCGCAAACCCTCGGGACGCCAGTTCATGACATCATGCAGGAAGCTGACGATTTCATAGGATTTATCCGCCAGCGCCTCCGCGCGGGCACGCCAGCCGGGATCACTCATCAGCGAAGGATAACCCCGGATCTGCCCGATGCAGGAGCCGGACGGACCGACGAGGTAATCATAGCCCTCGAAAACCTCGATCACCTGCCGCGCAAGCGCCGCTGCGCCACGCTGATCGCCGCTGTTTCCGCCCGGCTGACCGCAGCAGGTCTGGGCGCGCGGCACCTCCACCTCACACCCCGCCTGCTCCAGCAGCCTGATCGTGGCAAAGCCGATCTGAGGGCGCATGGCATCGACAAGACAGGTTACGAACAGACCGACTTTCGGAGGATTATTCATCTGGCTTTCCCGGCTCGAATGGAGCGAGCCTGCCGGAAACCGCGCGGGGTTTCAATGGCAGGCCAGATCCAGCCGCGCCCGGCACCCTTCGGCAAAACGCCGCAGCACCGCCGGGTAAAGCCGATGTTCCTGCACCAGCACCCGCCCGGCCAGCCTGTCCGGCGTATCATCGGGCAGAACCGGCACCCGCACCTGACCGAGGATCGGACCCGCATCTAGATCGGCGATGACCTCATGCACGGTCGCGCCCGCCTCCATATCTCCGGCCTCGATGGCGCGGGCATGGGTGTTCAGCCCGGGATATTTCGGCAACAGCGAGGGGTGAATGTTCAGCATCCGGCCCTCATAATGCCGGACAAAACCCGGCGTCAGGATCCGCATGAACCCGGCAAGCGCGATAATATCGGGCTCCGCCGCATCGAGATTGCGGATCAGCTCGGCCTCGAACGCGGCGCGATCCCCGCCGAAGGGGCGATGATCGACCGCAAATGTGGCGATGCCCAGATCACGGGCTTTCCCCAGCCCCGCCGCCGCCGGATCGTTGGACCCGACCAGAACCGGCCGTGCGGGGTGATCGCCGCTCATGCTCTCGGCCAGACGAACCATATTCGATCCGCCGCCAGAGATCAGAATGGCAACCCGCTTCACGCCAGCGAATCCCGGTATTCCACGCCCTGCCCGGCGACAACGCGGCCAAGCTGCACCACGGTTTCGCCAGCCTCCGTCAACAATCCGGCGATGGCGTCTGCCCGGTCCTGATCGACGACCAGCACCATGCCGATGCCGCAATTGAAGGTCTTGAGCATCTCCGGTGCGGCGATCCCGCCCGCCTCCGCAAGCCAGCGGAACACCGGCGGCAACGCCCATGCGGACAGATCGACCTCTGCGCCCAGCCCGTCCGGCAGGATGCGCGGCAGGTTCTCGGTCAGCCCGCCGCCGGTGATATGGGCCAGCCCATGCACCCCGCCCGCGCGAATGGCGGCCATTGCGGGCTTGACGTAAAGCCGCGTCGGCACCAGCAGCGCCTGACCGAGCGTCCCGTCCGCGAACGGAGCCGGGTCCATCCAGCCCAGCCCGGCAGCCTCCGCCACGCGCCGCACGAGGGAGAAGCCGTTGGAATGCACCCCGTCAGAGGCGAGGCCGAGCAGCACGTCCCCTTCCGCCACGCCGCGCGGCAGTTCCGTCCCCCGCTCCATCGCGCCGACGGAGAAACCGGCGAGATCGAAATCACCGTCGTGATACATCCCCGGCATTTCTGCCGTCTCACCACCGATCAGCGCGCAGCCGGAGCGTTTGCAGCCCTCCGCAATGCCGGTCACGACGCGCGCCGCCTCATCGACCGACAGCTTGCCAGTCGCGAAGTAATCGAGGAAAAACAGCGGCTCGGCCCCCTGACAGACCAGATCGTTGACGCACATCGCCACCAGATCAATGCCCAGCCCGTCCAGCTCGCCCGTGTCGATCCCGATCCGCAGCTTAGTCCCGACCCCATCGGTCGCGGCAACCAGAACCGGATCGCTGTAGCCCGCAGCCTTCACGTCGAAAAGCGCCCCGAAACCGCCCAAGCCCGCCATCACGCCGGGACGGTTGGTCGCAGCGGCAGCGGGCTTGATGCGGTCGACAAGCGCGTTACCTGCATCAATGTCGACCCCTGCCTCCGCATAAGACAGACCGTTCCTGCGCTCAGCCATCGGAATCCCTTTCCCTAAAACTGGCCCTCCGATATAGCACCGGCCGCGCGCAGGCAATCCGGGCCGGGCAGGTCAGATCAGCGTGTCTTCCGGTTGCGCAGCCCGCGAGACATCCCGCAGAGAAACCCGGCGCGACATCCGAGCAGCCAGAAAAGGGCGAGCACCGGATATACGATCAGACTGGATATGCCGATGCCCCGGCTTGGTCCTATTGGCGGCACTGTGCCGGGCAGCCAAGACAATAACTGCGAGGCGGCCAGCGTCACGACGCAAGCCACCACCACGAAACAGACTGAAACCCGCCAAACATAGCCCGACGGCGGCGCCACCCCGACCCGCTTGCCATAGAACACACCGCAGATCGCCGCGCTTGCGACCGGCAGAAGCGCGTTCACGGCCAGCAGGGAAATCGCAACTCCGGACAGGCTGCTCAGAATGCTGCTCAGAATATAGACAAAGATCAGACAGAGCCCCGCCAGCGCAAGGTGAACCCCCGCAAAGCGGCGAAGAATATCCGAAAGCGCGAGATGCGGCTGGTCGATAAAGTAATCCCGGTTGATCATCGCCCCATTATGCCCCAGCAAGCGCCGCGCTTACCGTTATCCGCGCGTTTTGCGCTGCGCAACCGACAACTAAGCTTGACCCCTGCCGCGCCGCTGACTAGTCAGGTCAGGATCACTGGCTGGGCCTGTAGCTCAATGGTCAGAGCAGGGCGCTCATAACGCCTTGGTTGGGGGTTCAAATCCCTCCGGGCCTACCAAACCCCACCTTTGATGCGTCTTCACGACATATGCCGGTTTTTTGGGGTGCCGCCGAAATCACGGCGCATCTTCACCCCTGCACGACGGACCCGCAGCCGCGCAGAGGCAAAACGGCAATCTCAGCCGGCGGTCTTGGCCGCTTCCTTCTTCTGGTCGGCGTGAATAATCAGCGGCTTGGCCGTCGCGTTATCGACCGCCTCTTCATTGACCACGACTTCCTCAACGCTTTCCATGCCCGGCAATTCGAACATGGTATCGAGCAGAATGTCTTCCATGATCGACCGCAGGCCACGCGCCCCGGTCTTGCGCTTGATGGCGCGGCGCGCAATCGCGGACAGCGCATCCTCGGTAAAGGTCAGCGCCACATCTTCGAGGTCGAACAGACGCTGATACTGCTTGACCAGCGCGTTTTTCGGCTTGGTCAGAATGGTAATCAGCGCATCTTCATCCAGATCGGTCAGGGTCGCGATCACCGGCAGACGGCCGACAAATTCCGGGATCAGACCGAATTTCAGCAGGTCTTCCGGCTCAAGCTCAGCAAATAGATCGCCGACACCGCGATCATCGCTTTCCTTCACATCGGCGCCGAAACCCATGGCCGTGCCCTTGTTGCGCTGCGCAATGATCCGGTCCAGCCCGGCGAAGGCCCCCCCACACACGAAAAGGATATTCGTCGTGTCGACCTGCAGGAATTCCTGCTGCGGATGCTTGCGCCCGCCCTGCGGCGGCACGCTGGCAACGGTGCCTTCCATGATCTTCAGCAGCGCCTGCTGCACCCCCTCGCCCGAGACGTCGCGGGTGATCGAGGGGTTGTCGGATTTGCGGGTGATCTTGTCGACCTCGTCGATATAGACGATGCCGCGCTGCGCCCGCTCCACGTTATATTCCGATGCCTGAAGCAGCTTGAGGATGATGTTTTCCACATCCTCACCGACATAACCCGCCTCCGTCAGCGTCGTCGCATCGGCCATGGTGAACGGCACATCAAGGATGCGGGCCAGCGTCTGGGCGAGCAGCGTCTTGCCGCAGCCGGTCGGGCCGATCAGCAGGATATTAGACTTCGCCAGCTCGATATCCGATTTCCCGGCATGGTTCAGGCGCTTGTAGTGGTTGTGGACGGCCACGGACAGCACACGCTTCGCGCGCTCCTGCCCGATGACGTAATCGTCCAGCACATTGCAGATTTCCTGCGGGCTCGGCACGCCCTCGCCGGATTTCAGGCCGGAGGATTTCGTCTCCTCGCGGATAATGTCCATACACAGCTCGACACATTCATCGCAGATGAACACGGTCGGGCCCGCGATGAGTTTGCGGACCTCGTGCTGGCTCTTGCCGCAAAAGCTGCAATAGAGCGTGTTCTTGCTGTCGGTCTCTGTCGCCATGCTATGTCCTTAAAGTCCGGGGCGGAAAACCCGCCTTGTCTCCGCCAGAAGCGGTCCGCCCATGTTAGGGGTCAATCCCCCCTGTCTCAATCCCCAAACCGCATGGTTCCCGTAAGGATAAGACCTGCTATTTTTCCTCGGCCTCAGCCTTGCCGCGCGGGCTGAGCACCTCGTCGATCAGGCCCCAGTCCTTGGCTTCCTCCGGCGCCATGAAACGGTCGCGTTCAAGTGCATTTTCCACATCTTCCAGCGACTGACCAGTATGATGTACATAAATTTCGTTCAATCGCCGCTTCAACTTTTCAGTTTCGCGCGCGTGGATCATGATATCGGTCGCCTGACCCTGGAACCCGCCCGAGGGCTGGTGGACCATGATCCGGCTGTTCGGCAGCGCGAAACGCTGCCCCTTCTCGCCCGCTGCGAGCAGCAGAGACCCCATCGAGGCCGCCTGCCCGATCACCAGCGTCGTCACCCGCGGGCGAATATACTGCATGGTGTCATAAATCGACAGACCCGAGGTCACCACGCCGCCGGGGCTGTTGATATACATCGAAATTTCCTTGGACGGGTTTTCCGCCTCAAGGAACAGAAGCTGCGCGCAGATCAGCGTCGACATGCCGTCATGGACCGGGCCGGAGACGAAAATGATCCGCTCCTTCAGCAGCCGCGAGAAAATATCGTAGGCCCGTTCGCCGCGCGAGGTCTGTTCGACCACCATCGGAACAAGCGTGTTCATGTAAAATTCTGCCGGATCGCTCATCAATCTTTCCTGCCCGATTATGCTTGCCCCACCCGTCCGGGCCATCGCCCGACCGCATCAGAGCGGTGTTCTACCTTCCAGAGGTTGACAGAGTCTTAGTAACGCCCGATCTCATCCGCAAGGGATGCATCGAAATTGAAGCACTTGGCGGGAAGGGACAGCGATGAAACTGATCGTGGGACTGGGCAATCCGGGCACGAAATACGCGCGAAACCGGCATAATATCGGTTTCATGGCCGTGAATCGTATTGCCGAGGATCACGGTTTCTCGCCGTGGAGGGCCCGGTTTCGCGGCGAAACCGCCGAGGGGCGGTTGGGATCGGCGCGCGTGACACTGCTGAAACCGTCGACTTTCATGAATCTCTCGGGCCAATCGGTTGGCGAGGCGATGCGCTATCTGAAAATCGAGCCCGAGGATGTGATCGTGTTCCATGACGAGTTGGATCTCGCGCCGGGAAAATGCCGCGTGAAGGTCGGGGGCGGCCATGCCGGGCATAACGGGCTGCGATCCCTGCATCAGCATATCGGTGAAAGCTATCACCGTGTTCGTCTGGGAATCGGTCATCCCGGCCACAAGGACAGGGTCGCCCCTTATGTGCTGTCGGATTTCGCGAAAGCCGATGCGGAGTGGCTGGACGATCTGATGCGGGGGATATCGGACGGGGCCGAGGCTCTGGCGGCGGGTGACGGTCCGGGATTTCAGAACAAGGTCGCACAGCGCATGGCCCCGGCCCGCAATCAGGGAAGATCGGCGGGCGAGGCTGCGCCGCGCCCTGCCCCGTCCCCGAAACCGAAAAAACCGCAAGAGGAACCCGCGGCGCAAAGCCTTTCGGAGCGACTGCAGTCACTGGCCAATCGGTTCAGGTAGCCCCGCAGCTATCGCCTGCGCAAGGCAATCCGGCCCGACAGGAAAGCTGGCTGACGCGTCTCTGCAGAGGTGATACGCTGTCGCGAGAAGCTATCTTTCCGGGGGCCGCGCGATGGAGCCATCTCTGAACGTCTTGGGGCAGCCATTGCAGCCCTGCTCGACCGACCCGATGACAGGATTTTTCCGCGACGGGTGCTGCAATACCGCGCCCGAGGATCGCGGCGGTCACACCGTCTGCGTCATCGTCACGGCCGAGTTTCTGGCCGTTTCAAAATATCTCGGCAACGATCTTTCAACCCCCCGCCCGGAGTTTCGCTTCCCCGGTCTGAAACCCGGTGATCGCTGGTGCGTCTGCGCAGCGCGCTTCCTGCAGGCCACGCAGGAATTTGCCGCGCCGAAAGTGGTGCTGGAGGCGACACATGCGCGCGCAACCGACATCGTACCTTTGGAGCTGTTGCGCGCCCATGCCGTGGAAGCGGAATAATTCACGCCAACCACAGCGCAGATCGCCAAGGCATCACGGCACCCGACGGGCTAGCCGCCCGCCTGCACCTCGACGCCCAAATGTTTGGCCACGGTGAAAATATCCTTGTCCCCCCGCCCCGACAGGTTGATGACCATCAGGTGATCTTTCGGCAGGTCCGGCGCGATTTTCATCACATGCGCAAGCGCGTGGCTGGGTTCGAGCGCGGGAATAATCCCCTCGGTCCGGCACAGAAGCTGAAATGCCTCCAGCGCCTCCTGATCGGTGACATAGACATATTCCGCCCGCTTTTGCTCATGCAGCCAGGCATGTTCCGGCCCGATGCCCGGATAATCCAGACCGGCACTGATCGAGTGGCCGTCGAGGATCTGCCCTTCAGCATCCTGCAACAGATAGGTGCGGTTCCCATGCAGAACGCCGGGCCGCCCGCCGGTCAGGGATGCGCAATGCTCCATCCGGTCGTCCACGCCATGACCACCCGCCTCGACACCGATGATCCGCACCTCCGGATCGTCGATAAACGGGTGAAACAAACCCATTGCGTTCGAGCCGCCGCCGATGCAGGCGATGACACTGTCCGGCAGCCGCCCTTCGGCCTGCATCATCTGATCGCGGGTTTCCCTCCCGATGACACATTGGAAATCGCGCACCATCTGCGGATAAGGATGCGGCCCGGCAACGGTGCCGATGCAATAAAACGTGTCGCGCACATTCGTGACCCAGTCGCGCAGCGCGTCATTCATCGCGTCCTTGAGCGTGCCCTTGCCGGAGGTCACCGGCACCACCTTCGCCCCCAGAAGCCGCATCCGGAACACGTTCGGCGCCTGCCGCTCGACATCCGTCGCCCCCATATAGACCACGCATTTCAGCCCGAACCGCGCGCAGACCGTCGCCGTCGCCACGCCGTGCTGCCCGGCCCCGGTTTCCGCGATGATCCGGGTCTTGCCCATGCGCCGCGCCAGCAGGATCTGACCCAGCACATTGTTGATCTTGTGGCTACCGGTGTGGTTGAGTTCCTCGCGTTTCAGATAAATCTTCGCCCCGCCAAGTTCTTCGGTCAGGCGCGGCGCGAAATAAAGCGGGCTGGGCCGGCCCACATAATGCCGCCACAGATCGTCCATCTGCGCGGTATATTCGGGATCGGCCTTGGCCCGTTCATATTCCGCCTGAAGATCGAGGATCAGCGGCATCAGCGTCTCGCTGACAAAGCGGCCACCGAAAATCCCGAAGCGCCCCTGCTCGTCCGGACCCTGGCTGAGAGAATTGATGCGATCTTCCATGCTGACCTCCTGTCGCTGCCCCATCTCGTAACGAAGCCCGCCCCGCCCGGCAAGCAGGGCTTGCAGAGTTCCCCGCCAACAGCTAATCCACCCCGACCGGAGGAGTGGCAGAGTGGTTTAATGCACCGGTCTTGAAAACCGACGTGGGTGAAAGTCCACCGTGGGTTCGAATCCCACCTCCTCCGCCACACTCAATTTTCCTGACATTTCCAGAAATTTACAACACGCTGAAATAAAGCAATATTTCAAGCATTCTCAGAGATTCACCATTCCCAACATTGCCTCAAAGTGTCTTCCAATGCATCATGTTAGGTGGATATATTGGTGGGCAGAATGTCACGACCGGCAAAGCCTCTGACGGCACGACAGGTCAGAACCTATCCGCCGGGACGATATGCCGATGGCAATGGATTATATCTGATTGTCGATGACTCCGGCGCAAGACGCTGGGTCGCGCGGGTGCAGGTCAGAGGCATGGTGACGGCAAGCGGGACACCGAAGCGGATGGAAATCGGTCTCGGCAACACGCAGATGCTGTCCCTGGACGAAGCCCGTGGCGAAGCGCTGAACCTTAAGAAGCTCGCGCGGGCTGGGGTGAACCCGCTTCAGGAAGAAATCCGCGACATCTAGGTTGGAGCAACTGATGCGAGACTGGGGGCACAGAACCAATCGACATGGCACAATGCGGAACATGCGCAGCAATGGATCAACACGCTTCAGACCTATGTGTTTCCGCTGATCGGTGGCATCCGCGTCGATCAGATCGAACAGCAGCATGTGCTGAACTGTGTCGAGCCGATCTGGACCACCAAGAATGAAACCGCACAGCGGGTCATGCAACGGATCGGCAAGGTGTTGGATGTTGCCTGTGCCAGACAGTATCGCAGCGGCGAGAACCCTGTGGATGTGATCAAGCGCGCCAATATTCTCCAGCGGGGGGCTGGCGGCAGTCGCGGCAATCACTCTGCCCTGCCTTGGGCCGAGCTTCCGGCTTTCTGGGACCAGTTGCGCGAACAGGATGGGACAGCAGCGCTGGCGCTGCAATTTACCATCCTGACAACGGCACGAACCAGCGAGACGCTTGGGGCGGTCTGGTCGGAGATCGATCTGGAGGCGCGGACATGGACGGTTCCCGCCAGCCGCATGAAGGCGAAGAAACCCCACACCGCGCCGCTCTGCGAGGCGGTCATCGATCTTCTGAACCGCATGCACAACACAAGGCGTGGCGACCTGCTTTTCGAAGGGCAGAAGGCCGGAAGGCCGATGTCGAATATGACCATGGCCGCGCTGTTACGCCGTATGGGACGATCCGACATCACGGTTCACGGTTTTCGCTCCAGCTTCCGGGACTGGTGCGGCGATCACGGGGTTGACCGGACATTGGCGGAATTATCGCTCGCCCATACGGTTGGCAATGCCGTGGAGCAAGCCTATGCGCGCTCTGAAATGCTTGAGCGGCGGCGTGAGGTCATGGAAGATTGGGGACAATTCGTGACGGGAGCCGATCACGGGCGAACAGGACACCGCGCAGCGCTGGCCTGACATGCTGGTGTTCTGGGAAATCTCTGCAATCTTGCAGAGAAAAGTGGTGCAAAGGTGGCCGAAATTCATAGGAAACACAAAATAATGAACAATCAACCTGTACACTTGTTTAGCTTCAATTCTGTCGCTGCGAATGCTCTCATGAGCAAGGAATTCCCTCCACGGGTTTTATGATTGAAGGAATACAACCAAAGGGCCTCAGCCTGCTGGCAGCGAAGCCCAAGGAGGGAAAATCATGGCTCGGTCTGGATAAGGCACAAGCTGTCGCGCAGGCAGAGCTTTGGAACGGGCTTGCAACCAAGCAAGGCGACGTTCTCTACCTCGCCCTCGAAGACAACGAGCGACGTCTTCAGCAGCGTCTTATAGATTGGGATTGCAAGACGCTGATCTGTCTTCGCTGTCGTTTGCGACAGAAAGTCCGCAGATCGGCAGTGATTTCGAAAGCGCGGCCGCAAGTTGGGTAGAAACTTCCGAGAACACACAGTTTTTGATTATCGACACATATTCTAAGGTTAAACCGCCAAAAACCGGTGCCACCGACGACAATGAGCGTGAATACAAAATCTTGTCTCAACTCAAAGCAATGACCGACCAGCATGGTCTGGCAACTGTGCTGGTACACCACCAAAATAAGAGCTTCACAGAAGACCCCTATGACTCTGTTCTTGGATCAACCGCAATCACCGGTGCCGTCGACTCGATTATCCTACTCCACGGAACACCCTCGGGAACCGTTCTCATGGGCAAGGGCCGTGACATCGAGTCATTCGAATATGCAGTTGATTTTGAAGATTTCCGCTGGAAAATTCTGGGACGTCCAAACGAAGTTTACATTGCTGCGACGCGGCAGAAGATTCTTGATGGCATCGGAGATGAGGTCGTAGGTCCGAAAGAACTGGCTGAGACGCTTGGCTTGGATCACGAAAATGTTAGAAAAAACTGCAGAGAATGGTAAAGGACGGCCAGTTAACGAAAGAAAATCGCGGACGCTACGCAAAAGCAAAACTACAATGATAGAGGTTAAAAATGTATGAAATCGGGACAAAATCATTCCGCACAAAAAAGAAATATCAAATTTTGTATTAGAAATCCTTCATAGAACCGAAATTGGTGAAGATGTTTCTTTAGCAGATAGGTTATTTGTAGAAGAACTCTTCAAATTCCATCCGTACTATTTGAAGTGAATACGAGAATTTGAAATTATCGGCGTCACGGTTGATTTGAACAATGGGGGGAACAAGGTCTTTTTACATAACTTATAGTGATGGACACAAAGAGAATTTCAGCACCAAGAAGTGTATTAAAAATCTTCGAAAAACCTAGGCTCCAGACCCATTGATTTCGTGCGTTTGACGTGATTCAGGCTCCGCAAGGAGATCTGATGAATGTGCAATCTTTTCTGGCTGACGGACGCGCAGATGGCGCGTCTGAAACCGTTCTTTCCCAAAAGTCACGGCAAGCCACGCGTTGATGACCGTCGCGTGTTGAGTGGAATAATATTCATCAATCGCAACGGGTTGCGATGGTGCGATGCGCCGAGGGAATACGGCCCGGCAAAGACGCTCTATAACCGCTGGAAGCGCTGGTGCGAGAACGGCGTCTTCGCCCGGATCATGATGGGCCTGGCCGCTGAGAGTGCCGAACACAAGACGATCATGATCGATGCGACTTACCTGAAAGCACATCGCACGGCCTCAAGCCTGCGGGTCAAAAAGGGGGGCGCGCGCGCCAGATAGGGCGCACGAAAGGCGGCATGAACACGAAACTGCATGCCGTCACCGATGCGAAAGGACGCCCAATCCAGTTCTTCATGTCGGCCGGGCAAGTGAGCGACTACACTGGCGCGGCAGCGCTGCTGGGCAGTTTGCCAAAGGCCGGCTGGATGCTTGCGGACAGGGGCTATGACGCCGATTGGTTTCGGGAAGCGTTGAAAGACAAGGGGATAAAGGTTTGCATCCCCGGCCGAAAGTCCCGCAAGAAGGCGATCAAATACGACAAGCGGCGCTACAAACGTCGCAACCGCATCGAGATCATGTTCGGTCGCCTCAAGGACTGGCGCCGCGTGGCCACTCGATACGACCGATGCCCCGAAACATTCTTCTCTGCAATCCTGCTCGCCGCCACCGTCATCTTCTGGTTATGATCGGGAACGAGTCCTGACCCTAGAAACTTGGGCATCAGAAATCGTTTGTGGGCACTTGGAGCGATATTCGTTGGAAAAGTGCTTGATCCTGTGCTCAGTAAACCGACGCTGCCATCTGCAGACCATGTGTTCAAAATGCCCGAGCTCGACAGCGGCCTCATTGCTTGTCCGACCATCAGCACATCTCAGAATAATCCGGCGCCTGTCTTACCGAGATCGCTCCGCGTTTTGCTTACGAAACAGCAAGCCCAAAACCGCATGTCTCATCGCTAAGTTCAATCTCCACTGATCTCCGGCCGCGGATTTTCATCACCGTAGTTTATTAACTATATGATAAAAAATATTTATGATGACCCACACTTTCGCAGGAAGCCTTCTCGCTGCTGCTCTCGGATCTCGCGAGATGGACGATGGGTTGGTCCATCAGCGGTATAGCCGGTCAGACTCGCTTCGGGCGTTCGAATCCTGATCTTGCTGCTTATCAGTCCTGTAGAATTCCTCGAAGAACCGCGCCAAACCAGCCAAAGCGACATAATGGACGCGACCGAGTGAAATACAGTGATGAGTACCGGGGCCAAGCGTTCTTAGTTTATTCGAAGCCTTATCGAAGAATCCCGAGCGCCGCTCCAGAACGTGCAATCTTGCCCATATGCAGTTTTTGGTAGAATGATCGCGAAGCAGGGCGACAGAAACAGTCATCTCGGTGAATTCCGGCGTCTGCTTATAGCCGATTCTGTTGAAAAACCCGGCGTGTTGAGCGGTTTGTTTGCGTGGTGACTTTGGCCGCAAGCCTTTCTGGTGTCAGGCTTTTCGCGGATGCTGCGGTGCGGGAAAGATCTTGGCGAGTTTTCGGAGGTTCTGGGCTGCGGCTGCGAGGAGGAATTCGTCGCTTGCGCCGCATGGTCCTCGCAGTCGGAGCCGTCCGAGGCCGAGGATGCGCTTGAGGTGGGCAAACAGCATCTCGACCTTCTTTCGCAGCTTCATCGAGATCTCGTATTGGCGGGTCTTGGCGATGTCCCGGGCGATCTGGCGCGCATCTTCGTGCTCCTCGCGGGTGATGGATCTGGCATCGGCGTTCGGGCAGCACTTCTGTTTCGATGGGCAGGCCTGGCAGGTCAGTTTCAGCGCGCGGTATTTGGCGGTTCCCTTGCCGGTCGGGCCGCGGTTCGGGTCCGAATAGTTGCGGCGGAACTGTTTGAGCGCATGTCCTTCCGGGCAGATATACTGGTCGTTCTCGGCTTCCCATTCAAAGTCGGCCCGGGTCCATGTTCCATTGGGGCGGCCGGATTTGTCGAAGACAGGGATGTGTGGTGCGATGCCTTGGTCAGCCAGCCAGCCCAGCATCGGCCCTGTGCCATAGGCGGTGTCGGCGATCAGGCGTTCAGGGCGAAGATCGAACCTGTCCCTCACCCGCTTCAGCATGGTTTTGGTTGATCCGACTTCGGCCTGCCGGATTGATCGTGTCGCCTCGACATCGACAATCACGCCATGATCCGTGTCGATCAGGTAATTGTCGGAATAGCTGAAGAATGCCGGTCCCTTACGCGCCGCCGTCCACTGGCTGGCCGGATCGGAATGCGAGGTGAATTTCGGCCGGACCTCGCTGGCGGCGCCAAATGCGGCCTTGTCCAACGTGTCAAGGTATTCACGCACGGCGCGGGGCGCGTCCGACGGGTCTATCAGCGTTGCATCCCAATCTTCCTTCGCTGTCGAGTTCTGCTTATTGGCATCCGCCTCGATCAGGCTGGCATCCACGGCCAGTCGGTGCCCGCTCACCAACCCCTCCGCGATACAGCGCGCGACGGTGGTTTCAAACAGATGCCGCAGCAACTCGCTCTCGCGGAACCGCCCGTGCCGGTTCTTGGAGAACGTCGAGTGATCCGACACCCGGTCGGTCAGGTCCAAACGGCAGAACCAGCGATAGGCGAGGTTCAGATGCACCTCTTCGCACAGCCGCCGCTCGGACCGGATGCCGAAGCAATAGCCGACCAGAAGCATGCGGATCAGAAGTTCGGGATCGACCGAGGGGCGGCCCGTATGGCTATAGAAATCCGCCAGGTGAGCCCGAATACTGTCCAGATCGACAAAGCGATCAATCGACCGCAGCAGATGGTCCTGCGGGACATGATCCTCAAGCGAAAACTCGTAAAACAGCGCCCCTTGCGATTCCTGCCGTGAACCCATCATCGACGATCCTCCCGCCCAACAACGGAATTGAATCAGCGACCAGTCCACCAATCAAGCAGAGTTTTTCAACAAAATAAGCCGAAAACTCTTTTTGGCAGACAGGATCGCCGATCCTGCCACAATTCGCCAAACCGGGCCGGTTCACAGGGACTGGCCTCGCCAACCACTGCCTTTTGGAGAAGCCCTTTCAGTTCGTGGCTCATGGGTACAGTCTGACGCGTGCCGTCTAACAATATGCCCGCGCCGGTATCACAGTGACGCATACCAACCAGAGCATTGATATCCGCACCAAAGAACATCAGGTTACGGCGGGCGAAGCAGTGCTTTGTGCCGATGCTGTGAAAACCGCTGGGGCCGGACACGCCCGTTGCGCACCTAGGTACGAGTAACGCGCGAAAGTTGGTGATGCCCTGAGGGGCGGCATATCATGGCGGTGTTCAGACGCCGTCAATTCTCAGCCGAGAAAGGGATATGCCACATGTCGGAGACTACCATCAGCACGCTGCCCGATCCATCGGGGTTTTCGCCGGATCCGCTGACGGACCTCATCCGGGAGGGTGCGCGCAAGCTGATCGAACAAGCGGTTGAGGCCGAGCTGGCAACGCTCCTCGCCGCGTTCGCTGAGGAAAGGCTCGATGACGGTCGGGCCAGGCTGGTGCGGCACGGACATTTGCCGGAGCGCGAAATCCTGACCGGGATCGGTCCGGTCGCCGTGAAGGTGCCGCGGGTGCGGGATCGCAAGCCGGGAGCGGAGAGGATCTCCTTCACGCCCAGCATCCTGCCGCGCTACCTGCGCAAGGCCAAATCGGTCGAGGAACTGCTGCCCTGGCTCTACCTCAAGGGGGTCTCCACCGGCGATTTCGGCGAGGCGCTGGCCGCCCTTCTGGGGCCGGACGCCAAGGGCCTGTCGGCCAAGACCGTCACCCGCCTGAAAGCCAACTGGTGGTCCGAATACGAGGCTTGGGAGAAGCGCGACCTCGGAACCCGGCGGTTCCTCTACATCTGGGCCGACGGTGTCTACTTCAAGCCGCGCATGGCCGAGGAAAAGCAATGCGTTCTGGTCATCGTCGGGGCGGATGAATACGGCCGGAAGGAACTGCTGGCCATGACCGACGGCTTCCGCGAGAGCACCCAGAGCTGGCGCGAGGTGCTGCTCGATCTCAAGCGGCGCGGCCTCACGCAGGATCCCAAGCTCGCGATCGGCGACGGTGCCCTCGGCTTCTGGACGGCCCTGCGCGAAGTCTTCCCCACGACGCAGGAGCAGCGGTGCTGGCTGCACAAGACCATGAACGTGCTGAACGCGCTGCCGAAATCGGCGCAGGCCAGGGCCAAAGGACACCTGCACGACATCTGGCAGGCCGGGACAAAGGCCGAAGCCAACGTCGCCTTCAACTTCTTCGTCGAAACCTACGGCGTGAAATGGGACAAGGCGGTGGCCAAGCTGGTCAAGGACCGGGACGCGCTGCTGACCCTCTACGACTATCCGGCCGAGCACTGGAAACATATCCGGACGTCAAATCCGATCGAGAGCACCTTCGCCACCGTCCGGCACCGCACCCGGCGAACCAAGGGCTGCCTGAGCCGAAAGACCGGGCTCGCCATGGCCTTCCGGCTGATGATGTCGGCGCAGAAGAAATGGCGGAGGCTCGACGGCCGGAACCGCCTGCCAGAGGTCATCAGCGGGGTTGAGTTCCGCGACGGCGTCCGCCACATTCAAGCTGCCGCCTGATCAAGCGTCACCAACTTTCGAGCATATCTCCCTAGGTACCGCCGCCGTGGCACCGATCGTGCCTTAGTTCTGAGCGTTGCGCAGATGCACCTCGATGCCCCACCCCCGCTCGGGGGCTCATCCGGGTAGAGCGCCGGCAATCCGGCGCAAGCAATCAGCCATGCGGTCGCCACCACGCCACAGGAATGCCCGGAGAGGCGCACCGCATCTCCATAACGATAATGAAGAGTGCCGTTTTCTGCTGCGCCAAAAAAAACCGCAAGATGATCATGCAAACCGATTGCTGGAACCTCAGCTAAACATAGCGGGAATGTCACTTCATTTTCTCCATAGTTGCCATCGCTTAACCGGCGACGGTCCTTCGGCCAATAATCTGCAGACATTCAGCGAAACCGGGCGCATCGGTTCTCGAAACTGTAACGCATGCAAGGACATGGCTCCAAGCCTGCCTGACCGCTTTGGAAAAGAGTTCAGCTCCGGCATCACCGCCGCGAACCATCAAACCCGCGCGGATCGCTTAACTTCAGCGACCGCCACTTGAATAAGTATTTAAAATACCATTTAATGTTTGAGACAGGCGCCTACCCATCCTGAACGAGTGATCGAGTTTAACCATGACAAAATCAGGCGGCCAAATATCAGCCAATAGGCTGTATTTGAATATTAATTATGATTACAGACCATCGCTTTCCAGGGGAGACCGACACCGCAAGTTGACGCATCTTCCGGTCAAAACGGATCCCCAAAATGTAACGCCGAATCCCATGCAACCTGTTTCCGGCAAGGTCGGGACGAAGTTGGCCATCTTTACCAGCGTGCAACTTTTTCGATTATTTTTAAGGTCAACAACGCTGGCCGCGCCCAAAATCAGCGACATCAGGCCTGACTGCACAACCTTATTGGATCATGCGCGCGGCAGATGGTCGCATCACGCTGGAAAAGTGCCGTACTGCGGGGGCCGAGCATGAGTTACTTTTTCCTGATCCCGATCACTCTCTTTATGGGCAGTGTCGGGCTGCTGGCGTTTTTCTGGAGCCTCCGTACCGGCCAGTATGAAGATCTGACCGGCGACGCACAGCGCATCCTTTTCGATGATGACGACAGACCTCTCCCGTCCGGGCTTCCGCCGGAAAAGAAGGAGCCACGGCAATGATATCAAAACTTACGCAAGCAGAGCGACAATACGCCCTTGCGATCTGCATCATGGTGACGTTGACCGGGCTGTTGATGGCTGCGGTCGGGAATGGCGATCTGATGGGTTCGCAGGGTTGGGTCGTTCTCATTTATGGCGCCGTTCTGTCGTTGATTTTGCTGCGACGCATCGGAGAGCCAGAACCTCCGTACGAAAATCGCATCGAGAGCTATTACGACGACCCAACCAAAGTCGGCATCATTCTTTCCCTGATTTGGGCGGTGATCGGCATGGGTGTGGGGGTCTGGGTTGCCGCCATGCTGGCCTGGCCGGAACTGCGCTTCGATGCTGCATGGTCCAGTTTTGGCAGAATACGACCGGTTCATACCTCTGGCGTCATCTTTGGCTTTGGCGGCAATGCGCTGATTGCCACGTCGTTCCATATCATGCAGCGAACCTCGCGGGCACGGATGCCCAGCCAACTCATGCCGTGGTTCGTGCTGTTGGGCTACAACCTGTTCTGCGTCGTCGCTGCTAGCGGATATGTCATGGGGGTTACCCAATCCAAGGAATATGCAGAGCCGGAGTGGTATGCCGATATCTGGCTGGTGGTGGTCTGGGTGACCTACTTCGTCCTTTACATCCGAACGCTGGCCCGCCGGAACGAGCCGCATATCTATGTCGCCAACTGGTACTACATGGCTTTCATTCTGGTCGTGGCGATGCTGCATATCGTCAATAACCTCGCCGTTCCGGCCAGCCTGACAGGGGCGAAAAGCTACTCGCTGTTTTCAGGTGTGCAGGACGCCATGACACAGTGGTGGTATGGCCATAATGCCGTGGCCTTCTTCCTGACATCGGGCTTTCTGGGCATGCTGTATTATTTCCTGCCCAAGCGGGCCGAACGTCCGATCTATTCTTATCGTTTGTCGATCCTGTCCTTCTGGGGGATTACCTTCTTTTACATGTGGGCGGGTTCGCACCATCTGCATTACACGGCGCTGCCACATTGGGTTCAGACATTGGGAATGACCTTCTCGGTCATGCTGCTGGTGCCGTCATGGGCCTCGGCCGGGAACGCCCTGCTGACACTGAACGGGGCATGGCACAAGGTGCGCGACGACGCCACTTTGCGTTTCATGATGGTCGCCGCCGTCTTCTATGGTCTGTCCACATTCGAAGGGTCCTTCATGGCGATCCGTCCAGTCAACAGCCTGTCGCATTATACTGACTGGACCGTCGGCCACGTCCATGCCGGGGCAATGGGCTGGGTTGCACTGATCAGCTTCGGGTCGATTTACGCGGTTGTCCCGCTGCTCTGGCGGCGGGAAGGCATGTATTCGCGGAAAGCGGTAGAATGACATTTCTGGCTGGCCCTTGCGGGAACCGTTATCTACGTCTTCGCGATGTGGAACAGCGGGGTCATACAGGGCCTGATGTGGCGGACCTATACCGAGGCAGGCACACTGCAATACTCGTTCCTCCAAAGCATGATGGCAATGCATCCCTACTATATCGCGCGGGCATTCGGCGGGCTGTTGTTCCTGACCGGCGCATGCATCGCATTGTGGAATGTCACCATGACAGTCCGCCAGGCGCCGCAATTTGTGCCAAAGCGGGATCACCCGACACCATCCAAAACAAGTGAACCGGCGCTGCCGGCTGCGGAGTAACGCAATGCTGGACAGATTGCTAAAACCGTTTAAGCGCATGTTCGATTTTCAGGCGCGAACCCACTACCGGACAGAGCGGCATTCAATGGCGTTGGCATTGGGCATCATCGCCGTGGCAAGCGTTGGCGGCATGGTCGAGATCGCGCCGCTGTTCACCATAGACGAAACCGTTGAAACCGCCGCCGATATGCGGCTCTATACACCGTTGGAACAGGCCGGGCGCGATATCTATATCCGTGAGGGTTGCTATGCCTGTCACAGCCAGATGATCCGGACACTTCGCGATGAGGTAGAACGCTACGGACCTTATTCACTCGCCGCCGAAAGCCAATACGATCATCCAATGCTGTGGGGCTCAAAGAGGACCGGACCCGATCTGGCACGGATCGGCGGAAAATATTCGGATGACTGGCAGAGCCGTCACCTGATCGATCCACGCTCCGTCGTGCCGCAATCAGTCATGCCCAGCTACGCTTTCCTGCAGCGTGAAGTTCTGGAGACCGCCAGCCTTCCGCCGCGGCTTGCAGCCTTACGGACGGTTGGCGTGCCGTATTCGGAAGAACAGATCGCCAATGCAACCACAGACGCATTGGCACAAGCCCGGCCTGATGGCGGTGCTGTCGATGGCGTCATCGACCGCTACGGCGAGGCGACCAATATCCGGGTGTTCGATGGCGATCCGGGTCGGGTGACGGAAATGGATGCGCTGGTCGCCTATCTCCAGATCCTCGGACGGCTGACCAGTCTACCCTACGAAATTGAGCAGATTGTGGAGAATTAACCGATGGAGATCACGCATGACCTTCTGGTCGGTCTCGCCAAATCACTCGGGCTTTTTTACCTGATGGCAATGTTCATCGCAGCCGCGATCTACGCTTTCTGGCCGTCTTTGCAGGGACGCTTCGACCGTGCCGCCAACAGTGTTCTCGATGATGAGGACGGGCCATGTCGGTGAAGGAGCGCGATCCGCTGACCGGGCATCTGACCACCGGGCATGAATGGGACGGGATTGTCGAGCTGAACACACCGGTTCCTCGCCCGGTGTGGTTTTTCATCGCCACGACGGCCATCTGGTCCTTTATCATCTGGCTATTGCTGCCGACATGGCCGCTGGTCTCGACCTATACCAAGGGCTTGTTGTCCACTGATCAGCGAAAGGAGGTCGAGCAGGCCGTTCTGGAAGCTGACGAAGCGCGCGCTGACTGGGCCGCCCGGATCACCGATCTTCCGGTCGAGAAGATACTGGCCGACCCGGATCTGGCCGAGATCGTCCGCACCTCCGGACCGCAGCTTTTCGGTGACAATTGTGCCGCCTGTCATGGCCTCGATGCCAATGGCGGTCCCGGATTTCCGAGCCTGACCGACTCCGCATGGCTATGGGGCGGCGAGTTCGACACGGTGATGGAGACCATTCGCGTCGGAATCAACAGCGATCATCCGGAGACCCGTTTCGGCCAGATGATGGCGTTCGGACGCGACGGCATCCTGTCACGAGACGATATACGCGCGGTCGCAGCCTATGTCCGAAGCCTGTCAGGGACCTCCGGCCTCTCCGCCCAGGCGGAGCAGGGAAAATCGCTGTTTGCCGATAATTGCGTGACCTGCCATGCCGAGGACGGCAGCGGCGACATTGCAATGGGCGCGCCGGATCTGACCGATGATTTCTGGATCTATGGCGGGAGCAGCAGGGAGTTGTTCGACACGATTTTCGGTGGCCGCCAAGGGTGGATGCCCGCATGGGAAGAACGTCTGCCTGAAACGGAACGAAAGATATTGGCGATTTATTTGGAAGAGCTCGGCCAGCAGGACGGTAACCCTCAATGAGACAGGTATTCTATCGCGATTTCTGGACGGGTTCACGGCTGTTTGCGCTGGCAGCGACCGCCCTGACCATCGCAATCTTCATTGGGGCGAATATTCATCTGATCTCTGTCGCCTTCTCGTCGCGACCGGATTGCGTCCTTCAACCCAAACTGGAAGGCGTCGCGACACTGCGTGCGGCGAAGCCATCATGTTAAGTGATCATACCGCTCCTCCGCCGCCTGAAGCCAGCGATAACCCCGGTCTTATTCCCGATGTCGTCCCGCCTCTGCCCGTCGAGAACCGGATGGCGCGGGACCTGCCCTGGCAGACAGCAGGGCAATGGCTGAATCTGGGGTGGTCGGACCTGCGCACCAACCCGTTGCCAAGTCTGATTTACGGATTCGGGGTTTTCCTGACCTCGGCCCTTGTCGTCTGGCTTCTGTATCGGTTTCGCCTGGACTATGCGTTGTTCCCTGCCCTTGCCGGTTTTCTGGTCATAGGTCCGCTAGTGGCAAACGGGCTTTATATCAAAAGCCGAAACCTCGAAGCGGGGCGCAGGACATCGATCGGAGAAATGGTATTTGTAAAACCGCGCTCGACTGTTTCGACCTTTTTCATGGGCGTGATCCTGCTTCTGCTGTTTCTCTTGTGGAACCGCGCCGCCGTTCTGCTATGGGCACTGTTTTTTGGTGTGCAGCCTTTTCCCGGCATGGATGAAATTGTCCAAACGCTTTTCACCACGCCGAGAGGTCTGTCGCTGCTGCTGGTCGGCGGCGCTGTGGGCGCACTCTTCGCAGCGTTTTCCTTTGCGATAAGTGTGTTCGCCGTGCCTATGCTGCTTGATGAACGGACCGATGCACTCTCTGCCCTTGGGACCAGTATGGCGATGGTTTGGAACAATCGGCCGGTCATGATCGCCTGGGGTGCAATCGTGCTAACGCTGTTTATCCTCTGTATCACCACAGCGCTGCTTGGCCTGATTATTGTCTTTCCATTGCTCGGTCACGGGACATGGCATGCCTATCGCGCGCTGAGACCACGGGACGAGCATCCTCAATAAGCGCCGCGAGTGTTTGTTGGTCCCGCCTGATCCGCCAACCCGATCTTACCGCCATCACATCGGTTGCGGGACGATATCCGCCAGCGTTGAGCGGTCGAGATCGGCAAGGAACGCAGTTTCAGCCAATCGCAACCGCGTTTTCAGACCGCAGCAGCCTGCGAAGATGCAGTCGCTGCCGCCGGGCCGGAAACACTCGACCAGCGGCTGCTTTTCCTCAAGCAGACGAACCAGCCCTCCCAACCGTAGCTGGTCCGGTGCCTGTTTCAACGTCGCCCCTCCGCCGCCGCCGCGCCGCGTCTGAACAATTCCGGCACGGGCGAGATGCTGCATGATCTTGGTCAGGTGATTACGCGGTAGCTGCAGTTCTTCGGCCAGTTCAGCCGTGGAGACAGATTCTCCCGGCTGCTTGGCCAAAACCATCAGCATCCGCAAACCGTAATCGGTGAAAGACGTCAGACGCATTAATCGATCCAATTGTTGAATTAACATACGCAGTGCATATTAAAGCAGGCGGCGGAAGTGATGGCCAGAAGTTAGCGCTATGCCGAACTGACGAAAGTCAAGTCGCCTAAACAAATGCCGAACTAGTATCTTCCTGCGCCGGTCCCAATTTGACCAGGTTTGGCGCAATATCCGCCAGCAATTGCCAGCCGCCCCCTGCCACCGCATTGCTGAAGGTCTGCTTATGGCAAATGATATAAGACGTTTTTACAGCCGGAAAGGCCTTGCGCTTTCCAAGCTGCTCGCTGGTGCAGCCCTGATCTGTTCCCCTGCTTTTTCGCAATCCGTCGCGCCGGGCGCGGTCATCGTGCTCGATCCGATCATCTTGCACGCCGAGAACCCGGACGATTTACGTTTCGCCGTGACCCCTGGCGGCGTTACCCGTATTGATCGCGGTGATACCCCGCGAAGCGAGGTCGCACCAAAACTATCCGATGCGCTCTCTTCTGTGCCCGGCGTCGTCACGCAGGAATTCTTTGGCGGAAACGATCAGCCGCGAATTCAGATCCGCGGCTCGGGTCAGCAGCAGAACCCTGCAGAGCGGGGTCTTTTGGTGTTAATGGATGGGATGCCGGTCAACCGCGCCGATGGAGCTTATGTTGTCGGCCTTGCCTCACCCGGACAGGCAGAAACGCTTGAAATCCTGCGCGGCAGCAGCGCCAACCGGCTTGGCGCAACCGTGCTGGGCGGTGCGATCAACCTCGTCTCCCCTTCCGGAGCATCGGCACCGGGTATGCGGCTTTCATTCGGCGGCGGCAGTTTCGAACGCAGCGATCTGGTTGCGAGCTATGGTGTCGACGGTCCTCGCGCCGATACGCTGCTGCGGTTTGAGCATTCGCAAAGCGACGGTTATCGCGATTACAATTCCTCCGCGCGGACCAGCATCGGCGGTAATGTCAGCCTGCAGACCGGGGCGGCGACCACCCGACTGTTCCTCAGCCATACCAGCCTTGAATTCGACATTGCCGGACCGCTGACATGGAACGCGGTGCAGAACGACCCGGAATCGAACCATACCGGCCCGGTGATCGTCGCTGGCAGGCCGACCAATCCCGGCCCCAATGTCCTGCGCGACCGCCCCAAACGCAAAACCGATCAGACGATGGCCGGGATGCGCAGCACTTGGGAGGACGGCCCGCATACATATGATCTCGGGTTCAGCCTGTCGCGCACGGATGACAGTTTCGGTTTCCCCGTTTCGGCCGGTTTCCGAGATACGGACAGCACCGACGCCACACTGATCGCGCGCTATACAATGCAAGGGAAAGGCGATCTGCCGCTATTTGAGGCGGGATTGAGTTGGTCGCGTGGCGAGGCGGATCGGGACTACTACCACAATCTGAATGGCCGTCGCGGGCCTGCCTTTGGCAGCAACCGGCTCAAATCAGGTTCACTGTCGCTCTATGCGGGTGGTAACATGGAGCTTGGCGAGTTCACCCTGTCCCCGTCATTGGCGTATATTTATGCCACGCGGGAAAACGACGATCTCTGGAATGCCGCGACAAGACCGACTGCGGGTTTCAACCCAATGAACCCAAGCCTGCCGCTTCCGGCGATCCCTGTCCCGAGCGCGAAAACAGATTATGACCGGAGCTATTCCGGGCTGGCTCCGTCAGTTGCGCTGTCATGGCGGCCCGCCGAGCGACAATTGGCCTGGGTGTCGCTGTCAAAGAGCTTTGAGCCGCCAACCCATGATGACCTGTTGGGCACGATAAACGGCACTGCGAATACGGGACCGGGTCGCCCCTCGCCCGTCAGCACCGGGGCGCTTTTCGCAACCCCCGATCTGGACGCGCAGGAATCGGTCACTCTGGAAATCGGCTGGCGGGGCGAAACCGACCGCTTCGCATGGGATGCCACAGCCTATCACTCTCGCCTGAAGAACGAATTGCTCTCTCTGCGTGATGTAACCGGCGCGGCAAGGGCATCGGTCAATGCCGACCGGACGATCCATAGCGGGATCGAGCTTGGTTTAAGCGGTGAACTGACCCCCGATCTCTCGACCCGGCTGGCATGGACATGGCAGGATTTCCGTTTCGATGACGATCCGATGCGTGGCGACAACCGGCTGGCAGGCGCACCGCGCAACGTCATCAGTCTGGCAATGGATTGGCAGGCAACGGAACGCTTCGCCGTTGGCGGCAAGCTGCATTGGGTGCCGGAGGAAACACCTGTGGATAACATGAACACCGTGTTTAACGACCCGTATGCTCTTGTCGATGTCAGCGCCTCCTATGCACTTTCCGATCAGGCAGAGATTTTTGGACGCGTCACCAATCTGTTCGATGAACGTTATGCGTCTTCGACACTGGTGGTCGATCAGGCCATGCCTCAGCAAGCCGCCTTCATCCCGGGTGAGGGTCGCGCCTTCTATCTGGGTACAAGGCTACGGTTCTAAGGAAGAGGATCACCAAAACAAAGACATCGCTGCCGGCTTGCACCATGCAACATGCATTATTCGGCGGCAGCGATTTCACATTCCCGTTCATCGGACGACAGCGGCATCATTGCGTCGCCCGACGCAGCTTCGGCAGGCGGGCTCGCGACAGATGCCAGATAAGGCCAGTATGCGCAGAGCCATATGAGGAAACCGAGCGCCCAGGCCAACGAAGAATACGCATATACCGAGCCGGGAAGAGCGATTCCAATATCCGGCATAATCCGAAGAATAACCGAGAGCAGAAGCATCAGAGCGCCCAATCGCACCGGCAATGAAAGGCCCAGGGACGGGTTGGTGTGCAAAAGACCGGCAATGCAGAAAACTGCATAGACACCCAGACCCAGCCCACCCATGAAGGTCACATGCAGCCCCGTCACCTCCGGCCAGGGCGCACCCAGCTTGGCCGCCCCGACCATCATCAGGCCCACCCCGGCCAAACCGCTGGAGCCCGCGAGAATCAAAATCTCCGCTCTGAACGCCTTCACCCCGATAAAGGCCTCCGCAACACGGTCCATGAAGGCAGCACCCGCGGCAAAAACCAGAAAGCCCGCAACTGCTGGCGATAGCCCCGCTGCCTGCCCAAATATCGCAACCAGAACCAAGCCAGCCGCCAGGTTCAGTCGTCCTGGATGGGGCCGGAACGGCGAGGTCGTCTCGGATGGATCAAGCACAAGATTGGTCACAGGCACAGTAATACGCGCCAATGCAAGGCCCAGAAGGCCAAGAAAGGCAAACCCAGAAAGTTGAATTGCGGTCGAGGCGCGCGCAATATCTCCGGTCAGAAACGAGATCCGCGCGACGGCGACACACCCCCACAACAGGAGCAGCCAAAAGGCAAAGGACAGCAAGTTGTCGGAGCGTTGCCTGACGGAAAGGCGGATGACATACAAGATAAGCGCAGCGATCCAGACCAGATCAGCAAGCGCACCGACAGCGCTCATTCCATCCCAGCCAAGCAGCCCAATCACGCGCCCACCACCCCATAAGGCTGCCAAGAGCCAAAGTGGGCGACCGCGCAGAGGCTCGGTATCCGTCCATTCCGGTATCGCCGTCGTCAGAAATCCGATCAGGGCCGCGCCAAATGCACCGACCAGCATTTCATGCGCATGCCAAAGCGAACTCGGGACCGTATGTGCAAGAGGCAATCCCAACTTCATCGCCAGCACCCAGAAGACTGGAAATAGCGCCGCATATGCTGCCGAAAGCGGAAAAAACAGACGAAACCCCTCATCCGCGAGCCTTCCGGGCAGCGTTTCCGGCATGATACGATGCCGCTTGCTATCGGGCTCATCATTCATGCCGTCTGCCTCTCGTCCACATCATGAATGTGCCGAAATATCGGATCCTGTCTGAGTGCCGCTTTTACCCAGTCATGCACGGTTTCGTCGGTTCTACCCGAAGGGGTGCCTTTCAATGACCTCGTACCCAAGACACCTCGACCGCGTGTGTCGAGTACCGCAATCCGATGCGAAAGCCGCGCTGCCTCCTCCAGATCATGGGTAATAAACAATCCGGCAATACCCTTATCCGCGCAGGTCGCAATCACCAGATCCTGCATGCGCCGCCTGAGCGCCACGTCAAGCGCGGTAAAGGGCTCATCGAAGAAGATGAAGTCCGGATTGGCCGCAAGCGCCCGCGCAATCGCGACGCGCTGTTTCATCCCGCCTGACAACTCACCGGGATATTTCTTCAGATCGTCGGGATCTAGTGCGACCTCTTCAGCAACTTCCGCGACACGTCTGCGCCTCATCGACCGCGACCAGCCTGCCCGCACAAGAGAATAGCCGATATTCGACGATGCCGTGCGCCACGGCATCAGCCGAGGTTCCTGAAACACCATCGCATGCCGGGTATAGCCGCGCAGGACACGACCGGTACGCGGCTCCGACAGCCCGGCAGAAAGATGTGCGAGTGTGGATTTGCCGCAGCCCGAAGGACCGACCAGCGCCAAGATCTCGCCTGCCGCAATGTCGATATTTATACGGTCAAGCACCGTGCGCCCGAAATAGGACTGCCCGATATTTTCAAGACGCAGAACACTCATCTCTTGACGCCCCACGGACGGGTCGCGCGCCGCCATCGCTCCAACTCGCCACGCAGCGGCTGTATCAGCGAGTATTCGACCACCACCAGCAGCGTCACGGCCACTGCGACCCATGCGAGCGCCTGCGCAATGTCGAGTTGAACCCGTGCGTCGCCAAGCGCGCCACCAATTCCCCCCGCATTGGCCAGCAATTCTGACATCACAGCGACTTTGAACGCCATCCCAAGCGCCAGGCTGAGCGCGGGAAAAATCGCGCTGGCAGCCTGCGGCAATGCCGCGTCAAGGAACCGGTGCAGCGGTCCGGCACCGAAAACCCGCGCCATCGCGTCCAGTCCGCGATCACGCGTCGCAATACCTTCAGCCGCTCCGGCAAATATGATCGGCAGGGCAGAAACAAGAATGACCACTCTCACCGTAGCGTCGGTGCCTCCGAACCAGATCATCGCCAGCACGATCCAGGCAATAGGCGGGACCCCAAGCAGCACTGTCAGCAAAGGCTGACATAAACGCAGCACGGCCGGACAGTACCCTGCAACGACACCGGCGATGATGCCGGTGACGGCGGCCAGAAAAAATCCAGTGACCGCGCGCTGCAGTGTCAGCAGTGCAATGTCCCAAGATGAGGGATCTGCAGCAAGAACCCCCATTGCCCGCAGCGTATCGAGCGGTGCCGTCAGAATGAACGGGCCGTAAGCCTCATGGCCCGCCTGCCAGAGCGCCGCCAACAGGCAAAGTGCAGCCAGGCCTGCCCAGCCGGACCAGAGGGCACGCAGAACGACGCCCAGCCTGTCCAGAAGCGCGGCCCCCATCATCGGCTTCAGAGATAAAATTCTTCGCCGGGCATTTTACCGCCGATGCGGCCCAGATCATCGCCAGCCATGGCGCGGAACATCGCCTCGATTTCACTCCGGACCTCCGAGGCGTTTCGCGCAACAAGGCGGGAGTTTGGCACGGATTCCGCGATAACTGGGACCGGCAGACCCAGCACCCCTGTCGCATTTGCCGCTGCAGCCTCCGGATCGGCCAGCACCTCCGGCAGCGTCTCGCGAATTGCGGCGCGTATCGGTTCCACCAAACCGGAAGCCTCGGCATAGATTGCTTCGGTCAATGCCAGACCGGCCATGGGCAGAACTGCGGGTCCGCCCGTCATCGCCCCCCACTCTGCGGTGATGTCGATCACGCGGGTTACATCCTTGCCTGCTTGCCGACCTTGTATCACCGCGGCACTCGCAGCAGGCTCCACCACCATTGCGGCTTCAACCCGGCCCGCAAGCAAAAGTTGCACCGCCTCAACCGGCGTACCGGCATAGCTCACCGTCAGATCCTCCTCGCCGAGGCCGTGATGGCGCAGCAATTGTGTGAATAGGATTTCCGGCGTGTCCCCGCGGAACGGAACCGCGACGCTGCGCCCGGCGAGGTCGGGGATCGCCCCGATCTCGCGATCCTCCGAAAGAACATAAAGCAGGCCTTCCGTCATGATATTGGCCAGACGAATCGGAAAGCCGCGGTTATAAAGATTCGCTGCAAGCTGCGCTGGCACCACCGATGCGACGATCTGCCCAGAGGTCAGGCCTGCACGCAACTCATCCGGCGTGCGCCAGGCCGTCATCGTTGCGGCTGTAGCGATGTCAGCGAAACGATCCGTCGCAACCGCATGAGCCAGTGTTACCGAGGGTCCTGCGGGCGGCCCGAAAAGCGCAAGCTGGTCAAGTCGATCTTGCGCACGCAGCAGCCCAGGAAGCGCCACAGCAGATGCCGAAACCACTGCACCCCTCAGGAGGGCCCGGCGATTGAGGGACTGTCTTGATGTCATGAGTTGCTCCTTCAGAATGGAACCGGGGGATAATGACCAAACCCTCGGGTAGTTTGGAGGGGTACGGGTTCATATCCGATTGCACCTGCGGCGACGATAAACCCTGCAGCACCAAGGATAGACCAAAGCCAAACCGCATTAGGCTGGGTATCTCTGGGGCTGGATTGCTTTGCAAATCACCCAGAATTGGAATTGTAAATACCTATTATCGCGGCCAAGGACGCCCTGCAATAGAAATCCTATAAAATTACTCTGAATACAATATAAATTTATTATTTTCAATTGATTAAGCCGATATTTTAGAATTCGCTGTCATGACAAACCGCTTTGTCCTCTGCGAGTTTAGTTTAGCCTAGGTTTCGTTCGATGCTGCCAAAGCCCTTTCGCTGTTTTGCCCATTCCATCGCAAACGGTTCCAGCACCTGCGCGAGCGTCAACTCCGGCCCCTGCTTTCCTTCCAGGATTGCCTCGACGATGTCGGGTGCGAGCAGCGTCAGGCGCAGCACGCGGGTCGTGTAGGACAGCGCGATCCCCTCGCGTTCGGCCAGTTCGGCGATGGTGGTGAACTCTCCGGACTCCAGCATCTGCTTCCAGCGGAAGGCGCGGGCCAGTGCCTTGATCACTGTGTTGTCGGGTGCGCGTTTCTGTTTCGCATTCTCAGGCAGCTGGAATTCCTTCCTCCCGCCGCGTTTTACAATGTGGAACGGAACATGGATGGTAACGGTCTCCGGGACCGGGGTGGTCCGGGTCATGCGGCGGCTTCGACGTCTTGCGCGATTTCGCGGGCCAGTGCCGTCATCCCGTTGACCCGCAGCCGGACATTCAGGGCCTCGGTGCCGATGTCCACACGCTCGACCAGCAGCGCCACGATGCGCGCCTGTTCGGCGGGGAAGAGCTCATCCCACAGCGAGTCGAACTGCTGCAGGGCTTCGCGGATGTCATTTTCGGTGATGTCCCCATCCTGCATCCGCACAGCCTTCCCTGTCCCTGCGACGATCTCGGGCTGGCGGAAGACAGCGCGCAGCTGGTCGATGACCGCAGCCTCGATCTCGCCCGCTGGCACACGGCCGTCCGGGCATGATCCGGCACCATGTTTCAGCACGGTCTGGCTGACATAATAGCGATAGAGCCGGCCACCCTTGCGCGTATGGGTCGGCGAGAAGGCCGCGCCATCGGGACCGAACAGCAGCCCCTTCAGCAGCGCAGGCGTATCGGCGCGAGTCCGGGCGGCGCGCTTGCGGGGACTTTCCTGCAAGATGGCGTGGACGCGCTCCCATGTCTCGCGGTCGATGATGGCGTCGTGCTCGCCGGGATAGCTGTTACCCTTGTGGACCGCCTCGCCGATATAGGCGCGGTTGTTGAGCATGCGGTAGAGGTATTTCTTGTCGATCCGGTTGCCGCGCGGCGAGCGGATGCCCCGCGTTGCGACCTCCCGCGCCAGTTCCGTGCAGGACCCGACCTCGAGGAAACGGGCGAAGATCCAGCGGACATGTTCGGCGCGTTTCTGGTCAACCAGCAATTTCCGGTTTTCCACCCGGTAGCCGTAGGGCGGCACCCCGCCCATCCACATGCCCTTCTTGCGGCTGGCGGCGACCTTGTCGCGGATCCTCTCGGCGGTCACCTCCCGCTCGAACTGAGCGAAGCTGCGCAGAATGTTCAGCGTCAGCCGGCCCATTGAGGTGGTGGTGTTGAAGGATTGCGTGACGCTGACGAACGTCACGCCGTTGCGGTCGAAGACCTCGACCAGCCTGGCGAAGTCGGCCAGCGACTGGCTGAGGCGGTCGATCTTGTAGACCACGACGACATCGACCAGCCCGTCCTCGATGTCTTCCAGCAGCCGCTTCAGGCCGGGGCGGTCCAGCGTGCCGCCGGAGATACCTCCATCGTCATACTGATCCCGGACCGGCACCCAGCCCTCGGAGCGCTGGCTGGCAATGTATGCCTCGCAGGCCTCTCGCTGGGCGTGAAGCGAGTTGAACTCCTGCTCCAACCCTTCCTCGGAGGATTTCCGGGTGTAGACCGCGCAGCGCAGCTTGCGAACGATCTTCGATTTTTCCGGAGCCATCGTCATCCCCGTCCCCTGTGGTTCCTTTGCCGGCCCGATGCTTGCGCATCGTGCGTACGGCGCTGCGGAGGCTCCACCGGAGCCTCCGCTGGCCTACGGCCACCGCGCCTTAACCCCAAAGAACACCCAGCCGTTCCAACGCATCCCGGTGATGGCCCGCGCAATGGCGGAGAGCGATCTGTAGGGCCGCCCCTGCCATTCGAAGCCGTCAGTAGGACGGTGACGACATGCTCGACCCCCTGCCATTCGCGCAGCAGCCGCGTGCCGGTAATGGGACGGTCGCGGTCGGCGCGGATACCGCGTTTCGTCTTGTCTCCGCCGTCGAGCTCCTCGCCCAGCCGCTCCAGCCGCCGGATGGTCTCCGGCTTCAGCCCGCCATAGGCCAGTTCCTGAATGCGGTAAGCCAGCCGGGCTTCGAGATAGCGCCGGTTGAACGGGGCGGTTCGCTGTCGAACAGGTCACGCCATTGCCGCTTCAGATCGGCCGTGGGAGTCGCCTTGAGCGCGGCCAGCCGCGCGGGAATGGGATCATGCGTCGTCATCGGGACCTCCGGTTCGTCGTGTCGGAGTACCGCTCTCCGGCGGCAGATTGTGTAGTCGAACGATCTCTGATCATGCCGGCTGTCTCATATTGGTCGCGGTCGCGGCAGCGCAGGCGCAACAGACCCAGCGCCAACAGGTGACAGAGGGTGCGGAGGCGCTCACTTGTGTCCATCCGGTCGGGGGGCAGCGGATTGGGACGTTTCACCGGACCGGCACCGTCAGCCAGCTGCGGGCGCTGAGCCGGACGTGCAACTCATCTGGCCTCTCACAACTGCGAACCTCCCTGCGAACCCGGGTGCGAACCCGCGAACCCAACTGCGAACCCAAAAAAATTCCCTGGAACTGGTGATCTCGCGCGCTTCCGCCCCCCGCATGGGATATGCCCCCGGAAGGACCCGTAACCTCGGCTGCATCCCGTACCTTGATGTGCACCGCTGGTGCTTGATGGATCATCAGCATGCCGGGCCCCCCTCCAAAGCGCCACGCTGCCGGGCCAGTTCCTCCAGCGCGCGTTGCAGCGCCCGCCGGGTCTCTGCCGTGGCCAGATCGGCCGTTGTCGGACCAGACGGCACCGGTTGCGGCGCTTGCGCCGCCTCAGGCAACTCCACCGCTGCCCTTCTTCGGCTACCCGCATATTCCGCAATGGCATCCTCGAAATAGCGCCAGCTTCGTATGGCCCTGGGCCGGTAGCGCGACGCCGCCTTCCGGCGCAACACCGGCAGGATATCGGCCTCAGGCGAGTACCCTTCCCCCACAAGGTCGATCAACGTCAGATGATCGCAGCGCAGCCGTTCCAGATCGGCATCGCCGGGCCAGTTTCCCAGCGCCCGGATGCAAAGCTCCAGAATCTCTTCTTCAGCAGAAGTCGTATTTAATTCAGAGTCTTTATTATGCGCTGCAATCCGTTCCGCATCACGCAGCAGGATTTGCGCCCTCTCGATCTCAAGCCGATCCCGCCCGCCGGGCTCCTTGACATATCGCCCGAAGACCGGGTGGCCGGAAATCGGAATCGCCTTGCGTTCGCCCCAGCCGACCAGGTGATAGACGCTGCTGATCCTCTGAAAATCCGTCTGCCTGCCGATCAGCCTGACCAGACCGAAATGGCGCAGAATGCGGAGGTCGTTCGACACACTGCGCTTCGAGCATCCGAGTTCTCTGGCCAGCACCTCCTGGCGATAGCTGCAGCAGCCGAATTCATCGCTGCGGCGGGCAAGCAATTGCAGCAGGGATCTGGGGCCGAGTTGCAGGCAGCAGATGTCTTCAGCCCAGCGCAGTGGTCGCAGGTTGACGTAAGAACCACGGCCGGTCTGCGGGAATTTACCAACCCTGCCAGCCATCACAGCGCCCTTCGCGCGCGGCTTTCCAGCCATGCACCCACGTCCGAGCGTTTCCAGCCGACAGCACGTTTGCCGAGCCTGATCGGCACCGGGAAATCTCCCTCGGCCATCGCCTTGTAGATTCAGCTGCGGCCCATGCCGACGGCCTGCATCACCCGCGGCAGTCTCCAGATTTCTTCGGTCATTTCAGTCCTTCTCTCGCTTTATCTGCGCTGAGTCGGACCCTGACGGAAACTGTGGAAACGGTCGTGGATGATTTAATCGGGCGATTTAATCATCTACCCGCGAACCCAGGGTTCGCACCCCGGGTTTCAATCCGGCTTGTCCCGGTTGAACCAGATGTACTTGATCATGGAATAGCTCTGAGGCCGCATCCGCAGCCGAACCATCGCATCTGCAACGATGGCACAGGCGCTGATGTCTTTCTCCAGAGCTTCGTTATGCGTCAGGCGGAGGCCATGGATGACGATCAGATCCTCGATCACACTGCAGATCATCTATGCCCATAGCGGCAGCGCCGTCGCGCTGCGACTAGTCCTATCGCCGAAACCGAGGTAAGGCGGTATCGAAGCTGTTCGACAGGATCGGGAGGCTTATGACCTGCCGCCTAGGTCTTCACGGCCCCCGGCGCTGTCGCAGATATGATGGTCCCGGCCTGGCTCCGGCACCGCCTCTCGGGCCGATTTCTCATTCTGTCTCCAGTCTTTTGACCTTGCCCAGCGCCTCCTTCTTGCGTTCCACATGAGGCTGAGCCTCGCGCGCATATCAAGTCACACATTGCCGGTCAGAGCGGCAGAAAAGCGGAAGGGGGCGGAAGTCGCGGAGAAGAGTGCCACTATGATCTTAGCAGATCTGCAGAGATCCAGAAATTAATCAACTCTTGGTAATTTGATACTCGATCTCAGCTCTGTCGCTCAGACCCTGTATTATCGATAAATGACAACTTTGTTTTTACGGAGTTAACTCTCTTTCAACGCCATATTCACCGCAGAAACCGGCCAGAACCTCGTGCATTTGAGCAATGATCTCCGTGCGGGGCGCGACAGTTCGTTCGACGATGCCGATCTGCCTTGTGATCTGGGGGTGTCCGAAGGGAAGCTTCAGTAAGTCCTGATCTTCCACCTCTTGCAAGGCGACATGTGGGACAACGGAGATACCCATACCTTGGCGTACGCAGGTCACGATTGCACCGACTGTATCAATTTCTGCAACGTCGTTCGGCACAACGCCCAATCGCGATATCTCGGTGTCAATCATATTGGCCAAGGGAACGGCACTGCGAAAGCGGACATAGGGCCTGGAATTCAATAAAGCGATGGGATCAGCACCTTCGGTGCCTTTAGGCGCAATCAGCCAGAGCGGTTCTCGCAGAAACGGGCTCCACCTCAGCGCGGACGGAAATCCGACATGCTCAGCCACGACGGCAGCATCCAGACGACCTGCGGCGACATCAGCAATCAGGATTGACGAAAGCGAGACCCGGAGATTCGTCTTCAGATCTGGGAAAAGGCTACGCATTTTCACAATGGCTTGGGGAAGCAGGTTCAAAGCACTGGACCTGACGGAACCAAGCATCAAAGTGCCTGAGATCCTGTCGCCCTTCAGACTCGCCTTGGTGTCGTCTTCCAGTCGCAGGATATCCTTGGCCATCTCCAGAACCTGCAGTCCATTTGGCGTCAGCTTAGGCGGGCGCGAACTGCGCTCGAAGAGCGAGGTATTCAGCTCCTGTTCAAGCGCATGCACCTGCTGACTGACGGCTGATGGAGTCAGGCCGACAATATCGGCAGCCCTTGCGAAAGTGCCGTGGGTTGAGATTGCGATCAGGGTTTTTAGCTGGCGCGTGTCCATTCATAAATCCAGATTTTCTTAATTTATAGATGATAATTATTCGCTGTCATTAAGCAAGACTATTCTTTATTTCGATAAAGAGGAGATAACCGCGTCCGCTGGAGGGCTGCGCGGAGCACAAGCAAAAAATGATTACAACTCACGCCCTGCGCCGCAGGGTGCATGGAGACGAATGCGATGAGCAAAGCGATCCTGGTTACCGGTCCCGATCTGGACCCAAGTGCTGCGAAATTTGTTGCCGAGCGCGGCTATAGGACGGTTCACACGCCCGCCTACGCCGACAGCGAGGTGATCTCTGCTCATCTTCGGGAATCCGGGGCAGTCGGCATCGTATCGCGTATGGGCCGGGTGGATGCCAGTGTCATGGATGCGGCACCACAGTTGCGGGTGATTTCAAAACATGGTGTCGGCGTCGACAATATCGACCTGAAGGCCGCGGCCGAGCGGAATATACCTGTCCTTGTCGCGACGGGCGCAAATGCCGTTTCCGTGGCCGAGCATGCGATTGCCTTGATGCTGGCGAGCATTAAGAAGATCCTGCCACTTGATGCCAGCCTGCGTGCGGGTCGCTGGGACAAGCCGGGTTTTCAGGGTCGTGAGCTGAGAGGCTCGACCCTTGCGTTGCTGGGCATGGGTTCGATCGCACAAGCAACGGGCGAAATTGCCAAGGGCCTGGGCCTTAATCTCGTCGGCTATGATCCCTACGCACCCGATGATGCTTTTGAACGGCTGGGAGCTGAGCGCTTTGAGACATTCGAAGAGATTCTGCCCCGCGCCGATATACTTAGCCTGCACAGCCCGCTGACCGATCAAACGCGCCAGATCATCAATGCCAAGGCCATCGCGGCGATGCCTGAGGGCAGCTATGTCATCAACACCGCACGCGGGGGCCTCATCGATGAGGACGCGCTGCTCGCGGCTGTGCAATCGGGGCATCTGGCGGGGGCTGGACTTGATTCCTTTGCGGTCGAACCGCCTTCCTCAGACCATCCGTTCTGGGCGGAGCCGCGAATTGTCGTAACCCCTCATATCGGCGGGGTCACTCGCGAGGCCGGTGCCCGTGTTGGCGTCGATGCGGTCAGTGGGATCTTTCAGATACTCGAAGGTCAGCCGGTTCCTGCCGCACGCATTGCCAATCGCGACATGCTGACTGATGCCGCCAAATCTCTTGTCACATCGGAGGAATGAATATGTCCGTAGGGTTTCGTATCTTGAACCGAAAATCGACTGCGCCAAAAAAACTTGTCGACGCCTTTGCCAAGCTGCCGGTCGCCAATGTCTCCGACGCCATGAACAGGGTGACGGCGGCAGGGCCTAGACTGCGTCCGATGCACGCCTCAGGCGGCATGGCTGGCGTGGCGCTGACGGTGCGGTCTCGCCCCGGTGACAACCTGATGCTGCATAAAGCCATCGACCTTGCCGAGCCCGGCGACGTGATCGTTGTCGATGCTGGCGGTGATCTGACCAACGCGCTGATGGGCGAGTTGATGCTGGCCTATGCCGTCAAGCGCGGCGTGGCTGGCTTCGTGTTGAACGGAGCGATCCGAGATGTGGACGCGTTTGTTTCGACAAACCTGCCGACCTTTGCGGCAGGCGTAACGCATCGCGGTCCCTACAAGGACGGACCGGGCGAGATCAACGTACCGATCAGTCTGGACGGCATGGTGATCGAGCCCGGCGATATTGTCATAGGCGATTCCGACGGAGTGCTGGCCGTGCCGCTGGCCGATGCTGAGGAGATCCTGAAAAAGACGTTGGCCAAACAGGATGCCGAGGCGCGCCAAATGAAGGCCATCTCGGAAGGCACCAATGACCGTGCCTGGGTTGATGCAGCGCTGAATGAGCGTGGCTGCACATTTCCACAAGACTAACCAAGCGAAGGAAAGGGAGGACCAACATGTTTCGCAACTTGAAGAAGACCGCACTGATCGGTGCGCTGATCATGACTGCCGGCACCGCTGCCGCTGAATACCCGGAAAAGCCTATTGAGGTGATCGTCGGCTTTTCGGCCGGGGGCGGCACCGATGTGATGGCGCGCACTGTCGCGCCGTTCCTTGAGAAATACCTAGGCGACGGCGCCAGCGTTGTCGTCAAGAACGTGCCGGGTGCCAGCGGGCAGATCGGCGTTACAGAAACCGCCGAGGCTGATCCCGACGGCTATACCATCGGCACCTATAACCTGCCGGGCATGATGGCGCGGACGCTGGATCGCGAGGCGGGCTATGATGCCGACAGCTTCACCTATCTCGCTAACGTGGTGAACGATCCGAACGTCATCGTGACCTCGAAAGCCAGTGGGCTGGACACGTTCGACAAGCTTCTGGAAGCGGCTAAGGCTGAACCCGGCGCGGTGACGGTGGGCATGTCCAGCCTTGGCGGCGACGACCATTTCATGCTGACCAAGCTGCAGAACCTGACCGAAACCGAATTCACCATCGTCCCGTTCCGCGGTTCGGCACCGGCCCGCACGGCGCTGATGGGCGGTCATGTCGCGATGGGCATTCTGAACATCTCTGAGGTCGCCAGCTTTAAGGATGAGATCAACATCCTTGGGATCGCTCAGAACGAGCGTTCGGACTTCGCGCCTGATGTAGCGACCTTCAAGGAGCAGGGCGTCGATTTGATCAACGGTTCGATGCGTGGCTTCGTTGCCCCTGCGGGTCTGCCCGAGGATGTATCGGCCAAGCTGCTGGAGGCGTTCGGCCAATTGGCCAGCGACGAAGAATTTGCCGCCGCCATGACCGCCACAGCCAACCCGGTCGAAGTCGTCGTCGGCGCAGACTTCCAGTCGCTGAATGCCGAGACGCTCGATCTGGCAAAAACGGTCTGGGACGAAACTCCCTGGCAGTAATACTTGCGCGGCGCGGGTGCGAAGTCCCGCGCTGCCAACTCACCCCGAGACAAGGAGCTGAAATAATGTCCAATCCGGACCGTTCTCGCCTGCTGAGGCCCGAGACACTGACGGCCATCGGGATTTTCGTCGCGGCTGCTGTATTTATCGTTCCGACCTTCGATCTGCCACCTATGGCGGCGCTGCTTCCGGCCGCAATGCTGGTTTCGCTAATGATCCTCGCGGCCTTTCTGCTGGTCAATGATCAACGCAAGGCTGCCGCAGGTGAACCCGCAGAGACAATGACCCGGTCGCCGAAACGGGTCGCCTTGGCCTTCGGACTGGTTGTCCTGTACGCACTATCGGTCGATTTCATAGGGTTTTATGTCAGCACAGCAATCTCGGTACCTCTGGTTGCCTATGTCTTTGGCTTTCGCAACCCCGTCGGGTTGGCAACTGCGACGGTAATTGTGCTGGCCGCTATCTATCTGATCTTCAGCATTGCGATGTCGCAGGAATTCCCTGCAGGTCGCCTTTGGGGAAATTGAGGGCGCCATGTATTCCGATCTTCTTCAATCACTTCCTGCGGTCCTGACCTTCGCGAACTTCGCGGCAGTCATCATCGGCGTGGTGGCAGGTATCGTTGTCGGCGCCCTGCCTGGGCTGAGCGCGACGATGGCGATCTCGGTTCTGGTGCCTTTCACCTTCGGGCTCGACCCATTGGTCGCGCTTGGCCTGATGGCTGGCATCTATAATGGCGCCATGTATGGCGGGGCAATTCCGGCCGTTCTCTTGCGCATTCCCGGTACGCCGGCTGCCGTCGCAACCAGTTTTGACGGCTATCCGATGGCCCAAAAAGGTGAGGGCGGATTTGCGTTGCAGGTCGCGGTCGTTTCATCCGCGATTGGCGGCATTGCAAGTGCATTCGCCCTGATGCTGCTCGCCCCGCCACTCTCCAAGGTCACGCTGCTCTTCGGCCCCGCGGAGGTGTTTTGGGTCGCGGTTTTCGGGCTCTGCAGCATCATCTTCCTGCTGGGTGGCAGCGTCGTCAAAGGCCTGATCAGTGCCTGTTTCGGGGTTTTCGTCTCGGTTATCGGTTCGGATCCGATCCTCGGTGTCGACCGCTACACCTTCGGCAAGCTGGAGATGCTGGACGGCATCAATATCGTCATCCTGCTGGTTGGGCTTTACGCACTGCCGCCGGTGATCGACCTGCTGGAAACGCCGCTGAAAACCGATGGTTCGGCCAGCGACAATCTGGGGACCGAGCCGATCTGGAAGGCCCTGCCTCGCATGTTCGGTTTCTGGAAAACCTGGCTGCGCGGATCGCTGATCGGCATCTGGATCGGCATTCTCCCCGGCGCGGGCGGTTCAATGGCGGCCTTCATGTCCTATAACGAGGCGCGCCGCACCAGCAAGACACCCGAAACCTGGGGGAACGGCGAGCCCGAGGGCGTGGCTGCGGCTGAGACTGCGAATAATGCCGACACGGCATCAGCACTGATCCCGGCACTCACACTGGGCATTCCAGGCACCGCGGTCGCCGCAGTCATGCTGGGTGGCCTGCTGATCCACGGGTTGCAGCCGGGGCCGATGCTGTTCCGCGACAACCCCGATGTGGTTTTTGGCTTCATGTGGCAGTTCCTCTTCGGGGCGATCCTATTGATCTTCGTGGGCGGCAGCCTTGCGACGAACAGCTTTGCAAAACTGCTGAAACTGCCGCGTCCGCTTCTGGGATCGGTCATCATCGTACTGATGCTGATCGGCGTCTATTCGATCAATGGCCGCATGTTCGACGTCTACCTGATGCTGGGCTTCGGCGCGATCGGCTATGTCATGGACAAGCTGAAATTCCCGCTGCCGCCAGTGGTGCTGGGACTGATCCTAGGTGCCTTCGCCGAGGAAAACCTGCGCCTCGCGCTTAGAATCGGTCGCGGCAACTGGGGCGTTCTGTTCCAGAATACGACCAGCTTGATCCTTGTCGCGATGACGCTGGCCGTGGTCTTCGGCCCGTCCCTGAAGCGCCGTTTCTTCAAGGGCAAGAAGATCGAGGGGGAGGGCTGAGCATGGTCCTTTCCACCCCACATCACGCGGTACGGGAAGACTGGCTCGCTCTGGCGCGGGAAGAGGTTCTCGCGCCAGACCAACCCATCCTCGACGCGCATCATCACCTGTGGGACCGCCCCGAGGGGCGCTATATTGCCAATGATTTTCAGCAGGATGCGCAGGACGGACACGACATCCGCGCCAGCATCTATGTGCAGTGCCGGACGGGATACCGCAGCGACGGGCCGGTCGAGTTCCAACCGCTGGGAGAGGTCGAGACGATCCTCGACTGGTCAGCGAACCGGCCCGCGCATCCCGTCGGGATCGTCGGCTTTGCCGATCTGCAGCTTGGCGACGCGGTGCGCCCAGTGTTAGAGGAGCTGGTCGCGGCCGGGCGCGGCAAACTTCGCGGAATTCGCAACACCACGGCCTATCATCCCGACCCTGCCGTCCGCTCGAACCCGCGGCCCGCACCGGACGGCCTTCTGCGCAGCGATGCGTTTCACGCAGGCGCCGCAGCGGTGGCCGAGTCGGGGTTGGTGCTAGACGTCTGGGCCTATCAGACGCAACTGGACGAGGTTCAGACCCTCGCGCTCGCCGTGCCCGATCTGACCATTGTCGTCGATCATTGCGGAGGCCCGCTTGGCGTCGGACCGTTCCGGCGGGACGACCCTGACAGCTTCAGGAGCTGGCGCGACGGACTGGCGCGAGTTGCCGCGCTTCCCAACACCCGGATCAAGATCGGCGGCTTCGGTCTGTCGGTCATCGGTTACGACTATGCCGCGCTCCCGGCCCCACCCTCTTCGCAGGACCTCGTGGCGGATTGGCGCGCGCATGTCGACACCTGCCTCGACCTCTTCACGCCAGAGCGTGCCATGTTCGAAAGCAACTTTCCCGTGGACAAGGGACAATTCGGCTATCGCACGCTCTGGAACGCCTTCAAGCGCCTGGCCGAACCCCTCGGCTGCGACGAACGCAACGCGCTTTTCTGGCACAGTGCCGCGTGCTGTTACGGCATCGACGCAGCACTTTTTTCCACTGATAACAGGAGGACACTATCATGACATGGAACGTCATCACGGCCCTGGCCGTCACGCTCGCGGCGACACCGGCGCTGGCGGAGTTCCCCGAAAAACCCATTGAGATTGTCGTCGGTTATGCGGCGGGCGGCGGCACCGATGTGCTGGCCCGGACGGTCGGGCAGTTCCTGGAGGGTGCGCTTGGCGACGGCGCCGCGGTCGTGGTCAAGAACGTGCCAGGCGCAGGCGGCCAGATCGGCTTTACCGAAGTCGCCACAGCGGATCCCGATGGCTATACGCTGGGCACCTTCAATCTGCCGGCGGCGCTGGCGCTGACCTATGACCGTAATGCCGATTATGATGAGGGCAGCTTTACCTATCTGGCAAATTTCGTAGACGATCCCAACACCATCGTTGTCGGTGCCGATTCCGAATTCACCACGCTGGACGATTTCCTGACCGCAGCCGAGGCCGAGCCTGGCGCGATCACGGTCGGGTTGTCCTCGCTGGGCGGCAACGACCATTTCGCAGCGATCATGATCGAACAGGCAGCTGGTGCCGAATTCACGCTGGTCCCGTTCAAGGGCGCGGCGCTGGCACGGACCGCGCTGATGGGCGGCCATGTCGCGGCGGGCACCATGGCGCTCAGCCAGACCACCTCTTTCGGGGACGACATCAAAGTGCTCGCGGTGCTTGCTGATGAACGATCCAGCTTCGCGCCTGATGTGCCGACTGCAAAGGAACTGGGATATGACGTTGAGATGTCATCGTTGCGCGGCATCGTCGGGCCGGCAGGGATGGATCCCGCACTCGCCGACCAGCTTCGCCAGGCGCTGAGCGCCGTCAACGACAACCCCGAGTTTCAGGCCATGATGGCCGAGCAGGGCAACCCGATGGCCTTCGTGACCGGCGATGATTTTGCAAAACTCGCCGCCGAACAATCCGCCATCGCGAAATCCATCTGGGAACCGACGCCCTGGCAATAGGCCGGGCTGACCCTATTCAATCAATCGGAGGGAAGACACATGAAGTTGTTTACGATGACAGCAATCGCTACTCTTGCCGCGACGGTCGTCACGGCGCAGGCCGATGACTGGACCGGCTATACCTATTCGGCGGTCTCGACCACCGCCGCCGTCAAGGGCATGAACCGCATCGCCGAGCGTGTCGCCGAGGAAACTGGCGGTGATCTGACGATCACCATCCATCTGGGCAAGACGCTGCAGATCTCGTCCGAGGATATCACTCAGGCCACGGGCGACGGGATCGTCGATTTCGCCGCCGACTTTTTCTTCTCGGGCAATGTGCCCATCGCGCGGGTGCTGAACCTGCCGATGCTGATCGAGAATGACGAGGAATGGAACAAGGCCTATGCCGCGATGGAGCCGATCCTGACAGAGGCCTTTGCCGAACAGAACGTCACCCTGCTGGGCGGCTATCGCTATCCACAGCAGGTGCTGTTCACCACCTTTGAAATGAGCAGTCTTGATGATCTGTCCGGCCACAAAATACGCGTGACCTCCCCCGAACAGGGCCGCTTTGTCGAGGAGTTCAGCGGTGCGCCTATCACGCTGTCGGGCAGCGAGGTACCCACCTCGCTGGAGCGCGGCGTCATTGACGGGGTGCTGACGGCAAGTGCGGGCGGGGCCAAGAACTGGCACGAGTTTTTGCCCTATAACTATCGCTTCGCGGTGAATTACGGCAATTCGGTGATCATCGCGAATACCGATGTCTTCGACGCGCTCAGCCCGGAAAATCAGGACGTCCTGCGCAATATCGTTGCCGAGGAAGGTCAGTCGATCACGGCGGAATTCCTGACCGATGAAGAAACCCAGAAAACCGCGCAGGCCGAAGCGGGGATGAAAATCACCGAAGCCGCGGATGGTGATGCCGCTGTCGCGCGCGAAAAGCTGGCGCCGTTCTGGGAAGCCTGGGCGAATGACAACGGCCCGGAGTATGTAGAGGCCCTGTCGCTTGTGCGCGAAGCGATCGGCAAGTGAGATGAGCGCGCATAGTGAAAGCAGAGGACCGGTATCAGCCGGTCCCATCTTCGACCTGATAGCCCGGCTGGTGCAAATCGCAACCGGGCTGGTTCTGGTGGCGCTGGTCATGCTGGTCTGCGGCGAGGCATTTCTGCGCGGCGCGGTGAATTACTCGCTTGGCTTTGCCGAGGAACTAACGGGCTATTTCGTCGTCATGCTGACCTTCTTCGGCGCCGCCCTCGCCCTGCGTGCGGGCGCTCTGTTCCAGGTCGATTTTCTCTTTGATGCCTTGCCCGCCAGTACAAGAGCCAAGCTTCACATCGCCTTTGCCGCGATTGCACTGTTCATCTGCATTATCTTCGTCTGGAAGACCGCAGATGTCGCAATGAGTTCGCTGGAGCGTGGGAAGTTCGCGCCCACGGTGCTGCGCACGCCGCTGTGGATCCCGCAGCTGCTGATGCCGACGGGCTTTGCGATGATCGCGATATTCCTCGTCGAGAAACTGCTGCTGGCCGTTCGCAAACCGAAGGGAGCTGCGTGATGGAAGGTATTCTTGCATTCGGTCTTTTGATCGGGCTGATCATTGGCGGCATGTGGGTGCAATTCGCCGTCGCCGGCGCCGGGCTGCTCTATATCTGGTTGCTCAAGGGGTTCGCCGGTTGGAAAGCCATCGGCATCGTCAGCTGGGGGTCGGCCAACAGCTTTACGCTTGCGGCGATACCTCTGTTTGTTCTGATGGCGGAAATCCTTCTTGGGTCGGGGCTCAGCACCCGGCTTTACAATGGTGTGGCGCCGTTCATGCGGCGACTGCCGGGCGGGCTCTTACACACCAATATCGCGGGCAGCGGCATCTTCGCGGCGATCTCGGGCGGGTCTGCACCGACCGCCGCCGCCATGTCGACCGTGGCTCTGCCGGAGCTTTCCGCGCGCGGCTACAACAAGCGGCTGGTCGCGGGTTCGCTGGCGGCAGGTGGCACGCTGGGGATCCTGATCCCGCCCTCGATCACGATGATTATCTATGCGACCTTCACCGAAACCTCGATCGCGCGTCTGTTCGCGGCAGGGCTGATCCCCGGCATCGTTCTGGCGTTGCTTTATATGGGCTTCATTGTCATTCGCGCGCTGATCAACCCCGATCTCGCGCCGCGATCAGACACCAAGGCCACCCCGGCAGATCTCGGCCGCGCGTTGCTGGATATCGTGCCCTTCCTGCTTCTGATCATCATCGTGCTGGGCAGCATCTATGGCGGCTACGCGACCCCGACCGAGGCTGGCGCCGTCGGCGTTGTCGGCGCGATCCTTATCACCGGCATCTATCGCTGCCTCAGCCTGCGGCTGCTGACGGAGGCCATGGCGCGCACGGTCACGATGAGCGGCAATATCCTGTTCATCGTCTTCACATCGATGATCTTTGCCTATGCAACGGCGCTGTCTGGTATGGGTGAACAGCTTGTGTCGTTTCTTGAAGGAGCAAATGTATCGCGCCTGGCATTCCTGCTGATTATCATGGTGATCTTCGCGATCCTCGGCTGCTTCATGGAAGGCCTGGGTATGATTGCTATCATTGTTCCGGTGATCTTCCCGGCGCTGCTGGCATTTGGTGTAGATCCGATCTGGTTCGGCGTTTTCGTCGTTATCCTGGTCGAGCTGGGTCAGCTGACGCCGCCGCTTGGGGTGATCCTGTTCGTCGTCGCCAGCTCCTCCGACGAGGTGAAGGTCGAGGATGTGATCATGGGCACCTTGCCCTTCTTCGGGATCATCGTCCTGTTCATGCTGCTGCTGATCGCCTTCCCGCAGATCGCGTTGTTCCTGCCCTCGCTGACGATAGGATGACAACCATGACATATCCTTTCCCCGATCCGGTGGTTATTGATGCCGAGGTTTTCACCGAACTGCCGCCCGAACTGCGTCGGCCCGGCGTGCCGTCCTATTGGGCAGAACGCAACAGGCGCGGGGCGACCGTCGACAGCTTCATCGAAGGTCCGTCATTCGATCGTCAGGGCAACCTGTGGTTCGTCGACATTCCGTTCGGCCGCATCTTCCGGGCCGATCCTGCGGGCAATGTCACGCAGATCGCCGAATATGACGGCCAGCCGAACGGGCTGAAGATCCATGCCGATGGCCGGGTCTTCATCGCTGATTTTCAGAACGGCATCATGCAGCTTGATCCGGAGACCGGCGCGGTGACCCCCGCGCTGCGCGACTGCGATACCGAGGGCTTCAAAGGTTGCAACGACCTGCATTTCGGCGCGGATGGGTCGCTTTACTTTACCGACCAGGGCCAGACCGGATTGCAGGACCCGACCGGCCGCGTCTTCCGCTGGCAGCCTGAAACCGGCGCTCTGACTTGTCTGATCGACAAGGTGCCCAGCCCCAACGGACTGGTCCTCGACGTGAACGAACATGTTCTTTTTCTGGCCGTGACCCGCGCGAATGCCGTCTGGCGGCTGCCAATTTCGCCGAGTGGGAGGGTCAACAAGGCCGGGCTGTTCCTACAGTTTTCCGGCGGTCGGGCCGGGCCCGACGGTCTGGCGCTGACAGCAGCGAACGGTGTTGTCGTCTGCCAGACGGGGATGGGGCTCGTCTGGGTGCATGATGCACTCGGTCGGCCAATTGCTGTGGTTCGTTCACCGAGCGGATTGGGCACCACAAACTGTGCCTTCGGCGGCGCGGATGGCCGGACACTCTATATCACGGAATCCGACAGTGGCACGATCCTTAAGGCGGAATTCGATTTGGCACTCGATATAAAGGGCGCCTCTATGTTTTCAGGCGTAGGTGCGCACGGCGAATGAAGTATGAGTGTGACAACATGTATGATTTCTTGTAAGCCGATGAGCCGCTGCAGTGGACCTGCACCGGTTTTGTTCCGGTCAGGTGCTCATGTTAAGCGGCCCTCTGTTCGAAGGCGACGGGTGATTTCCAGCCAAGGGCTGAGTGTTTTCTGCGTGGGTTATAGAAGCCGTTGATGTATTCGAAGAGGGCGATCTCGGCATCACGCCGGGTGCACCAGTCGCGCCTCCAGACCAATCCTACCTTCAGGGACTTGAAGACGCGCTCGACGGCCGAGTTATCATAGCAATTGCCCTTGCCGCTCATCGATACGCGGAACCCGTGGCTGCGAAGTATCTTCTGGTATTCACGGGCACAGTATTGTGACCCGCGATCCGTGTGGTGAATCCAGCCCGAAGCCGGGGGCGCAGGGCAACGGCCATATTCAGCGCGCGGATTGCCAGATACTGCTTCATGCGGTTGCTGATGGCCCAGCCAATGACGCGCCGTGAAAAAAGATCGATGAGGACCGCCAGATAAACCCAGCCCTCGCGGGTCCAGACATAAGTTCTTTAATTGATGATCCGCGCTCGCTGTAGTTTGGTGCTCTGGTCGACCGCCTGCAAGGTTCTTTTCTAAGTCATCCATGTTTGGCGCTTCATCTCGGCATCCAAGGCTCTGGCCTCCGGCAGGTGATATTCGCGATGTTTGGAGGCTCGCAGGTAGATATCTCGGGCTTGGTCAGCGTCCTGCCGCTGTGGTCGACACGGCAACTGGTGAGGGTTCAGCGGCAGCGTTTCATGTCACGCCTCCGTGCTTTGGAATGTCGTACCGTTCCTCCAGATCGCATGCATGATCACGGCCAGTTTTAGGGCTAGGGCAACGACAGCCTTCTTGTGGCTCGTCCGCTGTTTTAAGACCGTCGCCCATTCTTTCATGCCTTGCCCTGCCTCAGCCTTCATGCCGCATAAGAGGCTGTTCGCCGCCTCATAAAGCACCGGTCGCAGCATTCGGTCCCCTCTGCCCGAGATGCGCCCGCCGTAGTCCATGTCGCCCGATTGGTATCGCCGGGATGTCAGGCCGGCATAGGCGCCGACCGATCTTGATCGCCGAAATCGCTGCGGGTCATCAACGGTCGCAACAAAGGTCACGGCGCTCACTGCGCCCACGCCTGGAATGGTCATTAAGCGCTGGCAGACCTGGTCCTCCCGCGCATGTCGCAACATCGCCTTCGACAATTCGGCCGCTTGGTGAAACACCTCGGTGCGCAGGTGGCGAGGCAGGCGCACACCGAAGCTGGCCAGCAGCCCGCGGATCGTGTTCTCGGTGTTCATACGCATCTTGATCGCCGTCTCTCTTGCGCGCAGCAGGGCGCGGCGGCGCTGCGCCAGAGGGCTCTTCACGGTCACTTTTCGATAAAAGCCCGTCCTGGCCAACTCGGCAAGCATGGCTGCGTCATTCGCGTCCGTCTTGTTGTGCATCTGGCTCAGCACGGCATAGGCATGAAGCGCGTCGACGCAGACAACGGGCGGCGCACGCCTCATGAGTTTATGATAGAGCCAATTGGCCATCCGCCCGGTTTCCATGACAACTGCGCCAAAGTTCCAGCCACCACAGGACAGGGCACCGGCAATTGCATCGGGGTCCGTTGGCATCTTCCGCGCCAGCAGGACCTTACCATCGCCGGACTTGACACAGATCGCGGTCTCATCTTTCGGGACATCAAGGCCAACATAATATCTTTCCAACTTGTTCTCCTTTCAACGACGACCAACAGGGTCTGCCGGAGAGCACGGACGATCAATTACTCAGAGTGATGTCGGCAACCCAAAGCGCATTCGGCGTGTCCGCATAAAAGTTGCGGTCCACGAGGTCAGCGGAAGGACGCACAAGCTCATCGCGGCTCGTCGTGCGAGCACTTCGGCGACGGCTACGCCGGCCAGCCCTACAGCTTTCATCAACCGCTCCACGCGCTCGCGGCCGACATGGGTGCCGCTATCAGCCAGTTCAGCGTGGATGCGCGGTGCACCGTAGCTGTCCCTTGAGGCTGCATGGATCTGGCGGATCAGCTCCGTCAGTTCCCGGTCTGCGATGTCCCGCGCTGACGGCTCTCCTGCTTGACACGCATGGAAGCCGCTGCGCGACACGCCCATGCTGCGCGATGATCTCGATGGGATAGTCGGCCTGGTTCGCGGTCATGAATTCGAAGACATCGACAGCGTCGCGTCGTTCTGAGCAAACCAGGCCGCGGCTTTTGCAAGGATGTCTCTCTCCTGTCGTGGCTGCTTGTTCTCACGGCGAAGACGACGCAGTTCATCACGTTCCTCGCTGCTCAGGATGTCGGCTCGCTTGCCGTCGTCCCGCTCCGCCTGCCTGATGCAGGCATGGATCGTCGCGACGCAGGGTTCGAATTCCCGCGCGAGGTCTTCGGCGCTCCGGCCAGTTCGATGCAGCTCAGCAATCTCTTCCCGGAAAGCCGCCGGGTAAGGGTCCTTCGTTCGTGGCATGTGAACATCTTTCGACTTCAGTCAATGGGTGTCCACGAAATCAGGGGAACTCCAACTCCAAATACCAACCCTCAGAGGATTGATATAACCACTTATTTTGACGCGTGTTGCAAATCACTACAGCGGTCGGAATAGATCCCTCTTTCCGAGATTTATACCGCAACGGGCTAACCGGCGTGTTGCTCCAAATAAACTAATATCCTCAAATCCGCTGCATTTCCGCCAAGGCAACGACAGGACCGGTGGCGACACCGCCCGGTGCGCCGCCTGCAGGCTCATCCGTTATCGCCAGCGTGGCGTTTGCCACCAGCACCCGAAGTTCCTCCGGCACCGACATGGCGGCCTGACCCTCATGCGGCATCACACCGAGAGAAATCGGCGCGCGGTCGCCCTGTATCAGCCATAATTCGAAATCCCTGCCCTCAGCCGGTGGTGCGCCCGCGACGGAGACGCGCATTTCGCCATCGCTGTCATCGTAAAGCGCCGTCAGCCGGACGGTGCTGTCGGCCGAAACCATGTCGGACACCCAGAGTTCGGGATCGCCGCCAGGGTCCGGCGCGCTTGTCCAGAGCATCACCGCCAGCACAGCAGATGTACACAGGGAACCAAACGCCAGCCAACGCCAGAGCGTGTTGTTGCCGCCAGACGTTTCCGACGGCTCGAACAGCGTTTTTTCCAGCTTATCCCAAACGCGTGCTGGCGGGCTCACCGGTCGGACCTCTTCGGCGAGCGGATCGAAATGCGTTTCCCAGCGGATGATCTCGGCGGTCAGCGCGGGTTCTTTCAGCATGCGGCGGCGGAAAGCCTCGCGTTCCGCCAGCGGCAACGTGCCAAGCACATATTCTCCGGCTGTCACGGCATCGCGCGGATCGGATACGGGGGTATCATCGGTCATCGCGCCAGACACTCCCTCAGTTGAATGAGGCTGCGCCGAAGCCAGCTTCGCATGGTGTTCAGAGGAACCGAAAACCGCTCGGCCAATTCCAGATAGCTGTCGCCTTCGACGTAAGCCCGGTGGACGGCTTCGGCGCGGTCCGGCGCGAGTTCCTTCATGCAGTTGTCGATACGCCGCCCCTCAGAGCGCAGCTCTGCATTCTGCTCGGGTGTCGGATCATCGCTTGCCAGTCTTTCCGCCGCGTCGAGATCGCCGCCGCCCGGCTTGCGCTTCCGCAAGATATCGATGGCATGATTTCTGGCCACAGTGTTCATCCAGGCTTGCGGGCTGGCGACGTCCGGGAAATAGCGGTCTGCATTATGCCAGATCCGGACGAAGACCTCCTGCAACGCGTCCTCCGCCTCTTGCTTGTCCTTGAGGATACGGAGGCAGATGGCAAAAAGTTTCGGTGCTGCCAGACGATATAGATCACCGAACGCTGCCCGATCCCGCAAGGCCACCCGCCCCAGCAGATCTGTCAGTTCTGCGGCGGGTGAGGTCATGACACAGGCTCCGGGAACAGTTTCTCTGAGCATGCATGAACCCAGGATGCGCCGCAAGATGTCGCTTATGTTCACGAAACCGTGATCTCTGCAACTCAACTGCCGGGTCATTTCGTCCCTAAGTCACCGACCACAGGAGGATAGAATGAAAATCTTGAGCTTTGCGATGACCACTGCCTTTGCATTCGCAGCCTCTGCCTCTCTTGCGCAGGACGCCATGCAAGACATGCCCGCAACAGTTGTCGACATTGTTGTAGGTTCCGAAGATCACGAAACCCTCGAAGCGGCAGTCATCGCCGCTGGCCTGGCGGAGGCACTGTCCGGTGACGGACCTCTGACGGTGTTCGCACCGACGGACGCGGCATTCGCGGCCTTGCCTGAAGGCGCTCTGGAGACGGCACTCATGCCCGAAAATCAGGATCAGCTCGTTCAGATCCTTGGCTGCCATGTCGTCGAGACAAAAGCGCTCGCGGCCGATGTGGTGCAGATGATCGCGGATGACGGCGGCATGCATGAGGTTATCACGATGGGCAATTGCAGCCTGAACCTGTCACTTGATGGCGACATGGTGAAAATCAATGATGTCGTCACTGTGACCGCGGCGGATCTCGAAGCCGGAAACGGCGTTGTTCATGTCGTGGACGGGGTACTTTTGCCAGCGATGTGATCTGCCACGGAGAGTGGCCCGGCCGGGCGGTTGCTGAAATCGCCCGGTCCTTTTGTGAGCGATAATGACGAGTGACGGAATAAAACGTGAATAACACTGGCAGACGCCGCATTGCGATCATCGGAAGCGGCATTTCGGGGCTTGGCGCCGCCTGGCTGCTTGACCCCCACCATGACATAACTCTGTTCGAGGCAGCGCCGCGGGCCGGGGGCCATGCGCGGACCGTCCGGGCCGAAGGGGTCGATGTCGATACCGGGTTCATTGTCTGCAACCGGCGTACCTATCCGTTGTTCATTCCGTTGCTGGAGAAACTCGGCGTCCCGCTGGAGCCGAGCGATATGTCATTCTCCGCCAGCTTCGGCGGCGGACGTTACGAATACGGCACGTTTTCGACCCGTGCCATGTTCGCGCAGCCGATGTGCCTGATGGATGCTGGCCACTGGCGGCTTATCCGCGACATTTTACGGTTTTTCCGGCACGCGCCCTCACATCAATCGCATCAGGGCAGCATAGGCGAACTGATCCGCTCGCTCAGGCTGGGGGATGAGTTCCGCGACCGCTTTCTGCTGCCGATCTCGGGCGCAATCTGGTCGACACCACCCGCCGACATGATGAAATTTCCAGCGGGTACGTTCGTTCGCTTCTTTGACAATCACGGTCTGCTGTCGGTCAAGGGCCAGCCGCAATGGCTGACGATCACAGGCGGCTCAAGGCGCTACGTCGATGCGATCCTGTCGGGGCTGAGGGGGAAGGTTCGGCTGTCATCCCCGGTTCACGAGGTTCGGCGCGGCGACGAAAGCGTGACCGTGGTAAGCCCGCGCGGCGCGGAGCAATTTGACCGTGTGATCTTCGCCACCCACGCCCCGCAGGCGCTTGCCACACTCGAAAGGCCCGACAGGGACGAGACCGCGATCCTCGGCGCGATGCGCACCCAGCCGAACCGGATGGTTCTGCATTCCGACCCCCGGCTGATGCCGCGGCGACGCTCTGCCTGGGCATCGTGGAATTATGTGACCCAGAACGACATGCCCGCAACCGACCGTCCGATCAGCCTGTCCTATTGGATGAACCGGTTGCAAAACCTGACAACGCCGCGCCCATTGATTGTCACCCTCAACCCGGAGATTGAGCCGATGCGCATCCATGACGAGGCCGTCTTTGCGCATCCGCAATTCGACGCCGCCGCAATCTCGGCTCAGGGGCGGCTGCACGAGATTCAGGGCCGTGGCGGTGTGTATTATGCGGGTGCGTGGACACGGTATGGTTTTCACGAGGATGGTTTGCTGTCGGCCCTGCGTGTCGCTCAGGCTTTGGGAGTGGAGTGGCCGCTCGGTCCCGATCCGTGGACTGCCCCGCGACGGATCGCGGCATGACGGTCGATTTATGGGACGGCGCATTGATCGACGCGTCGGTCTGGCATGGTCGCGCAGGCGCCACCTCGCGACAGTTCCGGTATCGCACCACCTACGCAGCGCTTCCCGTGGGCGCGCTTGAGGCAGGGAATCTGGCCTTGCGCCCGGACCGGCACGGGCTATGGCGATTGCGGCGGCGCGATTATGGCTGGCGGGATGGCCGCTCGCTGTCCGAATTCATCGACGCGCAGCTTGCCCCGGCGGGCCTCGATCATTGTAAGACGACGCTTGTGACCATGCCGCGCGGCCTGCTGCATGGGTTCAACCCGGTCAGCTTCTGGCTGGCCCGTGACGTTGGCGGATTGCGGGCGGTTCTGGCGGAGGTCTCCAACACATTCGGCGAGTGCCACCTGTATCTGGTCCGCCACCAAGACAACCGCGTCATCGCCCCCCCCGACCGGTTGTCGGGGGACAAGCTGTTTCATGTCTCCCCGTTCTTGCCACGTTCCGGGCGTTATGTGTTCCGCTTCGATACCGGACCGGGTCGCTTCGGCGCGTGGATCGACTGGCTGGCTGCGGATGGCAGCACGGTTCTGCGCACCTCCATGACGGGCCATGCGCGCGCATTGACGACTGCCAGCCTGCGGGGTGCGGCCATCCGCAGCCCCTTGCAGCCCGCCCGTGTCAGTAGTCTGATACACTGGCAGGCGGCGAAACTGTTCTCGCGAGGTGTCCGCTACCGGACCAAGCCCGAGCAGATCCGCCAGAGACGGTCCGAAGTTACACGAACGGAGGATGAAAATGTTTGAACAGAGGATCCGGTCAGAATTTCTTCGCACGCTGGACGGGCTCAGCGTCGGTCGCCTTCGGCTCACCATGCCAGACGGCGTCGAGCGGATATTCGAGGGGGCCGCTTCAGGCCCGGAAGCCGCGCTTGAGATCCGCGATTGGCGCATGTTGCCAGCCCTGGCGGCCAAGGGCGATATCGGCCTGACAGAGGCTTATCGGGACGGCTGGTGCGATACGCCCGACCTTACCGCGCTGCTGACACTCGCATTGCTGAACGAAGAGGCGCTCGACCGCTATATCTACGGCAAACCCCTGCAAGCGCTGGCAATGCGCATGCTGTATCTGTTCAACCGCAACACCAAGGCGGGCTCGCGGCGAAATATCTCGGCGCATTACGATCTGGGTAACGGGTTTTACCGGCTCTGGCTGGATGAAACCATGACCTATTCTTCCGCGCTATTCCGTGAGGGGGATGATCTGGCGGCAGCGCAGCGGCGCAAATATGACCGGATCATTGACGGGCTGTCAGGCGCATCCGGCAGGTTGCTGGAAATCGGCTGTGGATGGGGCGGCTTTGCCGAACGCGCCCTGCAACGGGGCGACTTTGCGCCTAAGGGGCTGACGCTCTCGACGGAGCAGGCCCGCTACGCCCGCGACCGGCTTGGCCCGGGGGCGGAGATCGCCTTGCAGGACTATCGCGATGAAAAGGGGCGCTTCGATCACATCGTCTCCATCGAGATGTTCGAGGCGGTCGGGGAAAAATTCTGGCCGGTCTATTTCGGCAAGCTGGCCGAGGCGCTTTCAGAACAGGGCCGCGCCATGATCCAGACGATCACCGTCGCCGACCGATATTTCGAGCGTTACCGCAAGGGCGGTGACATGATCCGCAGCTTCATCTTCCCGGGCGGGATGCTGCCCTCTCCATCGCGTTTTCAAGCCCAGGCGGAGCGCGCCGGGCTGCGGATCGAGGACGCTTTCGGCTTCGGGCGCGATTATGTGCGCACCCTGACCGACTGGCTGGACCGTTTCGACGCGCGCCGCGAAGATGTCCTGCAAATGGGTTTCGATGACGGCTTTATCCGCGTCTGGCGGTTTTATCTGGCAGCCTGCGCCGCGTCATTCTCTGTCGGGCGAACCGATGTCGTACAGTACCGGCTCGCCCATGTCTGAGCGGGCCCCATCCGAGCAAGGTCAGGGTCAGCGGATCTGGATCATGGGGGCCTCAGACGGGATCGGCGCGGCGCTTGCGCGCAGCTGGGCCCGGCGTGGGGCCCGGCTGATATTGTCGGCGAGATCCGGGGAAAAGCTGAACGATCTCGTTCGCGAACTCGGAACCGCTGAAGCGCTGCCCTGCGACGTGACCGACGGCGACAGCCTCCGCGATGCGGCAGAACGGATCACGACCGGCGGTCCGCTCGATCGCGCGATAACGCTCGCGGCAGCCTATGATCCGGGCAAGGTCATGCAAGTTGATCCGCAGATGGCTGCGCAGATCGTGACCGCGAACCTGACCGGCTGTTTCAACTTCGTCCGGGCCGCCGTGCCGTTGCTGAAACCGGCCGGGCAGTTGGCGCTGACCGGCTCAGTCGCGGGATATGTCGGCCTTCCACAAGGACAGATCTATTCCGCAACGAAGGCCGGGGTCATCAATCTGGCCGAAACCCTGCGGGCGGAGCTGGCACCTGCTGTGGATGTCCGGCTGATCAGCCCGGGTTTTGTCGATACCCGACTGACGCAGAAGAACGATTTCGACATGCCTGCCATCCTGCAACCAGATGCCGCCGCCGAGGCGATCATCCGGGGGCTGAACGGGCGCGGTTTCGAGGTGCATTTCCCGCGCCGCTTGACCCTTGCGATAAAGCTGCTTCGTGCGCTGCCCTATCCGCTTTCCCTGCGCCTCACCCGACGGCTGGTCCGGTAGCGATCTCTTTCACCACGGCACCTGCTTACCTTTCCAGTCGAAAAATCCCCCGTTATCCTCAGGCGTCAGCCCCTCGATGACAGAGAGCAGCGCTTCGGCTGAATGCCGTGCCGTGATGGTCGGATAGCGATCCGCGTAATCTCGGGTTAAGCTGGTCTCGACCGTTCCGGGATGCAGCGCGACCACGATCCTCTGCGGGTAACGCCGCGCAATTTCGATGGATGCCGTCCGGATGATCTGATTTTGCGCCGCCTTCGCAGCGCGATAGCCGATCCAGCCGCCGAACCCGTTGTCACCGATAGAGCCGACCCGCGCCGACAACGACGCGAACACCGCCCGACCCTGCTCCCTCAAAAGCGGGCTGAAATATCTCAGCAACAGCGCCACGCCGGTGGCATTCAGCGCAAACTGCGCAGCCATAGCCTGCGCATCGATCTGCCGGATGGTCTTTTCCGGCTCATTTCCGTCGATCACCAGAGCGCCGGTTGCGTTAAAGATCAGATCGAAGCTTTGACCGTTCAGCCGCCCCGCCTGATTTTCAACACGCTGCTGATCGGTTAATTCCAGCCCGTCGCGCCGGGACAGTCCGATCACGTCCGCTCCGCGCGCCACCAATGTGTCACGCACAGCGCCGCCAATGCCCCCGCTGTCGCCGAGGACAAGCGCCTTCATGTGATCCAGCGGGTCAGAACCACACCTGCCCAGGCCGAGAACCCCGTCAGGAACCCGCCCCAGATCGTATCCGTCACGACCTGCTGGACCGACCAGTCACGCAGCGTCGCATAATTGGTGAACTCATACGTCCCGTAGCACATGAGGCCAATCAGAACCCCGTTGATCAAAGCCTTGAGGGGCCGGTCCTCCGCCATCGCTGGCACCGACACGAAGTAAAGCACGCCCACGATATACGCGCTGTAGAACAACGCCGCAGGCAACATGCGGAACGGATCGGCCAGCAGATCATCGACGTGACGCTCGAAAACCGGACGAATGATCTGCGTTATGCCAACAATGTCGATGACAAGGAAAATCACCAGCGTGGCGACGTAGAGAATGGCGGTCTGCATGGGCGGCTCCGATTATTGTGTCTGAGTGATACGCAGGAACCGCCTGGTGAGTTGCAAGAACAGCCCCCAATGTGGCGTTAGTGTTGGACACCCATGTCGAATAAAACCAGAGCTGTTTCGTCGCGAGCGAACATCATGGTCAATGTGACCGAGCTGCATTGCAGTGCCCAAAACGCTACCAGTTGATCGCGTGTCAGAGGTCCGGAACGTAACCGGGGACGCATTACGCGCGTCCGTTAGCCTTTATAGTGAATGCCGATCAGCCCAGCCAACTGGTCTGGAGCGTGATTTCGTAAACTCTGCCTTCGAGCGGCACATATGCCGGTGCCTTGCTGCCTCCCCGGGGGTGGTTGCCGCTCCTTCCCTTACATGACCAAGGTCGCGCAACGCCCTCAGGTCAGTGGCTGCCGACGTCCCAAGCAGGCCTTTGAGTTCATCCATCTTCATGAAGATTCGCGTCGATCGGCCCCACCGACAGGAACATGTGGACGTGATCGCTCGATAGCACCCCGCGCAAGATGTCGACCCCGTTCTCACGGCGGACCTGACGGCAGATGTCGCGCACTCACAGCCGCAAAGGATCGCTCAGCACCTTGTGGCTGTACTTCGTCGACCAGACGATGTGATCGCGGTGATAGAAAACGTAGTGCTTGCCGGTGTCACATACCGCTTCTTAGCGATGAAGCAGGTCCGACTGGAAGTCGGAGGGTTTGCTCCAAAGCGTGGTTACAGAAAAGCCATGGCCTTTTTCGCGGGTCAGAAGCGATGAGGTTTACGTTTATTGATGACTATCGCGTCCTGCTTTCCCACGCACGGCTGTGCAATTTATTTGATTTCACCCCCGCGCGGGCTGCGGACGTAGCGACAGCGATCGCCCAGCCAGCGTCAGCTCATTGACATGCTGTTTCTGGCCCATAACCGCGAACAGCAGCGTTTGAGCTTAGGCAACTGTGGCAGCCCACGCATGACAGTGAAACTTCAGGAACTGGGATTTTCTGTCGGCGAGCGGCAGGTTGCTTGACTAATGAAGGAAAAATGGTTTTTGTTCTGTTCGAGCAAGGAAATACGAGCGCAGCACAGACAGCAATCATGCTTTCAACATTGCCCCGAACCTGCGTCATCAGGATTTCTCGGCAACAGGTCAAGTAAGCCTTCAGCACTCCGCCATTCTCGTATCCCTTCATAGGTTTGGAATACACCTTGGCAGACCGCCCAGTTTTCCGGGGGCACTTCAGTTTCAGATGGTCCTGTTACAGGCGGGCCGCATTGACCCGGAGTAGAGGTAAACCGCAAGGACGCTGCGCGGCGCAGTCTGGTGCGGGTCGTTACCGCCACCCCTGATGTTTATTGTTTATATTGAATATATGCCGCAGGGGAGGAACCAACAATGCCTCGCAGCACGACCATGATCGTCCGCCTAAGCTGCGCACTCAGCGACTTTGTTGCGGCCGAGGTCGGCGAGAACGGAGCCTACGAAAACATCAGCAAATATGTCCGCAACGTGATCCGGCGTGACAAGGAGCGGGCGGAGCAAGAAAGCTACGACAGGCTGAAGGCCGAACTGACCCGCGCCTTCGCTGCGCCCGAAACCAGCTACAGACCGCTGACGGCGGCGGAGGTCATCGCCCGAAACCGGGCCTGACCAGATGCCGATCCGAGTTCAGGGGGCGGCTTCGATCCGCCTCGATAACATCTACCGCCATACGCGCGACAGATGGGGCAAGGTTCAGGCCGACCACTACATTACCGGCATGTTCGAGACGTTCGACCGGATGGAGGCCCATGGCGTCGCCTCAAAGCCGATCCCGGCAGAGTTCGGCGTCGAAGGGTTCTTCTTCCGGGACGAGTACCACTTCATCTATTGGTGCCGACAGTCCGACGGCAATATCGGTATCGTCACGGTACTGCATGAGCGGATGCATTAGTTCGATAGGTTCAAGGAGGATTTTCACGACTGAAACGCCCAACAGCTATGTCGGTAGCGCTTATACAGGTCAGTCTGAGCTTCTACTGCCGGAGAAGGTTGGACTTCACGCCTGTTCCCTCCGCCAATAGCCCTTGCGAAAGCGTTCTCTCGATCCGATCGGACCGAAACTTTCTTTTTATGTTAGATGGTTATACGGGAAGAACTGAGCACTGCGCCATGCGCCTAACTGTCCGAAACATTATCTTATGGCCGATATTCTCCTGACCTGTTAACTGCTTCAGTTTGGTGAATTTTTCGCGATATATTGTAATCATTTGATTGTTATTACGGCTACGTTGAGGGATTCAACGTCATAGGCATTCGTTCCACGGAACCTAGATCGAACCTTCGTTAATGTTCGCGCTTCAACTTAAGTAAAGACATTGAACTGCCGAGGGCACCTTTCTCAACACCGCCGTTCACGATGAGACTGTTACCCAACGTGCGGTGAACCTTCTTGACCTGAAACAGGTCAACCGAAAACACGGCCCTGAGCAGAGATTCCGCTCATTACCGCAAGATCGTCTTGCCCGCATAAACGGCAGCTTCACCCAGCGTTTCCTCGATGCGGATCAGCTGGTTGTATTTCGCCAGCCGGTCGGAACGCGCCAGCGAACCCGTCTTGATCTGACCGCAATTGGTGGCAACGGCGAGGTCGGCAATCGTCGCATCCTCGGTCTCGCCCGAACGGTGCGACATCACCGAAGTAAACCCGGCGCGGGTGGCCATCGCGACTGCATCCAGCGTCTCGGTCAGCGTGCCGATCTGGTTCACCTTGACCAGCAGCGAGTTGCCGCAGCCCTTCTCGATCCCCTCGGCCAGCCGCTTCGGGTTGGTCACGAACAGATCGTCGCCGACAAGCTGAACCGAGCCGCCCAGTTTCTCGGTGAGCAGCTTCCAGCCTTCCCAGTCGTCTTCGGAGCAGCCATCCTCGATGGACAGGATCGGATAATCGCCGCAGAGCGCCGCGAGGTAATCCACGTTCTCCGCCGGGCTCAGCGATTTGCCCTCGCCCGCCATCTCGTATTTGCCGCCCTTGAAATACTCGGTCGAGGCGCAGTCGAGCGCCAGCATGATGTCGTCGCCGGGCTTGTATCCGGCTTTTTCGACCGCCTTCAGGATGAAATCCAGCGCATCGCGGGTGCTGGACAAGTTCGGCGCGAAGCCGCCTTCGTCACCGATCCCGGTCGACAGACCTGCCGCCGACAGCTCTTTCTTCAGCGTGTGGAAGATTTCGGACCCCATGCGGACGGCGTCGCGGATATTCTCCGCCGAGACCGGCATGATCATGAATTCCTGGATATCGATCGGATTGTCGGCATGTTCGCCGCCATTGATGATATTCATCATCGGCACCGGCAGCACATGCGCCGAGGTGCCGCCGACATAGCGGTAAAGCGGCAGGCCGGAAGCATCCGCCGCCGCCTTCGCCACGGCAAGGCTGACGCCAAGGATCGCATTTGCGCCCAGACGGCCCTTGTTCTCGGTCCCGTCCAACTCGATCATCAGCCCGTCAATGGCGCGCTGATCGGTGGAATCCTCGCCGATCAACTGCTCGATAATCTCGGTATTGACGCTCTCAACCGCCTCCAGCACACCCTTACCGAGATAGCGCCCCTTGTCGCCATCGCGCTTTTCCACAGCCTCATGCGCCCCGGTCGACGCGCCAGAGGGCACTGCGGCACGGCCCAGCGTGCCGTCTTCCAGCGTGACATCGACCTCAACGGTCGGATTGCCCCGGCTGTCGAGAATTTCGCGGGCGTAAATATCGATAATGGCGGTCATGGGCTGTTCCTTTTACCAGAGGCGTCATGCGAATGTCGCGATGCGGATATTATTGGTGCTGCCGGATTGGCCGAAGGGCACGCCGGACAGGATGACAAGGCTGTCGCCGGAATTTGCGGACAGAAGCGGGCGGCTTTCACGCAGGGCGGTCTCAACCATGCTGTCATAGTTGTGAACCGAATCTTCGGTCAGCGCCTGCGCACCCCAGAGCAGCGCCATCCGCCGGGCAACATGAGGATCGCGGGTCAGGACGATCAACGGCAGGAAGGGCCTGCGGGCGGAAATCCGGGCGGCGGTGCTGCCGCTGCGCGAATAGGCGACGACAGCGCGCGCATTCAGCGCCGAGGCCAGCATCGCACCATGATCGGCAATTGCATCGGCGGGTGTTTTTGCTGCCTCGCGTGAAGCAGTGATGACGCGGGCGTAATGGGCATGTACCTCGGTGCTGCGGATGATGCGGTCCATCACCGCGACGGCCTCGGCCGGATAGGCGCCCGCCGCGCTTTCGGCCGACAGCATCACAGCATCCGCGCCATCATAAATCGCCGTCGCGACGTCCGAGGCCTCGGCCCGGGTCGGTGCGGGCGAAGCGGTCATGGATTCCAGCATCTGCGTCGCCACGATCACCGGACGGCTTTCACGACGACAGAGTGCGATCAGTTCCTTCTGGCGGGCTGGTACCTCCTCGGGCGGGATCTCGACGCCCAGATCACCACGCGCGATCATGATCGCATCGGACCGCGCTACGATGGCGTCGATATCGTCCAGAGCCGAAGGTTTTTCGATCTTGGCAACCAGACCGGCGCGACCGTCGATAATGCGCGTAATTTCGTCCAGATCACTGGCGTTTTGGACGAAAGAAAGCGCCACCCAATCGACACCATGCACCAGCCCGAATGCCAGATCGCGGCGGTCCTTTTCGGTCAGGACGGGCAGGTCCAGCAGCGTGTCGGGCAGGTTGACGCCCTTGCGGTCACTGATTTTGCCGCCCTCCTCCACCTCTGCCTCGATCCGGTTGGGCGAGACACTGCGCGCCACCAACCGCACCCGCCCGTCATCGATGAACAGGCGGTGGCCGGGCTGAATTGCCCCGAAAATTTCCGGATGCGGAAGAGGAAGAGCATCTGCGCTTTCGTCAGGCGAAAGGACGACCGTCTGACTGCGTTCCAGAACTTGCGGTCCGCCGCTGAGTTTGCCCAGACGGATTTTCGGACCCTGCAGGTCTTGCAGGATGCCTATGGGAACGCCCATATCCGCCTCCAGCGCGCGGATCGCGGCGATCACCCCGGCATGGGTCTCGTGTTCACCGTGACTGAAGTTCAGCCGGAAGGTATCGACACCGTTCTGGAAAAGCTGGCGCAGCATGTCGGGCGCGGCACTGGCAGGGCCTACCGTCGCTACGATCCTGGCGCGTCTGTCTCGCATCATGGGATATTCCTTTCGGGTTCAGGCGATCAGGATTGCCCTGAAATCATTCACATTGGTCAGGGTCGGGCCAGTGCGGATCAGCGCACCAACCTCGTCGAACAGGCTGTAGCTGTCGTGACCGTTCAGGAAATCACGCGGGTTCAGCCCCGCTTTGCGGGCCGCACCCAGCGTGTTGGGTGCGATGACCGCACCGGCGGCATCTTCGGTGCCGTCAATGCCGTCGGTGTCGGCAGCCAGTGCGTGGACGCCGGGATGGCCGTCTAGCGCGACCGCGAGGCTCAGCAGGAATTCTGTGTTGCGACCGCCACGCCCCGGTTTTTTGTCGCCGATGGTGACGGTGGTTTCGCCGCCCGACAGCAGAACTGCAGGCGGTTTGACCGGCGTGGCATGAGCGGCAGCGGCACGAGCAATCCCGGCCATTGCGATGCCAAGCTGGGACGCCTCCCCTTCCAATGCATCTCCCAGCAGCAGCGGTGTCACACCTGCCTTGCGCGCGACCTCGGCGGCGGCTTCCAGCGACATTTGCGGGGTGGCAATCAAGCGGTAGTCAGGCGTGAAATCGGGTTGAGGTTCAGCGGGACGCAGCAGGATTTCCCGCGCAGCCTCCGGCAGGTTCGGACCCAGCTTCACGACCAGATGCGACAGATCCTCGCCCGCTGTCGGATCAGGCACGGTCGGCCCCGATGCGATGGCGGCCGGATCGTCCCCCGGCACGTCGGAGATTGCCAGCGTCACCAGCCGCGCCGGGCTTGCCGCCCGCGCCAGCCCGCCACCCTTGACCAGGGACAGGCGACGACGGATCTTGTTCATATCCTCAATGGTCAGGCCCGAGGCCAGCAGAAGCCGGTTGACCCGCATTTTTTCGTCCAGCGTCAGCGGCGGTGCCGGCAGGGTCATCAGCGCCGATCCTCCGCCCGAGATCAGTGCAAGGACCAGATCATCCGGTCCCGCCGATTGCGCGGTCGCAAGGATTTCGGCGGCGGCCCTGTGCCCGGCCTCATCCGGCACCGGATGCGAGGCTTCGCGCACCACGATCCGGTCTGTCTCGATGGCGTGACCGTAGCGGGTCACCACCACGCCCGACAGATCGACATCGGGCCAGGCGCGTTCAACGGCGCGGGCCATTGCAGCGGCGGATTTTCCGGCCCCCACCACGATGCAGCGGCCAGCCGGCTTCTCGGGCAGATGCCGGGCGAGGACGGCGGCGGGGTCTGCCGCCGCAATCCCCGCATTCAGCATCCGCGTCAGCAGGTCTTTCGCGTCCTCCTCCCTCATGGCGGACCTCAGATATTCTCGCCGCGGATCGCCTCGACGACGGCATCCGTGACCTGTTGCGTCGTGGCGCTGCCACCGACATCCGGGGTCAGCACACCATCGGCGCAGACCTTTTCGACGGCCCGCATCAGCCGGTCGGCGGCGGCGGGCTCGCCCAGATGGTCCAGCATCTGCGCGGCGGTCCAGAAGGTCGCGACCGGGTTCGCGATGCCCTTGCCGGTGATGTCGAAGGCTGAGCCGTGGATCGGTTCGAACATGGACGGAAAGCGCTTTTCCGGGTCGATATTGCCGGTCGGGGCGACACCCAGACTGCCCGCCAGCGCGCCCGCAAGGTCCGACAGGATGTCGGCATGCAGGTTGGTCGCGACGATGGTGTCGAGGCTCTGCGGGTTCTTGACCATGCGCACGGTCATCGCATCGACCAGCATCTTGTCCCAGGTCACGTCCGGGAATTCCTTCGACACCTCAGCGGCGATATCGTCCCACATGACCATGCCATGCCGCTGCGCATTGGATTTCGTGACCACCGTCAGCAATTTGCGGGGCCGCGACTGCGCCAGTTTGAACGCATAGCGCATGATCCGGGTGACGCCGGCGCGGGTAAAGATCGAGACCTCGGTGCCGACCTCTTCGGGCAACCCTTTATGGGCGCGGCCGCCATGGCCGGAATATTCGCCCTCGGAGTTTTCGCGCACGATCACCCAGTCCAGATCGCCGGGGCCGACGCCTTCCAGCGGCGATTTGATGCCCGGCAGGATCTTGGTGGGGCGGACATTGGCGTATTGGTCAAAGCCCTGACAGATCGGCAAACGCAGCCCCCACAGCGTGACATGATCCGGCACATCCGGCGCACCGACAGCACCGAAAAAGATGGCGTCGAAGGCTTTCAGCTGTTCCGCGCCATCCTCAGGCATCAGCGCGCCGGTCTTCTTGTAGCGATCCGAGCTCCAATCGAATTCGGTCACGTCAAACTGGAAGCCGCCGTCGCGACGCGCCAGAGCTTCCAGCGCCTGCAACCCGGCGGCGATGACTTCCGGGCCGATACCATCGGCAGGGATCGAGGCAATTTTGTAGGTTTTCATGGGCTTTCTCCTCATTCGGTTTCAATGGGCCGAATGCGTCGCCGGGCGGGCCGTTAAAGCCCCTTATATCTCCTCCCTTACGACGCCCTGCGGCATCACAACACGAAATTGCGCCTGCCCGAACGATTTCTCAATTTGCGTAGAATTATATACATAAATGAGATAATCTGATGGCGGAGGAGATGATGAATATTCAACAGATCAGATGTTTTCTGGCCGTCGCGGAGGAGTTGCATTTCGGGCGCGCCGCGCAGGCAATGGACATGCTGCCCGCCTCGCTGAGCCGACAGATCAGGCTGCTGGAGGATCGGTTTGAGACGCGGCTGTTTCTGCGCACCACCCGCAATGTCGCGCTGACCGAGGCTGGCATGGCGATCCTCGACGACGCCCGTACGCTTGTCGCGCAGGCCGATCTGTTCGATCAGCACATCCGCGCGGTTAGGCGGAACGAGACAGCGGTGCTGAAGGTCGGGGCCATCGACAGCGCGGCGGCGGGGTTGATGCCGCAACTTCTGCAACTTCTGCGGGCGCAAAGGCCCGAGATCGAGGTGCAACTGGTCGAGCAGAAGACCATTCACCTGTTGCCGCGCATTCTCAGCGGCAGTCTGGACATTGCCTTTTGCCGTCCGCCGGACATCCGCGACCCTAAAATTCACTTCCAGACATTGTTCTTCGAAACCGCCGTCGTCGCGCTGCCCGAAAATCATGCTTTGGCGGATCGTTCGGAACTGACGGTGCAAGATATAGCGGATGAGCCGCTGATCGTGCCCGATCGCCGCTCGCGACCGCATTCGCATGATCTGACCATAAAACTGTTCACAGATGCCGGGCTGACAGCGCGGATTGCGCAGATCGCCGAGGAAAAGCACACGATTGTCAATCTGGTGGCGACCGGCACGGGGCTGGCCATCGTGCCCCGTTGGGCGTCCCGCATTGCGATCCCCGGCGTCAACTTCGTGCCCCTGATCCTTCCCGAGGGGAACACGCGTGGCAAATTGATCCTCGCCGCCGCTTGGGCACGGGGCACCCGCGACGATCAGCGCGACGCGCTGCTCGCGGTGCTGGAAGAAAATTTGCAAGCGATCGAAGCGAGTGCCTGATAGTTGCATCTGCTTATTATCTCGAAAATTAATATAATTTATGGCAAGTTCATTGCCGGCCCCCTTCCGCCTATCCCAGTTCTGATCTGTGCCCTCGTCATCAGGGCCGGAACTGCAAACTCTGGGAGGAGACCATGAACCCTGCAACGATTACCCTTCTGCTTCTGCTCTTTGCGATCATCATGTTCGTGTGGGAGCGGATACCGCTGGCGCTGACCGCGATGATTGTCTGCGTCGGCCTAGTGCTGACCGGCGTTCTTGACGCGGGCGAGGCCTTCAACGGCTTCGTCAACAGCAATGTCATCCTGTTCGTCGACATGTTCATTATCGGTGGTGCGCTGTTCCAGACCGGCATGGCGGCCGAGATCGGCGGGCTGGTCACGCGCTTTGCCCGGACCGAACGGCAGTTGGTCGTCGCGATCATGCTTATTACCGGGCTGATGTCGGGCGTTCTGTCGAATACCGGCACGGCTGCGGTCCTGATCCCGGTCGTGATCGGTATCGCCGCGAAATCGGGCTTCGCCCGCTCGCGCTTGCTGATGCCGATTGTCTTTGCGGCCGCCATGGGCGGCAATCTCAGCCTGATCGGCGCACCGGGCAATATGATCGCTCAGGCCGCGTTGCAGGAACAGGGGCTCAGCTTCGGCTTCTTTGAATATGCGCTTGTCGGCCTGCCGATCTTGCTTGCGGGTATCCTGTTCATTGCCACCATCGGCTTCCGGCTGCTGCCCGATCACAAGACCGAGGAGATGGCGGCGGACAGCCTGAACCAAGCCAGCCTCTCGGTTCCGCAATGGAAAAAGAACGCATCGCTGATCGTTCTGGTCCTGACCATTCTCGCAATGGTGTTTGAAAAGCAGATCGGCATCCGTCTGCACATTACCGGCGCCATCGGTGCCATCGCGCTGATCCTGCTGGGCGTCATCAGCGAGGAGCAGGCCTATCGCTCCATCGACGCCAAGACCATATTCCTTTTCGGCGGCATCCTGTCGCTGGCAACCGCGATGCAGAAAACCGGTGCGGGTCAGATTATCGCCGAAACCGTGCTTGGCTTTACCGGACCCGAGACCCCGATCTTCGTCTTCATGCTGGTGATCTTCCTTCTGGCCGTTGTCATGACGAACTTCATGTCGAACACCGCCACGACCGCGCTGCTGGTCCCGATCAGCCTGTCGATCTCGGCCCAGATCGGCGCTGACCCACGAGCGGTTCTGATGGCAACGGTGATCGGCGGATCGCTGGCCTATGCCACACCCATCGGCATGCCCGCGAACGTCATGGTGCTGGGGCCGGGCAAATACACGTTCATGGATTACACCAAGGCCGGCCTGCCGCTGATTGTGGTCTCGACCATCGTCGCCATGATCCTGCTGCCGATCCTGTTCCCGTTCTTCCCGTAGGTCGGGGCACAGCGCAGCAAATGATATGGGCCCGCAGGGAAACTTGCGGGCCTTCGGCTGATCAGACACGAAAGGCCGAAACGAACCGCTGACAATAAACTGATGATGCTAGTGGGATCCAATATTAAACATTGCAGCGTTATTTTTTTGCAAGGGGCGGCCCTTCAGGCAAGACGCAGTTGATTTTGGCTCTAGAGCCTTTCCTGCCGCAGCCCACAGGCGCAGCATTTGCGGGCAAAGATTGAAAGCAAAAAAGATGCTTCCCAAGCTGACCTTCAGAATGTCGGTCGGCCGCATTCATCAGACCGGCTAGCCGCAGACACAAAGGGCAGGGTCGCCTAAATCTTTGTAATGCAGGACCATTTATGATTGTGAAGGTGTCAGATCCATCTACTCCCACAACAGCGCAGCCGACGGGAGTTTTGCGGCTTTCCGCGGCTCCATGACATTTGGTATAATATGTGCGCTCGCGGACAGTATCTTCGCGTAGAGTAGCGAAAATCCAAAGAGAAGGAGCCAGAAGTTTACGGCGTTGCTTTCGCAAGTGATGAGGCCGTGGCGTTTGACAAGAAAACGGTGAGTTGTGCCGATGTGGCAGAGATAACGACTGGCAAGCCGCCAGGCTACGCAATTGACAATTCACGCCCGTCAGTCCTTCAGCTCCGGAAGTATCGGTACACAGGTCTCATAAGCGCGTGGCATTGGAGGGCTGGCAAACGACTGCACTGTCGTGACGGCTGTCGCGGCGACGATGTCGTCGACGGAACAACCGCGTGAGAGATCGTTTGCCGGTTTGGCGAGACCTTGCAGGATTGGTCCGATGGCGCTCAGGCCGCCCAAGCGTTGTGCGATCTTGTAGCCGATATTTCCCGACGCGAGGTCAGGAAAAATGAACACGTTCGGGCGGCCCGACAGCCGGCTGCGTGGGGCTTTGCTTGCACGGATCGCATCGTCCAGCGCCGCGTCGAACTGCAGTTCGCCGTCGACCTCCAGGTCCGGTTCGGCGGCGCGGATCAGTGCCAGTGCTTCGCGCAGTTTTCCGAGGCTGGGGTGATCCGCCGAACCCGCAGTCGAAAAGGAAAGCAGTGCAACGCGCGGTGTTTCGGCCAGCAATTTCTGGCAGGATTGCGCGGCCGAGCGGGCGATGGCGGCGAGTTGGGCGGCATCGGGGTCGACCACGAGGCCACAATCGGCGAAGATCAATCCGCCCTTGATCGGGGCATCAGGACCACAGGACAGCATCAGGAAAAAACTGCTGACGATACCTGCATCGGGCGCCTTCCCGATCACCTGCAACGCCGCGCGCACAGTGTCGGCGGTGGTCGCCACGGCGCCCCCAACCGTGCCGTCCGCTTGTCCCAGTCGTACCCGCATCGCGGCCTGTCGGATCGGGTCTTGCATCTCTTCAAGCGCGCGTTCGGCGGTCATGCCCCGGGCCGCCCGCATCTTGTGCCAAAGGGTAGCAAGCTCCGCCAGATCAGGGGCTTCGGAGGGTGCAATTGAGGCTATACCAGGCAGGTCGGGGCCGTTCATCAGGGTCACGCGCGCCAACCCCTCGGAGGTCAGGCGCAGTGCTGCCTCGACCACGCGGGGATCATCGCCCTCGGGCAGGATGATATGGCGCGGATTATCGCGGGCGATCTGAAAGATGCGGTTGAGCGGCTTCATTGTACTGGCCTTTCGACTGGGCAACAGCTGCGTGCGTTGCGTATTGCGCATAAAAAGAAGAGGGATGCGATCCAGCCCGCAAATGCTGGTGTTTCGGGCCGCACCGGGCGTGCACGGGCCGCGCACAGCGCGTACACAGCATGTACACAGGCAGCGAACGTTGCGCCCGTGCCCGCACCGACCGGCGGTCTAGGCCAGCAGATGCAGCCCGGCGACAACGAAAACGCCCAGAAAGACCGTCTCGGCGATCATGATGGCGATGGCACCGCCACCTACCTCGACCATACGGCCAAGCGAGGTCTTGATGCCGACCGCGGCGATGGCGATCAGTAGCGCCCAGCGGCTGAGCGCACCCGCAAGATCCGCGACAAAAGCCGGGATCAGCCCGATGGAATTCGCTGCCGCCAGAAGTAGAAAGCCCAGGACGAAGCCCGGCAGCAAGGGTGGTCGCTTGCCCGCGACGGTGTCAGCCAGCCCGCGCACGCGGATGATCAGCGAGAAGGACAGAACCACCGGCGCCAGCATCGAGACGCGGATCAGCTTGACCAATGTCGCGGTTTCGCCGGTCTCGGGGCTGATCGAGAAGCCCGCGCCGACCACCTGAGCCACGTCATGGATGGTGCCCCCGATGAACACGCCGGAATCGCGCGGGGTGAATCCGAAGGCGTTCGAGATCATCGGATAAAGGACCATTGCCACAGTCGAAAGCACCGTCACCGACAGCACCGTGAACACCAGATCGCGCTCGGATTTTTCATGCCGGGGCAGCACGGCAGCGATGGCCATTGCTGCCGAGGCACCGCAGATCGCAACAGAGCCGCCGGTCAGCAGCGCGAAACGCCAGCCCCGCCCGACAAAGCGAGTCATCACTAGTGCAAACAGGATGGTCAGCACGACGCCTGAGACGACCAGCGCGATGGCAGGCGCGCCCAGACCGGCGAGCATGTCGACGCTGATCCGCGCACCCAGCAGCGCCACCCCCAGCCGAAGAACGGTTCGGGCAGTAAATTCGATCCCCGGTGCCGTTCGCGTGCCAGCCTCGGACAGGAAGTTCAGGGCGAGCCCTAACAGCAGCGCCAGAAGCATCGCTGGCGCGCCGTAATGATCGGACAGAAATTGCGCACTGACCGCGACCAAAGCGGAAACTGCGAAGCCCGGAAACATTGGTTTCAGCCATTCAAGATCGGGCGTTCGCATGGCAATGCTGCTCATAGCAATCTCCACAAGATGTCATGGCTCCGACGCATTGGGGCGCCGGAGCCGTTTGGGCAGTGCTCAGGCAGCACCTTTCTGCGGACGCATATCACCGGCATCTATACCGGCGACGATGACGGGCTTTTTCATCGCATCACGGCGGAAAGGCTTCCCCAGTTCCTGATTCAGCAGAACCTCAATGAACGTGGTCTTGCCCTCTTTCATCTGCCGCTCAACCGCATCATGGAGCGCGGTCGTCAGTTCCTCGGTCGAGCGCACCTGAACCCCGGTCGAGCCGCAAGCCTCGGCGATCCCGGCATAGGAGGTGCCGCGGTCCAGTTCGGTGCCGACGAAGTTGTTGTCATACCACAGCGTCGTATTCCGCTTTTCCGCGCCCCACTGGTAGTTGCGGAAGACGACCATTGTGATCGCGGGCCAGTCGTCACGGCCACAGGCGGTCATCTCGTTCATGGAGATCCCGAAGGCACCGTCCCCGGCAAAACCGATCACCGGCGTGTCGGGATTACCGATCTTGGCACCAAGGATCGCCGGGAAACCATAGCCGCAGGGGCCGAACAGACCAGGTGCAAGGTATTTCCGGCCCGCTTCAAAGGTCGGATAGGCATTGCCGATGGCGCAGTTATTGCCGATGTCGGAGGATACGATGGCATCAGTAGGCACCGCCTGCATGATTGCGCGCCATGCCTGACGCGGGCTCATCATATCGGCGTCACGGCTGCGCGCGTCCGAGTTCCATTCGCTGCCGGGATCGTCGTCTTCGTGATCGAGGCTGGAAAGCTCTTGTGCCCAGCGGGATTTGGTATGTGCGACCAGTGCCTTCCGATCCGCACGGCCGGCATCGCCCGCGGACGGTGAGAGTTGTGCCAGAATACCGCGCGCAACCTTGCCCGCGTCGCCCTGAATGCCGACGGTCACGCGCTTGGTCAGCCCGATCCGGTCGGCATTGATATCGACCTGAATGATTTTCGCATCCTTGGGCCAGTAGTCGATGCCGTATCCCGGCAAGGTCGAGAACGGGTTGAGCCGGGTGCCGAGCGCCAGCACGACATCGGCCTTGGCGATGATCTCCATCCCCGCTTTGCTGCCGTTATATCCCAACGGGCCAAGCGCCAGCGGGTGCGAGCCCGGGAAGCTGTCATTGTGCTGGTAGTTCGAGGCGACGGGCGCATCCAGACGCTCGGCCAGTTTCACCAGATCGGGAATCGCGCCCGACAGGACGACGCCCGCGCCGGACAGGATAACCGGGAAATTCGCATCGGAAAGCAGTCTCGCGGCCTCGGCCACGGCGTCTTCGCCGCCAGCGGGGCGTTCAAACGCCACGACCTGTGGCAGGTCCACGTCGATCACCTGGGTCCAGAAGTCGCGCGGGATGTTCATCTGCGCGGGCGCGGAGTTACGCCAGGCCATCATGATAACGCGGTTCAGGACCTCGGGGATGCGCGTCGCGTCGCGAACTTCCTCCTGATAGCAGACCGCATCGGCAAACAGCCGCATCTGCTCCATCTCCTGGAACCCGCCCTGGCCGATGGTCTTGTTGGCGGCCTGCGGTGTGACCAGCAACAGCGGCGTGTGGTTCCAGTAGGCGGTCTTCACGGGCGTGACGAAGCCGGTGACGCCCGGCCCGTTCTGGGCGATCGCCATCGACATCTTGCCGGTTGAGCGGGTGAAGCCGTCCGCCATCAGCCCGGCATTGGTTTCATGCGCGCAGTCCCAGAAGGTGATGCCCGCCTTGGGAAACAGGTCGCTGACCGGCATCATGGCCGAGCCTATAATGCCAAAGGCATGTTCGATCCCGTGCATCTGCAAGGTTTTGACGAAGGCTTCTTCAGTGGTCATTTTCATGGGCGTCGCTCCTTATTTGCGCTCGTCACGGAAGTGGTAGTAGTGGTAGAGGCCCCTCTGCCCCAGCCGCCGGAAGGGCGTCTTCCAGCCCTCATGCGGCAATTCGGTATTGAAGATCGGCAGTTTGGGGATGGCTTCACCCGCCACCAGCTGCGCCATGCGCCGGCCGGCCATTGCGGAATACATCACCCCATTGCCGCCATAGCCGAGCGCGTAATATGCGCCGGGCAAGTCGGGCATGCCGGTGATGCGGGGCATCATGTCATGGCTGACATCGACCCAGCCCCACCAGCTATGGTCCAGCTCTATCCCGCGCAGCGCCGGGAACTTACGTGCCATACCGTCGCGCAGCGCGTTGAGATGCGCCGGGTTGGCGGCATCGCGACCGGTAATCGCGGCGCGCGAGCCGATTTGCAGCCGGTTGTCGGGCAGCAGCCGATAATAATGGCGAAGCGTCCGCGTATCGGTCAACGGCGAGCCGGTGCGGATGCCGATGGCTTCACGCTCGTCCCCGGTCAGTTCGCGGGTGACGATGCTGTTTGACATGATCGGCATCAGCCGGTCGCGCAACTGCGGGTGCAGGCTGCGCGGCGCATAGGCCGCCGTTGCCACAGCCACGCGACGCGCACGGACCGTGCCGCCGGGCGTGCGCAGATGGTGGATGCCGTCCCGATACTCCCATCCCTCAACCGGGCTGTCGGTATGGACCTTGGCGCCCAGTTCGCGCGCGACACGCAAATAGCCGAAGGCGAGTTTCGCGGCGTGAACTGCGGTACCGTCGGGTTCCCACATCGCACCATGTGCTTCCATGTCGCGGGCGACGCTGTCGTGCAGTTCCTCGCGCGACATCATCCGGGCGGCATAACCGAAGGTATCGTTGAGCAGGCGGGTTTCGCTTTCCAGTGAAGGCATCACCGAAGCCTTGTGCGCGATATAGTAGTGCCCGCCTTCCTGCGGTTCACAGGCAATGGCGTGATCACGAATGAGACCGGTGAACAGGGCAAATGCCTCGACCACCTCGGCATGCAGCCGCTTTGCGACATCCAGACCCCAGCGATCGATCCACTGGCTGCGCTTGAGCCGGCCTGAGCTGATCTGCGCCTGACCGCCATTGCGGGTCGAGCAGCCATAGGCCACCCCGTTCGCCTCCAGCACCGTGGCCTTGATGCCGTGTTCCTTGGCCAGATGAATGGCACAGGACAGGCCGGTATAGCCCGAACCGATCACCACCACATCGGCATCAAGATCGCTTGTGACCGGGCCATCATCCTGCGGCGCGTCGTCGGCGGTCGCGATCCAGTAGGTCGGCGCATAGTCGTTGCCCGGCCCCAGCCCCTTGGCGGTCATCGGGTCATAGAGCGGGTCATAGGGCTTCGAGGCCCTGCGTTGCTGTGATAATTGCATGAACGCGCCCCTTCTCAGCTTGCCGGAATTGCGGGGCGCTGCTTGCGGATCGCCTGTTTCTCAACGATCTTGCCGTCGCGGATGCGGAACAGATCGGCACCCTGCACTTCGGTCCGGGTGCCGTCCGGATTGGTGGCGCGGAATGTCCACTGGCTGACGCCACGGCTGCCGTCTTCGGACATGAAATGCGAGTGTTCAGCCCATTCGACATCCGGCATGGCCGTCCAGACGCCCTCGAATGCCCTGGCAATTTCTGCCTTGCCTTCGATCCGGTTGCCGTATTCGTGGTCTCCGGCGACGGTGAAGAACACGCAATCATCGGCGAAATGCGCCATCACGGCATCTATGTCGTGGCGGTTAAACGCCTCGAATGTCGCCTTCAGATCGGCTTCGGTAAGTTTGTTGGACATGAATTGCTCCTGCATTAGTAGCCGAGGATCCGGGGCAGCCACAAAGCGATGCCCGGGAATGCGGCGATGACGAAAATTGCGGTGACAGAGGCGATCGCAAAGGGGATTGCGCGCAGGCTGATCCGTTCGATCGAGACGCCCGAGATGCCCGAGGCGATAAACAGGTTTTCCCCCAGCGGCGGCGTCTGGAAGCCCACAGACAGCGTGCAGATCATCACGATGCCGAAATGGATCGGGTCGATGCCCATCGTATAGGCCACCGGCAGCATCACCGGGACCAGGATCATAATGGCGGCCAGCGTCTCCATGAACATGCCGACGATCAGCAGCAGCGCGATGACCATGGCCCAGATCAAATATAGATTGGTGGTCACGCCCAGTATGCTGTCGGCGATGACGCCGGGAATGTTGTTCTCGACCAGCAGTCGACCAAAGATCGTCGCGGTAAAGAGAACCAGGAGAACCCGACCGGACAGCCATGTCGTGGTATCCAGCGATTTGATCACCTCGCGCAAGTCCAACTCACGATAGATCACGACGCCGACGAACAGCGTGTAGAAAATCGCGACAATGGCGGCCTCGGTCGGTGTGAAATAGCCGGTATAGATGCCGCCAAGGATCACGACCGGAGCCATCAGCGCCCAGAACCCCTGAAAACATGCCCGGGTAACATTGCGCATGGACAGCGAATGGCTTGAGCCGTGAAAACCGCGCATCCGGCAGCGGATATAGTTCATGGTCAGCAGCCCGCCGGCCATGACGACACCAGGCAGAAAACCGGCGATGAACAGCTTTGAGATCGAGACCGACTGGAAGCTGCCGTAGGTCTCGACCGCTTCGGGCGGCGGCTGCATGCCCATAGCCGAGATGCCATAGATGACCATCGGGATCGAAGGCGGGATGACAATGCCCAGCCCCCCGGCCGCAGCCGTGACCGAGGCCGCGTAGCCCGCGCCGTAACCCTGCCGGACCATTGCCGGTATCATCAGCATGCCAACGGCGGCGGTCGTGGCGGGCCCTGAGCCCGAGATGGCGCCAAAGAACAGGCAGGCCATGACGGTCGCGGCAGAAAGCCCGCCGGTGAACGGCCCTGCCAGACTTTCGGCCACATTGATCAGGCGGCGGCTGAGGCCCGCGGCCTCCATCAGCGCACCTGCGAGGATGAAGGCCGGCAGCGCCATCAGCGGGAATGACCCGACAGAGGACCATGCCATCTGCACCATCTTGATCGGGTTGTCGCCGAGGTACAACATCGCTGCCAGCGACGAGACGCCAAGCGCCACGGTGATCGGCGCGCCCAGCAGCATCAGCAGTGCGAATGTGCCGAACAGGATTTCAATGAGCAGGTCTTCCATCAGCGGCGCTCCTGCTGTTCAAAGGCGCGTTTTTCGTCCTCGGCCAGCTCCAGCACAGCCTCGACGGTGACGCGATCAGGATCACTGGGGTCGATCCCCCGGACCAGCTTGAGGTAGTTCACCTGCAAGATGCGAAGCGTCATCAGCACGAAGGCAATGGGCAGGGCCATGTAGACATAGCGCATTTCCCAGCCCAGCGTCTGCGCCTTGACGAAGGGTTTGAGACGGCTGATGAACTCGACCGCATTCCAGATGAACACCAGGTTGAAGCCGATCCAGAACAGATCGCCTAAAGCCTCGATCATGCGGGCGCGTTCACGCGGCAGCTTGTTGAGGTGGAATGTCACCCGGTTATGGGCCGCCATCCGTGCGGCATAGGACGCCCCGAAATAGGCGAACCAGACGAACAGGATCACCGACAATTCCTCGATCCAGGTGATCGAAGTGCCGAATATCTGGCGGGAAATGATCTGCACGAACAGCAGCGTGACGAAGATCGCCAGCAGGATACGGCAGACATGGCTTTCAAATCGGTCGAGAAACGACCAGAGCGCAGTCATGACGGACCTCGGGAAGGTTCTGGCGCGCGAACCCGTCGCGCGCCGTTTGCAAAGATGGACGGGATTACTCGGCGGTCGGTTCGCGGCCGAGCGAGGTCAGGACGTTGTCCAGCACCTCTTTGCCGCCGATCTGGTCATAGAATTTGGGCCAGACATTGCTGGTGGCCAGTTCGATGAACTCGGCTTCCTCATCGGCCGGATCGGTGATCTCCATCCCGCGCGAGACCAGCTCATCACGGATTTTGGTCTCCTCTGCGCGCAGGAATTCTGCCGAGGCTTCGGTCGCGGCCTCGCCTGCGGCCAGAACCTGCTGCTGCTGTTCCTCGCTCATGCTTTCGAACAGCGCTTCCGAGATAACCAGCGGCTCGATCGAGAAGAGGTAGCGCAGATTGGTGATATATTTCTGCACCTCGTCGAATTTCATCGCATAGACAGTCATGTAGGGGTTGTCCTGCCCATCTACGACTTTTTGCTGAAGCGCGGCGAAGGTTTCGCCCCAGGCCATCGGGGTCGGGTTGATGCCCCAGCTTTTATAGGTCTCGATCATGATCTCGTTCTTGGGGACGCGGATGACCAGACCTTGCAGGTCCTCCACGGTCGAAACCGGCTTGCTGGAATTGGTCAGCACGCGGAAGCCGGAATAACCCCAACCGATGATGCGGACCCCGGCATCTTCAATGGTTTGCTCGATCATCTGCTGACCGATTTCGCCCTGTGTCACAGTTTCAGCGTCATCCTGGCTGAGAATAACATAAGGAAGCGTCAACGTCCCGACAGAGGGCGAGAACGGGGTGATATTATTGATCGCGAGGATCGAGAAATCCAGCGTGCCGGTGGCAGCGGCGGTCACGGTGTCCTGTTCATCGCCCAGCTGGCCGTTCAGAAACAGCTTGCCGGTCATTTCACCGCCCGATTGCTCCTCCAGCGCGGCGATGAAGGCGTTGCCAAGTGCTTCCTGCGTACCGCCAGCGCCATCGCCAACTGCGATGCGGTATTCGGCCGCGTGAACAGCAGTTGTCATGGCCAGTGAAAACGTCAGTCCGGTCACGATTTTCGTGTTTATATACATATTTTTATCCTCCCTTTTATCCGGTCATGCCGGATTTAAGCCACGCGGCTGGCGGCCAATCTTGCGCAAATGTCAGGCGTTTTGTATGTCCAGTTTCGGAGGAGTTTAGGTCCAGATGCGCAGCCGTATCCCAGCCGAGGCAATCTTTCTGCGCGAAGCAGAGGCACCGACGCTGCAAGGCCGGTTGGCAGCTGCCGTCGTGCGCGCCATTCTGGAAAGCCAGGCCCGGCCCGGGACGCTGCTGCCGTCCAGCCGCAAGCTTGCCCGGGAGCTTGGTCTGTCGCGGATGACGGTGACGCTGGTTTATCAGGATCTCATCAGCCAGGGTTATCTGAGCGCCGCCCCGCGTTCAGGGGTTTCGGTGGCCGAAACCGTGCCGCATCGCCGGCTACGCGCCTCGCGCCCCGCCGCGCAGTCCGGCAAGCCGCCCGACTGGCAGGACTGGCTGGCCGATCACCAGATGCCGAGGAGGGTGATCCGCAAGCCGGCAGACTGGCGCGACTTTCGCTATCCGTTCATTTACGGTCAGGCCGACCCCGCCCTGTTTGACCATAACGCCTGGCGCGATTGCGCGAGAAGGGCGCTTGGCACCCGGGATTTCGCCGATCTCGCTGCCGACCGGTTTGGTGCCGACGATCCGCTGTTGATCGACTACATCTGTTCCAACACACTGCCCCGACGCGGTATTCGGGCTGGCCCGGACGAGGTTCTGGTCACGCTGGGTGCACAAAATGCGTTGTATCTGGCGGTTGAATTGCTGTCGCGCGTGGACCGGCTGGCCGTTGCCGAGGAACCGGGTTATCCCGATTTCGCCGAGACACTGCGCCGCGCTCGTAGCCCGACCACCTTTCTGCCGGTCGATGACATGGGACTGGACCCGGCAGCCTTGCCCGACAAGACGCGGTTGGTGATCGTTACGCCCAGCCACCACATCCCGACCGGCGCTTCGATGCCGACGGCGCGGCGGCGTGATCTCATCGCCCGCGCCTCGGCGCAGGATTTCCTGATAATCGAGGACGATTACGATTTCGGCATGTCTCACCTGTCGCCGCCCGCCCCGGCGCTGAAATCAATGGACCCAGATGATCGCGTCATCTATCTGGGCAGCTTCTCCAAATCTCTGTTTCCGGGGTTGCGGATCGGATACATGGTCGCGCCGACCGCGCTGATCGAACAGGCACGGATGCTGCGTCGGATAATGCTGCGCCACGCCCCCAGCCACCTGCAACGGATCACGGCTTATTTCCTCGCCTTGGGACATTACGACGCCCATCTGGTGCGGTTGCGCGAAACCCTGAAGCAACGCCGCCGGGTGCTGGAGCGGGCGTTACACGAAACGACATTACAGATCGCCGGCGCGCCTGTCGATGGCGGCTCAAGCATATGGGTCCGGGGTCAGAACGGCACGGACAGCGCCGCGTTGGCACGGGTTCTGCGCAAGGACAGCGTGCTGATAGAGCCCGGCGCCGTGTTCTTCGAGGAGCCGCCCCTGCCCTGTCCATTCTTCCGTCTGGGCTACGGTTCGATCCGGGAGGACAGGATCGAAGAGGGCATTCGGCTGATTGCCAGGCGAGCCGAACAGGCAGGCGAAATATAGGATCTCAACTTTGGTCGTTTTTTGCTTCGCCGGGGAAGCAGCCAATGCGTCGGAGGCACCAGCGAGTTCGCAGGATGGTGGTTAACCGTGGCGAAAGCATGACAGTCCGGTTCCTGCGGCATCGTTTTGTCGAAGGCTCTTGGGAGCGTCCTGAACTTTGTGTATCTGACCCGGTTCATGCGGTTTCAGATACTTACGCGTCGAAACGGTCGCCGAACATTATGATGCACTGATCGCGGGCTGCAAACCATTCCCGGACATTTCGGCCATCCTTTCTAAATTTTTGGATCGCCAGATGGGTCGGCCTAGTTGCTGTAAATCCATCGCAGATCGGCGGCAACGGCCTCGCGGTCCCTCCAGAAGTAGAAGTCCGAAAATGGCGCACCAGATGCATAATGCAGGTCTGAACCTTAACGTCCGGAACGCGGCACTGACAGGGCTAAACAGGTCTGACGATAACTTCAGCCCATAGAGTTCGAGCAGATGCGCCTTGGATGTCTTGCAGTGTTAACCCGTCAGCGAATAACCCGACGATCTTGTCGTCTATCCCGTCGATCCGGGCAGACCTTTCTTCACCAATTCTGAATCGCAAAAGAATTCGCGCAGCATGGGGCCTCAGGCGGGGATGGCAACGGGGGTGCCGTCCGGTTTTGTCAGAACCTGCATCGGCAGGCCATAGATCTTGTGCAGGGTCTCGGGCCGCATCAGGTCGGCGGGGCTGCCCTGCATGGCCAGACCCCCGCCCTTGATCGCGACGATATGGTCGCAGAACCGGGCGGCCATGTTCACCTCATGCAGCACGATGATGGCGCTGCGGCCCTGATCGCGGCACATGCGCTGGACCAGCGCCAGAACCTCGACCTGATGGGCGATGTCCAGCGCGCTGATCGGTTCGTCCAGCAGCAGGGTGCCGGCCTCCTGCGCGACCATCATCGCAAGCCAGACCCGCTGACGCTCGCCCCCCGACAAGGTATCGACCAGCCGGTCGGCAAAGGCGGTGACGCCGCATTCCTGCATCGCGCGATCCACCGCCGCGTGATCGTCCGGCCCGAAACGGCCAAGCGCGCCATGCCAGGGATAGCGGCCAAGCGCGACCAGTTCGCGGACCAGCATCCCCTCGGCCGGGGGCGTGGTCTGGGGCAGAAAGGCCAGACGGCGGGCATAGTCGCGGGCGGGCCAGTCGGCCAGCGCGCGGCCTTCGAAACGGACCGCGCCCGAGGCCGCGATCTGCCGTGCCAGCACCTTCAGCAGCGTGGATTTGCCCGAGCCGTTATGCCCGATCAGCGCAATCGCCTGACCGGCGGGCAAATCCAGCGTGATCCCGTCAAGCAGGCGGCGGCCCGGAACATCCACGCTCAGGTTTTGCAGGGAGAACAGAGTCATCGCGCAGACCTCATCATCAGCCAGATCAGCCAGGGCGCCCCGATCAGCGAGGCGAACAGCCCAAGCGGCAATTCATAGGGGAAACCGGCCATGCGCGCGCCGAAATCGGCCAGCAGCATCAGCGCCGCCCCGATCAGGGCCGCGCCGGTGATGTGATCGGACGCGCGGGCCAGCCCCAGACGCCGGGCCATATGCGGGGCCATCAGACCGACGAAGGACAAGGGCCCGACCAGCACCGTCGCCGCCCCCGTCGCCAGTCCCGCCAACAGGATCAGCGCCAGCCGTGCGCGGCTCAGCGGCAGGCCAAGTCCGCCCGAAACGCCCGCGCCCAGCGGCAGCACCGCCAGCCAGCGCCGCGCGGCAAGGGCAAAGCCCCACAGCGCCAAAGCCACCGCCGCCAGCATCAGCGCGCCCGGCATCTGCACCGCCGAGGACGACCCGCTCAGCCAGCTGAGGATCGCCCAGCCCCGCGCATCGCCCCGCGCCATCATCGCCGACAGCACCGCCGAGGCCAGCGCCGATACCGCGATCCCGGCCAGCAGTATCCGCTCGGGCGGCATGTCGCGGCGGGTGACATAGGCCGCGACCAGCGCCAGCGCAGCCGCGCCGCCCGCCATGGTGCCTGCGGCCAGCATTGGCGCGGTCGGCGCGGCCACCACATAGACCGCGCAGGCAAAGCCCAGCGAGGCACCACCCGACACGCCCAGCACCTCGGGCGAGGCCAGAGGGTTGGCGGTCAGCCGTTGCAGGATCGCCCCGGCAAGGCCAAGCGCCGCCCCGGCAGATATGGCGGCGATCAAACGCGGCAGGCGCATGGACAGGAAGGCGGCGAAACTGTCACGGTCCAGCACCGCCCAGCCATCCGGCACGCGCCCGATCCAGACAAGGATCAGCGCCGATACGACGAGCCCAAGCGCCAGCCCGATCAGCAAGCGACGGGGATGGGCGCGTCTCGGGGCGGGACCCTCGGCGGCCTCGGTTCCCGGCGGGGTCGATCCGCGCAGACGCGGCAGCAGCCAGATCAGCAGCGGGCCGCCGATCAGCCCGGTCAGCGCGCCGGTCGGGAACATCTCGCCCGCCTGACCGGCGATCAGCAGGACCAGCCCGTCGCAGATCGACAGGATCAGCGCCCCGATCAGCGGCGACAGCGCCAGCAAAGGCCCGATCCCGCGCGCGCCCATGGTCCGGGCAAGCGCGGGCGCGGCAAGACCGACAAAGGCGATCAGCCCCAGTTCTGCTGAAACGCTGGCCGCGATCCAGACCGCCAGCGCGACCGCCGCCAGCCGCACCAGCGCCACGTTCATGCCAAGCCCAGACGCGCCCTCGGCCCCCAGCGAGAGCACCCGCAGAGGCCGGGCGAGGACCGCCGCCCCGGCACCTCCGATCACCAGCACCAGCGCCAGCACGCGGACGCCCGACCAGTCCTGCTGGACCAGAGAGCCGCCGTTCCAGATCACCAGCGACAGCAGATATTGCCCCTGAGCCAGCGTGACGGCGGTGGCGATGGCGCTGGCGGTCATCGCGACCAGCATCCCGGCGATCACCATCGTCACCGGCGCAAATGCCCGCCGCGCGCCGATGGCCAGCACCAGCGCGGCGGCCAGCCCGGCGCCTGCCATCGCGACCGGCCAGCGGCCAAATTCCAGCAGCCCCGGCGCAAGGATCGTCGCCAGAACCAGCGCCAGTTGCGCACCGGATGAGATCCCCAGCGTCGTCGGATCGGCGACCGGATTGCGCAGCACCGCCTGCAGGATCGCGCCCGACAGGCCAAGCGCGGCCCCCGCCAAGGCCGCGATCACCCCACGCGGCATCAGGCCAAAGCCCAGCATGATCTGCTGCAGGCTCATCGCATCGGGCCGCATCGGCAGCGCGGGCCATTGGGCCAGTGGCAGCAGCGACAGGGCCGCGACCAGCCACAGCGCCACCGCCATCAGTGCGGCCAGCGGCAGCCAAAGACGCAGCCCCCCGATCACAGCGCCGCCACCGGGCCGGAGGCCATCGCCCCCGCCAGCAGCCGCGCGAAACGCAGCGCCGAGGGCACGGCCCCGAAGGCATTGATGTCGGGCAGTTGATGGACGCGCCCTTCGGCCACCTGCGGCAAGGCCTGCCACAGCACGCTGCGGCGAAGGCCGCGCTGCGCCTCGGGCGGGATCGTGCCGATGTTGATCAGCCGCGCCTCGGGCATCTCGGCAAGCCGCTGGATCGGGACCGGGGCCATGAAGCTGAAACTTGTCCCGCCCTGCCACGCATTCGCCAGCCCCAGCCGATCAAGCGTGCTGCCGAACAGGCTGTCGAACCCGAAGACCCGCATATGCCGCGCATCGCCGATATTGACCAGACAGACGGGGCGGTCCTGCCACGGGGTCAGCTCGCGCGCGATGGCGTCCAGCGCGGCATTCGCATCGTCTGAGGCACGGCGCGCTGCGGGCAGATCGTCAATGGCCGCAGCCAGCCCATCCAGCGCCGCGAAGGCTTTGGGCAAGGGCGGCTGGCCGGGCTCGAAAAAGGGCAGGTTCACTACCGGGGCCAGTCGCTCCAGCCGCGTCTGATACTGCGTGTAGTAGGGCGAGGTCAGGATCAGGTCGGGCCGCGTCAGTTGCAGCAATTCGAAATTCGGCGCTCCGCGCAGACCCAGATCGGTGACGTTTTCGGGGATTACCGGCTCGACCGCGTCCTGTCGAAAGCGGATCAGTTCGCAGGCAGCGACCGGCATATGCCCCAAGGCAACTGCGGTTTCCAGCATCGCCCAGTCGATGGCGGCGAGCCGTGGCGCAGGTCTGGCGGCACGCAAAGGCAAGCCCGCCGCCAGCGTGATGCTGGCGGAAGTCAGAAAATGGCGGCGGTTGAGCCGACAGGCTGGGGCCTGCAATCTCACCACTTATAAGCGACTTTGGCCGACACTGTCCGCCCTTCGCCATAAGAGCAATATGAGTAACCACATGCGCCCACATAAACCTCATCGGTGAGGTTCGTGGCATTCAGCGACATCTCGATATTGTCGCGGGTGTAGCTTGCCCCAAGATCGACCAGGGTCACGCTGTCCAGCTCAGCCGAATTTGCGGCATCGATGAAGCGCTCACCGATATACCGGATACCGCCCCCGACCCGCAGGCCATTCGCAAAGTCGCGGTCGAGCCAGATGCTGGCGATATGGTTCGGCGCATCTGCCAGTTCATTGCCGTTCAAGGGATCATCGGAGGGCGCGACCTGTTCGGTCTCATTATAGGAATAGCCGCCCCGCAGCTTCCAGCCATCCGCGATTTCGGCTGTCGCCTCGATCTCAAAGCCGCGCGATTTGACCTCGCCGATCTGGCGGGTGCCACGGATCCCGCCTTCCTCGACGGTCCGGTTAACATTGGTCTGACGCATATCGTAAAGCGAGGCCGTGATCAGCCCGTCGAAAGCCGTGGGCTGATATTTGACGCCAAGCTCCCACTGTTCGCCCTCGGTCGGCAGCAGGGCATCGCCGTCGATATTCTGCCCGGCCTGCGGATCGAAGGATGTGGAATAGCTGAGATAAGGCGTGACACCATTTGCCATGGCATAGGCCAGACCGACCCGGCCTGTGACCTGATTGTCCTTGTATTCGGACACGCGGCCATAGCGTTCGCCGGTCTGCTCGACCCAATCGTAACGCAGGCCCAGCGAGCCGCGCCAGTTGCCATATTCGATTTCATCCTGCGCATAGACGCCAGCCTGACGCAGCAGCGAACTGCCGGCGTTTGGCGTTCCGAAGAAGCTGCGGGCACCGGCGTGATAATCCGGATTGCGCCAGTTCAATTCGGCCGCAGTGCCAAACTGGCTGCTCTCAAAGGCATCGTAGTGACGGATATCGAGACCGAACAGCAGCTTGTGAACGGCCTGCCCCGTCATGGCCTCGCCCGACAGGCGGGTGTCCACGCTGATCGTTTCGCTGTCCTCGCTCTGCCGACTGGAACCGCGGCTGAACGTATCGGCGCCGGTGACCGCGCTGGCATAGGTGCTGCGATAGTCCCAGTCGAGTTTCTCGTAGCGGAAGCCCTGGCTCAGCTTCCAGCCGTTATCCATCTCGTGGCTGAGTTCCAGGCTGACGCTTGCCGATGTCCGGTCGCTGTCATCCCAGTCCTTTTGCCCGGTGTAGAGATCGCGCAGATCGTCACCGTCGGCGGTCTGCGTCAGGGCAAACGGCACACCGGTCGGCGAGCTGGGCGCATCCTTGGAGTAGTTTGCCATCAGGTCGATGGTCGTCGCGCCATCGGGCGACCAGCGAAGCGCACCGGCGAGGTAGCCGCGTTCGTTCGTCAGATCCTCGATCTGCGTGCTGTCGTCACGTCCGATGCCCGTCAGTCGCCAGGACAGCACGTCGGACGGCGCCCGGTTCACGTCGAAAAACACCTGACTGCTCTGATTGCTGTCATAGCCGATACCGGCCTCGGCAAAATCATAAGCCTGGGCGCGTTTCTGCACCATGTTCACCACGCCAAGCGGAGACCCGGCACCATAGAGCGACGATGACGGTCCGCGCAGAACTTCGATCTGCTGCATCCCGTAGAGTTCCTGACCGATCGCGCCGAAGTAGCGGCCCTGACGCAAACCGTTCACATATTGCGCGTTGTCAGCCCGGAAGCCCCGGATATAGGGCGTGTCAAAGCGGGGGTCGATACCGAAGGGCTGGGCATGAACGCCAGCGGTGTAGCCCAATGCCTGACCCAGATTCTGCGCCCCCTGATCTTCGATCTGATCGGTCGTGATGACGGAAACGGATTGTTGCATCTCGGCAATCGGTGTGTCGGACTTGGTCGCCGCCTGTGCATAAGGGGCAACGTAGCCTTCGGGCTGTACCGAAACGCCGGTCGTTGCCGTCAGCGTGATTGTATCAAGGACAATGACATCCTGCATATCCTGAGCGCCCGCCGAAGCGGCCAGCAGGGCCACCATGCTTGCGCCATAAAGCGGAAGAGAATGAGATTTGAGCATCATGGTAACCTGTCACTTTTTTATCGGCGGATACCTGACAAAATTACTTTGGTAAATCAATTGCGCAATTTTGACGCAGACATCCATGTTGCCGAAATGTTTCACTCGCGGCGATGTCTTCACCCGGCACCGCCGAAACACCATTTTTTTCAGATGGATGCCGACCGCCCTGCCCTACGGTTATGGAACTTGCGCCGTTCGTCTTTGCAGTCTCGCCACCTGTGTTGATGGCGGGACCCAGGCTTCGGTCCAATAGGCCGCAGCGTGGTACTCGCCTCGCTCAAACCCGTTTCGCGACAAATATTCCCTGGCGGCGATGGATGCCGCGCGTTCTGCGGCGAAGAAGACAAAGCGGTCCACCTCTGGCGGGTTCAGCATGTTCAGCGCGTCCAGAGGTGTGCCATGCTCACCATGAACCATCCAGCGAAGGTCCACACCCTCGGGATGTCTGATATCCTGAGCATCTTTCGGATCCTGCACAAAGATCAGCGCTTGTCCGGTGGTGTCGGCGGGCAGCCCTTCCAGCATGCGTGCAATGACCGGCAAGGCGGTTTCGTCGCCGATATATCCAATCCAGCCCGCAACGCCCGGAACCTTGCCGCCCGGGCCTGTTATAGCCACGATATCGCCGATTGCGGCACGGGTCAGCCATTCAGTGACCCGACCGCCATCATGCAGAAACACGTCGATGTCGATCCAGCCACAGTCCGGATCAATGGCGCGCACCGTATAGGGCGGACGGTGCCAGCTATCGATCCCGCCCGGCCAATGGGTGGCACCGGTTGCATCCGCCGAAGGCCAGTCCGCGCCCTCTGGGCCGAAAATCAGGCGAAAATGCAGACCCTCCGAGGCGAACCGGCTGAAATCACCGCTGATCCGCAACCGCTGGAACGAGGGCGACAGGCGATCATTGGCGATGATGGTCCCTATCATGAGGTTCGCCGGACGCCCGCCGGTTCTGTCCGCAGCCCATTGCAGAGATACGGGCAGTTTAAGCTGCTCGAAATAGAAATTGACCGTTTCTCGCAGGGTGGCCAGCCGCGCATCTGAAGTCGCCGCGATTGTAACCAGACTTGTGTCACGCGCCGCCGCCACGGTCAGCGTCGCGTCTTCCAGTGCGATCTCGGCGCGATCCTTCTTCTGCGCCAGCGGCAGTCCCATCACTTCCGCAGCCGGACGAAGCGCGCTCAGCAAATTCTCCAAGGGCATGGCCACGGTCGCGGAATGCCGCGTCAATTTGTGCAAGCTTTCTTGCTGATCGGTCGCCATGAGGGCTATTCCTTACTTGAATACTTGGTTATTTCTTGCCACGTCTCGCGCGGTATTTGCAAGACGCGCCGCACTGATAGAGGTCAGCAGGATTGGGAAAGAACATGTGCAGATGGCTGTTGATCGGGGCCGCAACTCTGTTGGCAGGCGCGATGCCGGCTCTCGCCTGCGACGGGCGCTTGCTGGAGGATGAGGGCGTCTATGCCGGCCCGCTCTGCGTGCCATCGGCGCCTCAGCGTGTGGTGGTGCTGGATGCCAGCTTTGGCCTTGGTATCGGTATGGATGTCGGCCTGCCGATCATCGGTGCGCCGCTGGACCGGATGAGCGATGACGGGCTGAAATCCCGTGCCGAAGCGGCCGATGTGACCAGCATCGGCTTTGTCACCGAACCGAGCCTTGAGACCATCGTCGCGTTGCAGCCGGACATGATCCTCGCCTTTGTCGGCAGTGAATCGATGGCGAGCGGGGTTTATCCGCAGCTTTCCCAGCTTGCGCCGACGCTGCTTTATACGGATATCGACTGGCGGGCGTTTTACTCCTTGCTGGCCGAATTCACCGGCCGGGAAGACGAGATTGCAGAAAAGATGCAGGCTTATGACGCAAGGCTTGCCGATATCCGCGACCGGATGCCCGACAAGACGGTTTCCGTGCTGCGGATCACCTCTTGGGACTTTCAGGTCTATCTGGATGCGCCGCAAAGCTATGCCCCCTTCGAGGTGATGAAACAGGCGGGCGTCACCCGCACCGAATACGAAACGACGGATGATCCCTCGCTGTCGATGAAGCGCCCGGACTGGGAAGAACTGGCGGAGCTGGATGGTGATGTGTTGCTTTACATCGTGGGCGGCACCAATGATTCCGACAAGGACGGCCGTCATGAAGAGGTGCTGTCCAACCCGCTTTGGCAGATGCTGCCTGCGGTTCAGTCCGGCAATGTGCATCGCGTCGACGCTGCGACATGGATGGAGTTCAGCGGCCTCGCCTCGGCCAATCGGGTGCTGGACGATCTGGAAAAATATGTGATCGACGCTCCGTGAGACCTGGATACGCTGCTTTGACTGCACTGTCGCTGTTTGCGCTGGTGGTGCTGGCGCTTTGGGCGCTCACCGTCGGGTCGTCCGATATCTCGCTGCACCGGGCGATGCAGGCGCTTTTATCGCCTGCGGACGAGCGCGCTGACATCGTCATCCGAACCGTTCGCCTGCCGCGCGTCATCGCGGCGATCTCGGCAGGTGCGGCGCTCGCTGTCGCGGGCGCAATCATGCAGGCCGTCACCGGCAATCCACTGGCCGAACCGGGCTTGCTGGGTGTCAATGCCGGGGCGAGCTTTGCCGTGGTGCTGGCGATCTCGCTCATCGGGATCAGCGGGGGCGGACAGCTGATGTGGGCGGCGTTTCTGGGGGCGGCACTTGCCGCCGTCGCCGTCTACACCCTCGGCGCCGCGGGTCGGAGCGGCGCCACGCCGCTGAAACTGGTGCTGGCGGGCGTCGTGGTCGCAACATTTCTGGGCGCGCTGACCATGTCGGTGCTGATCCTTGATGCCCAGACGATGGATGTGGTGCGGCTTTGGACGGCGGGCAGCCTGCGGAACCGGCAGATGTCGCAAATCCTTCCGGTCCTGCCGTGGCTCATGGCTGCGCTGATCGCCGCCCTGCTGTTGCGGGAGCAGTTCACCGCGCTGAGCCTTGGGGCGGAGACCTCGCAGGCGCTTGGTCAAAACCCGGCAATGTGGCGTATCCTGTCGGCGGTTCTGGTCGTCGGGCTGGCCGGTGGATCGGTGGCCATCGCCGGGCCGCTTGGTTTTGTCGGACTGGTCGTTCCCCATATCGTGCGGCTGAGCGTCGGGCCGGATTACCGCCTGATCCTGCCATTCGCCGCGCTTGGTGGCGCCGGGCTGGCATTGATCGGGGATACGCTGCCACGCGCGGCATTGGGCGTGGATGTGCCGCTGGGCATCACGATGGCGCTGATCGGTGCGCCCTTCTTTATCTGGCTGGCACGCCGCCGAAGCGGAGCCGCCGCATGAAGGTCGTCTGGGCAAGCCTGATCCTTATGACCTCGGCGATCTTTCTGCTGGCCCTGATGCTGGGCAATCAGCCGGTGCCGCTGACCGATGTGCTGGCGGCCTTGCGCGGAGAGGCCCTGCCCGCGCCGCAAATGATCGTCACCGGGCTACGGCTGCCACGCGCCGTGATGGCCACGCTCGTCGGGGCGGCACTCGGTACGGCGGGCGCGGTCTGTCAGGCGGTGATGCGGAACCCGCTGGCAGAGCCGGGATTGCTGGGCATCAACGCAGGTGCGGCACTCGCGGCGGTTCTGGTCATCGTCCAGATCCGGGCTTTGCCCGAAAGTCTGCTGCCCTGGCTGACCTTTGCCGGGGCGCTCGGCATGGCTGTGGCGATCTACCTGCTGTCCTGGCGGGACGGGGCAAGCTCGATGCGGATCATCCTGATCGGGGTCGGGCTGTCTGCAATGGCCGGGGCGGCGGCCAGCTTCATTTCAACCTTTGGCGACGCGGCAGCGGTGCAGCGCGCGATGATCTGGCTGGCGGGCAGTCTGCAGGACAGCCGCTGGGAACGGGTGCAGATGCTGGCGATATGGGCCCTGCCCGGTCTGCTGGCGGCATGGCTGCTGGCGCGAGAGTTGGATCTGATCGCCTTCGGGGACACCGTCGCGCAAGGTCTGGGCCAGCGCGTCGACACGGTGCGAGGGCTGGCCGTGCTGATCTGCGCCTTGCTGTCGGGTGCGGCGGTTGCGGCGGCAGGTCTGATAGCCTTTGTCGGCCTTGCCGCGCCGCATATCGCACGACGTCTGGTCGGGCATCCGCATCGGCGGCTCATACCGGCATCGGCCCTGATCGGCGCGCTTCTGGTGCTGAGTGCTGATCTTGCCGCAAGGCGGATCATGCCACCCATTCAACTGCCGGTCGGGCTGTTCACCGCTTTGCTTGGCGCCCCGTTCTTTGGCTATCTTCTCTGGAGGCGACGGCATGACTGATCCCGCCTATCCCCTTGAATTGCGGGATGTCCGTATCGGCTATGGGGGCAAGCCGGTCGTGGATTCCCTGAGCCTAGGGATTCCGCGCGGGCAGTTCACGGCGCTTCTGGGGCCGAACGGTTCGGGCAAATCCACCATTCTGCGCAGTCTGGCAGGGCTTCAACGGCTGGAAAGCGGCACGGTCTTGCTGGACGGGACGGAACTGGCACGGCTTTCGCCGAAAGCCATCGCGCGGCGCATCGGATATCTGGCTCAGGGCGCACAGGCACCGGAAGGGATGACCGTCTGCGACCTCGTTCGTCAGGGCCGCTACCCACATCGCCCCCTGTTCGGCGGCTGGCGGGAAGAGGATAGCGCCGCCGTCGAAGACGCGCTGAACCTGACCTCAGTTGCGCATTTGCGGGACCGTCGGCTGGACAGCCTGTCCGGCGGACAGCGACAGCGCGCATGGATTGCAATGACACTCGCCCAGCAGGGCGAAGTCCTGCTGCTGGATGAGCCGACGACCTATCTCGACCTCGCCCATCAGATCGAGTTGCTGGAATTGCTGCGGCGCCTTGTCGAGGAACGTGGCAATACGGTGATCGCCGTTCTGCACGACCTCAATCAGGCCTCGCGATATGCAGATCGGCTTGTCCTGCTGCGCGATGGCAGGCTTCAAGGTGAGGGCCGGCCCGAGGAGGTGATGACCTCCGCATCGGTGCTGGAGGTGTTCGGCGTCTCCGTCACCGTCATCACGGACCCCGAAAGCGGCGCACCCTTATGTGTACCGCGTCAGACGCAAACGCCCCGCATGGCTATGTGATTTTCGCAACAACAAGTGCTTCTTTGACCCCGCATTTCCGAAAGGGGGATTACCTGAAGCTAATTCCATGTATTTTTGTCAGGAATCTGTCACTCCGCCGGAGCGAGACGCTATTTCAGACAGGAGAGCTTAATTTGGACCGCAAACTTCGCCTTACGATCATTCTCGGAACTGTGTCCGCGCTCGCAATCGGACAGGCCCATGCGCAGGTAGGAGAGCCTATTCTACTCGACACCATCGTGATCTATGGCGACCGGACGACCACGGTTGCGGAGGACAGCAATTCAAGCGTTGCCATCGCCGATGCAAGGCAGCTGGAGCGGCCGACGACGCAGACCGTGACCGATGCTTTCCGCAACATGGCCAATGTCAGCACGGGTGACTGGACCGATACCGGCTTCGTGCTGCGCGGCGTGAATTCCGAAGGATTGACGCCGGGCGGGCTGGGTGCGCCGCTGGCGTCGTTCTATGTCGACGGTGTGCAGCAGACGGTTCAGGGCACAAGGCGCGGCGTGCGCGGCACGTTCGACACCGAACAGCTGGAAGTCTACCGCGGTCCGCAATCCACCCTTTCCGGACGCGCGGCGCTGGCGGGCGCGGTCTATCTGCGCACGAAAGACCCGGAATTTGCCCGGTCCGGCGCGGCGCAGGTGACCTATGGCTCCGACAACCACAAGCAGATCGGTCTGGCCTTCGGCGATGCGATCGGCGACCGCCTTGCCTACCGCGTGCGGGGCGAATGGTCCGAGAAGGACAGCGATCTGAATTATCCGTCCTACCGCGCCTTCGACAGCTATGACGACTATGTCACGGATGATTACTGGACGCTGGGTGGCAAGCTGCTGTGGCTGCCGACACAGGATAATAACACGCAGGTCATCGTCAGCTATTCGCGCAGCTTCGACGGACAGACGCAGAATGACATCGCTGGCCCCTACTGGTCGACCGGCGCGCCATCCTATGATGCGCGGCGCGGCGATATCTGGGGCGATATCCTGCCGGATTATTATCGCGGTTTCGGATTGACCACGCTGCCGGTCTTTCAGGAAGTGCGCGAGGGCTACGTCAATAATTTCGGCATCGAGCTTACCCATGACTTCAGCGATGTTCTGCGGTTGACCGCACAAACCGGCTGGACAGAATCCACCATCACCCGCAATTCGATCAATTTCGGCATGAAGAACGAATCCCTGACGACCGAGGGCGCGTTCACGGACAAGCTTTACAGTCAGGAAATCCGGCTGAATTACGATGACGGCGCGCTTCGCTGGGTCGCTGGCGGCTATGCGGCGCGCGAAACTCAGGATGCGTTCCGCAACCAGACCCTGCTGAGCTTCGCGCAGACCGAAAACGAGGCGAAGCTGACCAATTACGCGCTTTTCGGCGAGGCGGAATATCGCTTTGCGTCGGGTCTTCGGGTGATTGCTGGCGGACGTCTCGATAAGTTCGAGCAGGAACAGTCCGGCGTGGTCTATGACAATGGCGCGCTTGTGTCGGATATCAGCAATGATTTCAGCGATACGGTTTTCATTCCGAAGATCGGCGTCGGCTATGATTTCGGCGCAAATCAGTCGGTGACCCTGATCTATCAGGAAGGTTATCGCCCGGGTGGAGCGGGCATTCGCGCCTCTGACGGGTCGGAATATGAATATGACGCCGAGCGAACCGGCAATATCGAACTGGCATGGCGTGGCCGCTTCATGGATGACCGGCTGCGGGTCGGGGCGAATATCTTCCACCAGAGCTGGGACGATCAGCAGGTCGAACTGCGTCAGGACCCGAACAGTTCGGCGTCGGCAATCATTGCCAATGCGGGCGAGTCCAAATCCTATGGTGCCGAGGTCGAGCTTGCTTACGCGGCAACCGATATGCTGGACATCACCGCCTCGCTGGGTCTGCTGCAGACCGAGTTCAAGGATTTCCGCGTCGGCAATGACGATTTCACCGGCCTCGATTTTCCCGGCGCGCCGTCGCGCAATCTGGCGCTTGGCTTCGCCTGGGGCGGAGATACCGGATGGTTCGCAAACGGCAATCTGCGAATGCAGAGCAGTTCGCTCTCGCGGCTGGAAACCGGTGTCCCGCAGCCTGTCGAGTTGAGCGGTTTCGGAACCGTCGATCTCGCAGCAGGGTATGGCTGGGACAATGCGAAGCTGACAGCCTACGCAACCAATCTGTTCGACAAGGAATACTACACCTATGAATACGGCCCCGGAGCCTTTGCCTCTGTCGGAGATCGTCGCGAAATCGGGATGAGGCTGGAAACCCGCTTCTGATACCGGCCAAAGCGATTTGCGATGCGAGGTTAAGGTCCGTGGCAGAGGTGAACTTAACAGTTCACCTCTGCCCTAGCATTCCTACATCAACCTGAGACGAAGGGTTGATTTACCGACGATGCCTTTCTCAATGTTGCCATCCATGATGGGATAATGGATGACCGGGCAGTGAACCTTTCCGATCTAGACCAGGTCAGCCTAACCAAACATGACCGGGCATTTCCTGAGTCGCCGGAAACTCACGATGCTGCGTGGCAATCCGCCGAGGCGGCAATTCTTCAGTGAGGCAGCATTTCGACCGGGCTTCACAGACCTCCAGTCGAATGGCTGCGCGCAATCTGGCCACTATCCCCAAAACTCGCAGAAGCTTCGTACAGCCCCGCTTGCTGACACTAAGATCGACGAACGAAGGCGAAGATAGCTGCACCCGGTCGCTTTGCGGCGTAACAACAGCCAAGTCTGGGATTCCGTGGCCGGGCCGGCTCTATGACCAGTCGTGCATCCCGACCCTACGGCTCCGCCCCTTGTTTGGTGACCATGTCACCGTCGCCCGGCGCAATGGCGTGGCATCAATATCCATCATCGATGGAGAACTGCCATGACAACAGCCAATCATCGACCTGCTGACAACTGGTCCCCGCAATATTTTCTCGCGTCGCTCGGAGCGGGCGGGCTTGCCGTTTCCTTCTTCATGTTTCTGATGTTCTGGATACCGCATCCCGGCCAGCCTGTTCCGGTATTCGAGGACATCGCAGCCGCCTTTTCAGGCGGCCCGCTGCCGTTAAAGGCCACCATCACCGTTGCCATCGTCGGAATTGCCGGCTTTGCGTTCCTGAATATCAAGCTGTTGATCTGGAACCTGGCCCGTTTTGCGGAATTCCGGAGAACGGAGGCCTTTGCGAAATTGGCCGTTTCCAACGGCGAAACCCAGCTTCTGGCAATGCCGCTGGCGCTGGCGATGACGGTGAATGCCGGGTTCATTCTGGCCCTTGTCTTTGTGCCCGGACTATGGAGCGTCGTTGAGTATCTTTTCCCGTTGGCAATGATCGCATTCACGCTGATCGCCTGGCTGGCGTTTCGCCGCATCGGCCGTTTTCTCGTCCGGGTGCTCAGCAATGGCGGCGCCTTTGATCTTGCTGCGAAAAACTCTTTTGCCCAGCTTCTGCCTGCTTTTGCACTGGCCATGATCGCTGTGGGTCTCTCGGCTCCGGCGGCGATGAGTACCGTTCCGGCGACCGTGGGCGTTTCGCTGGTGTTGTCGATAGCACTCGGCACGATTGCGGGCCTTTACGCGCTGATCGCGGCAATCGTCGCGGTCGGCCCAATGTTGCGCTATGGAATTTCACGGGAAAGCGCGCCCACGCTGATGGTTGTCGTTCCGATCCTGACGGTTCTGGGGATCATGACCACGCGGCAGGAACATGGGCTGCATACCAGCTTTGACGCCCATTCCGGCCTTGCGGACAACCTGCAGCTGACCACAACGATCCTTGCGGTTCAGTTGGCATTCGTGGCGCTTGGCCTGTCAGTTCTTAAGCGGCAGAGCTATGCCGGGACCTACTTGCGCAAGGGGCAAAGCTCCGCTGGCTCCTACGCGCTGGTTTGTCCCGGTGTTGCCGTCAGTGTCATGCTGCATTTTTGGGTTAACAAGGGCTTGGTAGGTGCCGGGCTGATTGACCAATTCGGCGCTGTCTACTGGGCGCTGACCTCGCTGGCGATTGCCAGCCAGATCGCGATGATCCTTTTGCTGTTCATGCTGAACCGGCGCCATTTTGGCAGGCTCCCCGCCAGTCAATTCGTTCCCGCGGAATGAGATAGAGACCTAATCCGGCCCCCAAAAAGGGGCCGGAAAACACCTCGTCATGCACAGTCAGGCCGGATCATTGCCGCGGGCATCAGGCATTGACCCGACAAATTTGACAGGTGTTTCTATTTAAATGGGCAAGGCAGGCCCCAAGGCCGATTTTGCATTGGCCTTTCACCCATCATTTTCAAGCATTGTGCCATAGCACGCGACGAGGCGGGTTCGGCGCGCCTTACCGAAAACTCTGATCGTTATGGCCCGGCAACACGGAACAGATCACCTGATGTTCGGAAAAATATCCGGTTGATCCCCGATATTGGTGACGAAGTCACCAAAGCTTTCCCTTAGGCCGATCTATCTTGCCGCCCGAAGTGTTGGGACGCCGGAATCGGACTTGATGACAGGCAGATCCAACGCTGCCTTCGCGCCCGCACACATCAGAACAGAGGCCGGGCGCCTGTCAGGAGAGTTTCGTATGGAACTGGATATTGTCGAGCTATCGCGCCTGCAATTCGCGATGACGGCTATGTATCACTTTTTGTTTGTCCCGCTGACGCTGGGCTTGTCGGTCATCGTGGCGATCATGGAGACCGTCTATGTCATGACCGGCCGTCCGGTCTGGCGGCAGATGACCAAATTCTGGGGCATGTTGTTCGGGATCAATTTTGCCATCGGCGTCGCCACCGGGATCACCATGGAATTCCAGTTCGGGATGAACTGGAGCTATTACAGCCATTATGTGGGCGACATCTTCGGGGCGCCGCTGGCCATTGAAGGGCTGATGGCTTTCTTCCTTGAGGCCACCTTCGTCGGGCTGTTCTTTTTCGGCTGGGACAGGCTCAGCAAGGTTCAGCATCTGGTCGTGGCGTGGCTTGTCGCGCTTGGTTCGAATTTCTCGGCGCTCTGGATCCTGATCGCGAATGGCTGGATGCAGAACCCGGTCGGTGCGGAATTCAACCCCGAAACCATGCGCATGGAAATGACCTCCTTTTCCGAAGTTCTCTTCAATGAGGTGGCACAGGCGAAGTTCGTGCATACAGTTTCGGCGGGCTATGTCACGGCAGCAGTCTTCGTTCTGGGGGTTTCCGCCTGGTATCTGCTGAAGAACCGCCATGTGGAACTGGCGCGCCGGTCGGTCACCATCGCCGCATCATTCGGCCTTGCCTCGGCACTCTCCGTGGTCGTCCTTGGCGACGAATCCGGCTATTCCGCAAGCCACACCCAGCGTATGAAACTGGCCGCGATCGAGGCCATGTGGGAGACCCACGACGCCCCCGCACCTTTTACGCTGATCGGGTTTCCCGATCAGGCGGCGCGCGAAACACATTATGCCGTGGAAATCCCCTGGGTCATGGGGCTGATCGGAACGCGTTCGCTGACACGGGAAATGCCGGGAATAAGCGATCTGACCGCAGAGGCGCAGGCGCGCATCGACAGCGGTATCATCGCCTATGACGCGCTTCAGACCATCCGGGAACAGCGCGCCGCCACACCGCCAGAGATACGGGCGCGTTTCGAAGAACATTCCGCCGATCTTGGATTTGCGTATCTTCTTTTGCGCTATGTGGACGATCCGCGCGATGCGACACCCGAACAGATTTCCCGGGCCGCCGGTGATACCGTCCCGACCGTCTGGCCGTTGTTCTGGTCCTTCCGGATCATGGTCGGCCTTGGCTTCGCATTCATCGGCGTGATGGCATATTTCGTCTATCGCTCATCCTTCAGGGGGCAGACCTATCCGGGATGGGCGTTATGGGCCGCCGTCGTGGCGATCCCGACACCGTGGATCGCGGCAGAAATGGGGTGGTTCGTTGCGGAATATGGCCGCCAGCCCTGGACCGTCGACGGCGTCCTGCCCACGGCCCTGTCTGTCAGCCATCTGAGCATTCAGGATCTTCTGATCACGCTGGCGGGCTTCATGCTGTTCTACTCGGTCCTGTTCGTGGTCGAGATGGGCCTGATGCTGAAATACATCCGCAAGGGTCCGTTCCAGGATGTGGCCGAGACGGAGGCCTGGGAGGCCCGTCACACACATCGCCTGCGCACCCATGATGGGCAGGGACCCTTTGCCCCCGTCGACAAAACTGCAACCCCAGCGGAGTAAGACCGATGATCCTCTATGAATTGATCGACTACGAGATTCTGCGCGTGATCTGGTGGGGGCTTCTGGGCGTTCTGCTGATCGGCTTTGCCCTGACCGACGGGTTTGACATGGGCGTCGGCGCGCTTCTGCCCTTCGTCGCAAAAACCAACGTGGAGCGGCGGGTGGCCATCAACACGGTCGGCCCCGTCTGGGAAGGAAATCAGGTCTGGTTCGTCCTTGGCGGCGGCGCGATCTTTGCTGCTTGGCCGCCGCTTTATGCGGTCAGTTTCTCAGGGTTCTATCTGGCGATGTTCGTCCTGCTTGCGGCGTTTATCGTGCGGCCCGTGGCCTTCAAGTACCGCTCCAAACGCGAAGGCACGGCATGGCGGAGCCGATGGGATTGGGCGTTGTTCGCAGGCGGCGCCGTTCCGGCACTGCTTTTCGGGGTGGCTGTGGGCAATGTCCTTCTGGGCGTGCCGTTCTACCTGACCGACATGCTGATGCCACGCTATGACGGCAATTTCCTGATGAAGTTCATTGGATTGTTGCACCCCTTCGCGCTTCTGGCGGGCGTCGTGTCTTTCTCAATGCTGCTGATGCATGGCGCGGCCTGGCTGAACCTCAAGGCTGAGGGTGCCGTCGCAGTCCGGGCGCGGCATATCGGCGTTGTCGCGGGCCTTGTGGCAATGGGCGGCTATGCTCTGGCGGGCCTCTGGCTGGCCTTCGGGGTCGATGGCTTTGTGCTGGCAGGGGAGGTTGTCACTGACGGGCCATCAAACCCCCTGTATTCCGAGGTGAGCCGTGGCGGATCCTGGTTATCAGCCTATGGCGCGCGCCCGTGGATCGTGATCGCGCCGGTGATGGGCTTCGCAGGTATCGCAATGGCTCTGCGTGGTCTGACCGCCGGGCGCGAGGTTTCAACGCTGCTCTGGTCGAAACTGGGGATTACCGGCATCATTTCTTCCGTCGGTTTGACGATGTTCCCCTTCATCCTGCCGTCATCTGCCGACCCGAACAGTTCGCTGACCGTCTGGGATTCATCGTCATCGCATCAGACGCTTTTCATCATGCTGATCTGCACGGTGATCTTCATGCCGCTGATCCTCGCCTACACCGCCTGGGTCTACAAAGTGCTCTGGGGCAAGGTCACCGAGGCCGATGTCACCGAGAACTCCGACACCGCCTACTAAGAAAAAAGGAACTCAGATCATGTGGTATTTCGCCTGGCTGCTTGGCCTTCCGCTCGCGGCGATTTTCGCGGTCATGAACGCAATGTGGCTGGAAATCCGGCGCGACCGAGAACTCGCGGATGAGACCGATGCGCCTGTCGGTGCAGGCGCCAGCAAATAAGGCACCCCCGGCAGAGCCTGCCGGAGGAGGAGGAAGAGAATGGACAGAAGGCAATTCCTGACCGCAGCAATGGCGGGTAGCATGTCAGCGACACTGGTCGTGGCGGAGGACGCGACCAGTACCACCCCGATCCGGACATCGGCACGGATCGTCATCATCGGGGCGGGTGCCGCTGGCACCGCCCTAACGAACCGGCTGATGCGCCGCCTTGACGGTGCAAAGATCACGGTGATCGACCCCCGGCAGGACCATCTTTATCAGCCTGGTCTGACGCTGGTGGCAGCGGGTCTGAAACCTTCGGGCTACGTGGTGTCGAAGACGTCGCAATGGCTGCCGGAGGGTGTCACCTGGCTGCGTGAAAGCGTGACAGCCGTGGACCCGGAGGCCAGGACCGTTTCGACCGATAACGGGCAAACGCTGGGCTATGACTGGCTGGTCGTCGCACCGGGGCTGGTTCTGGATCATGGGGCTATCGATGGCTTCAGCCTCGATATGGTGGGTGAGAACGGGATCGGCGCGCTTTATGCAGGACCCGACTATGCTGCGCGCACATGGAACGCAGCGGGCCGCTTTGCCGAAGAGGGCGGCACCGGGATTTTTACCCGGCCCGCAACCGAAATGAAATGCGCCGGCGCGCCGCTCAAACATACGTTCCTGATCGACGACATTGCCCGCCGGGCGGGTAACGCGGCGCAAACGAACATGATCTATGCCGCGCCGCAATCTTCGCTGTTTGGCGTTCCCATCGTGGCCGAGAAGGTTCGGATGCTGTTCAACGATCGCGGCATCGACACTTTGATGAACCGGAGTCTGATCGGGATCGACGCCGGGGCGAAACGCGCCATTTTCGCCACAGAGACCGGGCAGGAAGATATGGATTACGACTATATCCATATCGTTCCGCCGCAGCGGGCGCCGGAATTTGTTCCCCAATCGGGCCTCGCCTGGGCGGATCGCTGGACCGATCAGGGTTGGGTCGAAGCGGATATGCAGACCCTGCGACATCTTCGCTACCCCGAGGTTTTCGCCCTGGGCGACGTTGCCGGTGTGCCGAAGGGCAAGACCGCCGCATCGGTCAAATGGCAGGTGCCGGTCGTCGAAGACCACCTTGTCGCCGCCATTCAGGGACGCGACGGCACGTTGACCTATGACGGCTACACCTCCTGCCCGCTCATCACCCGTATCGGTCGCGCCATGCTCGTGGAGTTCGACTATCATGATAATCTCGTGCCCTCCTTTCCCGGCGTCATCGCACCGCTGGAGGAACTCTGGATCAGTTGGCTGATGAAAGAGGTGGCGCTGAAAGCCACCTATAACGCCATGCTGCGCGGCCGGGCCTGAGGAGGGCAGAATATGCAAGACCTGACATTTGAAACCCTGATCGCGGTTTTTGAAGAGATATTTGGCCGTGGGCTCTTCTGGGCAATGGTCGTCGGGGCCAGCTTGGTGACGCTGGCCTATCTTTACGTTCTGATCCGCGACCGGGCGGTCAGCTGGAGAAAATTCCTGTTTGCCCAGCTTTCCATGCCTGTCGGCGCGGTTCTGGCGGTCTGGTTCGTGATGGCGATGACGAAATCCCGCCTGTCGGATATCGGCGGGCCGATCGACGTCACCGTTTTGTCCTGCATCGCCTTGGTGGGCGCAATCGGTATGGCGATCCTTGTCTATACGCTTGAATCGCTGATCGGCAGCAACCGGACACGCGATGACCTCGGAAAACCGTAGCTTCAGATCAGAAAGGATATGACATCCATGACAAACGCAAAGATCATCGCGTATCTGCAACGCGCCGTGAACATGGAGATGACCGCCGCGCATCAATACCAGCTTCACGCCCATACGCTCGACGATTGGGGGCTGACGAAACTGGCCGGGAATATGCGCGAGGAAATGGCGGAGGAGATCGGCCATTCCGACCGTTTCCTCGAACGCCTGATGTTTCTCAAGGCGGTGCCCGAGCTGCAATTCGACAAACCGCCGCAAATGGCGGAAACGCTGCCCGGTATGTTCCGCGCGGACCTTGCAGACGAAGAAGAAGCAATTCAGGTCTATACAGAAGCCGCGCAGCATGCCGCCGAACTTGGCGATATCGGAACGCGGGTTCTTTTCGAACAGATTGTCCTTGATGAAGAGGGGCATAAGGCCTGGCTTGAACTGCAACTCGATCTGATCGACCGGCTGGGTGAGAAAACCTATGCCGCCAAACTGGTTTCGTTTGCGGATGATGCTGAAACCTGATCCGACAAGGAACCGTGCCATGCAGGTTGCCGAAGGCATCACCACCAGCCGTCTTGCCCATTTCCCGATCACGTTTTTCGGCGTGACAATGGGTATCTTCGGGCTCGCCCTGTCGCTGCGTGCGGGCGGGTTGGAGATGGCGTCAGCCTTCACCACAGGGATCGGCGCAGTCGTGCTGGTGGTGCTTTTCACCCTGTATGGTTTGAAATCGCTCCGTTTTCCGGAAGAAATCGCCGGGGAGTGGAGCCATCCCGTACGGCTGTCCTTCTTTCCCGCAGCGAATATCTCAATCCTGCTGCTGTCACTTTTGCTTCAAGACAGCATACCTGCCCTGTCGGCCCTGTTATGGGGCTTCGGCGCGATTGCTCAGGCAGTGCTGACAGTGGTCATCGTCTCGGCCTGGATTTCGCATCGCGCGTTTGGCCCGGCCATTCTGTCACCTGCCTGGTTCATCCCGGCAGTCGCCAATGTGATCGTGCCGCTGGGTGGGGCGCATCTTGGCCTGTTCGCGGCCAGTTGGTATTTCTTCTCCGTCGGGTTGTTGTTCTGGATCATTCTGCTGACGCTTGTGTTCAACCGCCTGATCTTTCACGATCCATTGCCCGAAAAACTGCGCCCGACACTCGTGATCCTGATCGCGCCGCCCTCTGTCGCATTCCTCGCCTGGATCGAACTCAACGGCGGGCAGATCGACGCTTTGGCGCAGTTCCTGATCAATATCGGCCTGTTCTTTGCAGCGATTGTCGCTGTGCAAATACCTGCGCTGCTGCGGCTTCCCTTTGCGATGTCGTTCTGGGCGCTGTCCTTTCCGCTGGCCGCATTGACGACAGCCCTGTTCAGATACGGGGCGCTTGGCGGGTCCGGCGCGTCCCGTCTGGCAGGCGCCGCGATGCTTGCCCTGCTTGTCGCCACGATAGTCGTGCTCACCGTCCGAACTCTCCGGGCGGTCCGGGCCGGAGGTATTTGCCAGCCGGAGTAACTCAGGGGGCTTTGGAAGCGGATCGGAAGAAAGGCTGGCCTTTTCCGACCTAATCGCTCTAACATCCGGGAAATCTGCGGTTGCTGTGCATCATTCGCCGTGCCGTATTACTATGTTCAGTCGGCGGCCCGGAATACAAAATCATGAGCGAATCCTGGATCAGCAAGTTCAAGGGGTTGAGCCGCCTGCCGGACGGAATTCGCGCGGAACTGGAAGCAGGAAGCAAGATCGTATCGGTTCCGGCCGGAACCCAGGTCTTTGCGCCGGGTCAATCCGCCGACAACCTGCTGCTGCTGCTTGAAGGAACGGTCCGCGTTCAGCAAAGATCGGAAACCGGGCGCGAGGTTTTTCTCTACCGCGTACATGCCGGGGAAAGCTGCGTGCTGACCACGGCCTGCATGCTGGCCTTCGAGGATTATTCTGCCGACGGCATCGCGGAAACCGATGTGCGCGCCGTTGCCATTCCACGATCGACCTTCGACAGCCTTGTCGCCAAATCATCCGTTTTTCGGGAGTTCGTCTTTGCGGCCTATTCGCGGCGGATAACGGATCTGTTTACGCTTGTGGACGATATCGTATTCCAGCGCATGGATGTCCGTCTTGCGGCGCGGCTGCTTGAACTGGCCGACCAGAACGATATCGTTCATGCAACCCATGCCTTTCTGGCGACAGAGCTAGGGACCGCCCGAGAGGTGATTTCGAGAACCCTGTCAGAGTTTCACCGCCGCGGCTGGATCGAACAATCCCGTGGGGAGGTCCGTCTTACAGGCCGGGCCGGGCTTGAGCGGCTGGTAAGGTCTGCGGGCGCGCAGGCCTGAGTATATTTTCCGTCGTCATGGCGCCCGGTTCGGTGACCTAGTCACACAGGAAATCGCCGGGGTGTGCAAGATTGCCTGCATCGGCTTTCGATGGAGTGTGACATGACCGCCAATATGGGGAACATCGACCGGAGCGTGCGACTCGTGATCGCCGTCATCCTTTTGGGCGTAGCCTTCGGGACGAGCTGGCTGGGGTCGGGCATCCTGTTCTGGCTGGCGTTGATCGTTGCCGCTGTATTTGCCCTGACGGCGTTGATTGGGCACTGCCCGCTTTACACCATGATCGGCATCAAAACCTGTCAGGACCATGCATGATCGAAACGAGTTTTACGCCCTGGGTGTCGCTTGCGGGCGGGGTCATGATCGGGTTTGCCTCAACCCTGCTGATGCTGTTTGCCGGTCGTATCATGGGCGCGACCGGCGTTCTGGCCGGGCTGTTCAGCCCCATATCGGTGCAGGATTTTACCTGGCGCGCGGCGCTGTTGGCCGGAATGGTCACCGGACCCGTTGCCGTCTGGGCGGTTTCGGGCCAGATGCCCGCAATTGAGGTGCCGGTATCCGACGCCGCGCTTGTTGTCGGCGGGCTGCTTGTTGGTGTCGGGGTCACCTGGGGCGGCGGTTGCACCTCCGGGCACGGCGTCTGCGGCATGGCCCGGCTGAGCCCGCGCTCAGTCGTAGCTACGCTGGTCTTCATGACCTGCGCTGCGTTTACCGTTTTCATTATTCGCCATGTGATCGGAGGCTGATCTTATGAAATTGATCCTGATCTATCTGATCGGGTTGGTCTTCGGGATCGGCATCTCGATTTCAGGCATGGCCAACCCGGCCAAGGTCCTGAATTTTTTCGACGTCGCCGGATCATGGGATGCTTCGCTGATTTTCGTGATGGGCGGCGCGCTTGTCACCACCTTTATCGGTTACAAACTGGTCTTTGGCCGCGATGCACCGGTCTTCGAAAAGACATTCAGCCTGCCAGAGACACGCCGGATTGACGCCCGGCTGGTGGCTGGCTCAACCATCTTTGGCATCGGCTGGGGGATCGCAGGCTTCTGTCCGGGCGGCGCCCTGCCCGCACTTGGCAGCGGCGAACCAAAGGTCTTTCTTTTTACCGCCGCACTTGTCGCGGGGGTTTTCATCGCCCGATTTCTGCAAAACAGAACTGCGTGCAAACAGGCTTCGGCCTGACGGCGCCGCAGCAAGACAGGAGACATTTCATGCAGTTTTACCCCGCATCCAACAATCCCGGCAGCGCGAATGTCGCGGCCTTTTACGAAAAAGCGACCGGCTCCTGGCAATATGTGGCCTGGTGCCCGGACAGCAGGAAAGCGATCATCATTGATCCGGTCATGGATTTCGACCCCGCCGCCGGTGCGACCTGGACCCACAGCGCCGATGAAATTCTGGCCTATGTGCGGGAAGAGGGTCTTGATGTCGAATGGGTGCTCGACACCCATCCCCATGCAGATCACTTTTCAGCCGCGCGTTACATCAAGGAGCAGCTCGGCGGCGCACCAAAGCAGGCCATTGGGGAGCTTGTCCTGCGGGTGCAGGAAATCTGGGCTGACATGTATGCGGATGACGGCCTGAAAAACCATCCGGAGTACTGGGACCGGCTTTTCAAGGCGGGCGACAGCTTTGCGGTTGGCAATTGCCTTGTCGGCGTGACGCTTTCAACAGGGCACACACTGGCCTCTGTCACCTACAGCATGGGGGATGCAGTGTTTGCGCACGACACCTTCATGGTGCCGGACAGCGGCACATCGCGTTGCGATTTTCCGGGCGGGTCTTCGGAGGAGATGTGGGACACGCTTCAGGCCATCCTCGCCAATCCCGATGATACCCGCATTTTCGTGGGCCATGACTACGGCAAGGGAGGCCGCACAGAGGCCTGCATGGCGACTGTGGCGGAACATAAATGCGCCAATATTCATGTCAGGGACGGTATCACCCGCGAGGAATTTATCGCCACCCGCAATGCGCGCGATGCAACCCTGCCGCTGCCAGACCGGATGCTATACGCCTTGCAAGTCAATATCCGGGGCGGCAGGCTTCCTGAACAAGACGACAAAGGCCGTGCGGTTCTGCGGGTACCACTCAACCGGTTCCGCTCGAAGTTGGAAAAGAGCTTTGATGATGCCGGCGGCGCGGCGGCGTCAGAGTAGGGTTAGCTGCCACGCAGGCCTGAACCTGCGGTTGAAGGAATTGCGCATTTCGTCCCTTATGCGCAATCACTGGCGGGCGGAGCGAAGTTGCTCCGTCCGCGCTTCTCGTTGGATGCTCAAATGACCGCACAGCTTCGCCGCTATTTCCCGATATTTGAGTGGGGCCGGACCTATAGCCGGAAGAACCTCTCGAATGACCTGAGCGCCGCTTTGATTGTCACGATCATGCTGATCCCGCAATCGCTGGCCTATGCGCTTCTGGCCGGGCTTCCGCCCGAAGCGGGCATCTACGCGTCGATCGTGCCAATCATCCTGTACGCCATATTCGGGACCAGTCAGGCGCTGGCGGTCGGACCGGTCGCCGTGGTTTCGCTTCTGACGGCATCGGCCATCGGCCAGGTCGCGGAACAGGGCACTGCCGGCTATGCAGCGGCGGCGCTGACACTGGCCTTCCTTTCCGGAGCGGTTCTGATGCTCCTGGGGCTTTTCCGGTTGGGTTTTCTGGCCAATTTCCTGAGCCATCCGGTGATTGCCGGTTTCATCACCGCCTCGGGAATTCTGATCGCAACCGGTCAGTTCAGCCATATTCTGGGGATCAGCGGCAGTGGCGATACCCTGCCGGAAATGCTGGTTTCAATCATCGCGCATCTGCCCGAAATCAACTGGATCACGTTTGCCATCGGAAGTTTCGCCACAGGCTTCTTGTTCTGGGTCCGAAACCACCTGGGGTCGATGCTTCGCAGGCTCGGGGCGTCTGACCTTCTTGCCAATATCCTGACCAGAGCAGGTCCGGTCGCCGCTGTCGTAACCACAACCCTGATCGTCCGGACGCTGGGTCTCGCAGATCATGGCGTAAATATCGTCGGCACCGTTCCGCAAAGCCTGCCGCCGCTGACAGTGCCGGATTTTTCTGCGGAGCTTCTGAGAACCCTGCTGGTTCCGGCCATCCTGATTTCCGTGATCGGGTTTGTGGAATCCGTCTCTGTCGCGCAGACGCTCGCCGCCAGAAAACGGCAGAGGATCGACCCGGATCAGGAATTGATTGCTTTGGGTGCAGCCAACCTCAGCGCCGCCTTCACCGGCGGCTATCCTGTCACGGGAGGTTTCGCGCGCTCGGTCGTAAATTTCGACGCCGGTGCTCAGACACCCGCCGCCGGCGCCTTTACCGCCATCGGCCTGGCAATTGCCGCCGTCGCGCTGACACCGCTGGTCTATTTCCTGCCCAATGCCACGCTCTCCGCCACAATTATTGTCGCTGTCCTGAGCCTCGTTGATCTGTCGATCCTGAAAAAAACTTGGCATTACTCCCGGGCGGATTTCGCAGCAGTCGCCGCAACGATCCTTCTGACGCTCGGTTTTGGGGTCGAGGTCGGCGTAGCTTCAGGCGTTGCCATCTCAGTAGGGCTGCATCTTTACAAGACGTCGCGCCCCCATGTCGCCGAGGTCGGTCTTGTCCCCGGCACCCAGCACTTCCGCAACGTTCTGCGCCATGAGGTCGAAACCGACCCGGGCCTGCTTACGCTGCGCGTGGACGAGAGCCTTTACTTCGTGAATACCCGGTTTCTTGAGGATCTGATCCGGGCGCGTGTGCCCGAAGGTTCTGCGATCCGCCATGTCGTGCTGATGTTTTCCGCGGTAAATGAGGTGGATTACTCCGCATTGGAAAGCCTCATGGCCATCAATCACCGATTGAAGGACATGGGGGTCGGGCTGCATCTGTCAGAGGTCAAGGGTCCGGTTCTGGACCGGCTAAAGCGATCCGCTTTTATCAATGAACTAGAACGGGCGCGTGTTTTTATCGCAACATGATGCGTGGGAAAGCCTGACCAGCATGGGCGAAAGGAAGGCGGGTGAAAAGAGACGATAAGACGCTTGGGATTAATTGCCTCCCGCGTTTTAGGTCGGCTTTTGAAAATAGTGTGATATCTATGAAAGGTTTGCATTCGTGAAATGTTACTTCGGTCATGATGCGCCACCGCAAGTCCTTTTCACTCCCTTTCTGTGGGTTGCCAGGCACTGCATCTTCAGCAGAATTAAAGCCCAGATGTGGCGCTTGATTAAACAGTCACGAATGCAGGCTGCGGTCGATCTCGCCTAAGTCCATTCGCTGGCTTTCCCACTCCATCGGAGCTGGCTCCGTCACCTGCACCAATGCCAGCTCCAGTCCCTGGCTGCCATCAGGTATTGCCGCAACTATGTCGGGTGCAATCAGGGTCACGCACAAGGCAAGAGTCATGCAGGAGGGCTCCGCCCTTTCCCGCTCGGCCTTCGGTACTAGTTAAGAACTCGCCCGCCTCCAGCATGCCCTTCCAGCGGAACGCGCGGGCCAGTGACTTGATCAATATGTTGTCTGGCTTGCGCTCCTGTGCTGCGTTCTAGGGCAGCTGTATCTCCCTCCATCCGCCGCGCCTTACAATTTTGAACGGGAGGTGGGCGGTGAAGGATTCCGGAATCTGCGTAGAGCGGGTCATGCAGCTGATCCGGCTTCTTGGGCGGTTTCGCAGGCCAGCGGGAAACACTCAACATCCGTCAGGCGCGAGCTATGAACCCTTTATGATCCGGAAGGAACCGGTAGCTGTCGCGAGAAGACGTCCGTTATCATCGTGCAGTTCTGCCGCAGCGAACTGAACATTTTGGCCACCGCCGGTAACGCGACCCGTTGCCTTGACTCGCCCCACAGCAACCCCTGCGATAAAACTAACCGACAGCGTCATCGTTACCGCTGTCTCACCGCGGCTTCTGACACAATTGAGCACAGCCAGCCCGCAACCATTATCAAGTAACATAGATATAAACCCACCATGAAGCAGGCCAAGGCGGTTTAAATGTTGCGGTCCGATCTCCAACTCACAGACCCCGGTCATGTCCTCGGGAAGTCGAGAGAAATAACCGACCAGCCTTCCTGCGCCGGACGGATCAGCCGATTCCGGAAATGCACTTCCAATGGACTGTTCACGCATCGCCTTGCCCTTCTCACGACGGTTCACTTGCGGGCAACGAGAAATCAAGCCGCGGTTGCAAGTTCAATTGAGCCGGCACGCAAACTGCATGCCAGCTGATACGAAAATTGAAACTCTCTATCCCCGGTAAAAAAGAGAAAATTCCCGCGCGACCGCCGTAACTGGCCCAGAACTTGCAGGGCAAAAAAGTAACGATGAACTTGCCCCCAGCGCTGGACCGCTGCCTTGAGCGTTTTCCCGTCTCTCTTGACCTGCTTCCTACGAATTGGACCGTTTGAAGTGAGAAAATTCTCGTAATCTTGCGGCAGGCAACGCGAGGAAGATCGATGAAGACATCCAGGTTCAGCGAGCAGCAGATCGCGTTCATTCTGAAGCAGGCCGACGACGGGCTGGGCGTTGCGGAGGTTTGCCGGAAGGCCGGTATTTCGCAGCAGACCTATTATAGGTGGCGCAAGAAATACGGTGGCCTGATGCACTCGGAGGTCAAGCGGCTGAAGATGCTGGAAGACGAGAACAGCCGCCTGAAGCGGATGGTTGCCGATTTGTCATTGGATAAGACCATGCTTCAGGATGTTCTGGCAAAAAAGCTGTAGCGCCTGCGAAGGCGCGGCAGTTGGCGGATTATGTGCAGGGCGTGTTCCAGGTCTCGATCCGGCGGGGCTGTGCGGTGCTCGGCCTGCGAGACAACGACCTGTTTCTACCTGGCGCGCTGGCCATCGCAGGCTGCATTGAGAAAGCGGATCCGGGAGATTGCCGAGATATGAGCCGTCGAAGACGCCACCGGTTCGAGCCCGACGGCGATTGGGGTGCACTATGGCTATCGGCGGATCCACATCTTGTTGAGGCGGGAGGGCTGGGAAGTGAATGCCAAGCACGTCTACCGGGCTTAATGTCGAGGAAGGCCGCAAATCAGGCATAAACGCCCGAAGCGCAAGGTGGCGGCGAAGCTCCGTGAGGATCGGAAACCGGCCGCGGCACCGAACGCTATCTGGGCGATGGATGTCCTGTCCGACCAGCTCTTCGCCGGCACGAAGATGCGGGTTCTGACCATCGTGGATACCTTCTCGAAGGTCTCGCCAGCCATTGATGTCCGGCCACGCCACACGGGTACGGATGTTATCCGGACGCTGGAGGATGTGACGCAGGACTACGGCTGCCCCCGATCCATCAGCGTCGATCAGGGGCCGGAATTCATCTCGAAGGATCTCGATCTCCGGGCCTACATGAACGGAGTCATCCTGGACTTCAGCCGGTCGGAGAAACCCACCGATAACGCCTTCGCCGAGGCATTCAACGGCAAGGTCCGCGCCGAATGCATCGATCAGAATTGGTTCTTGTCGATCGACGATGACGGGCTAAAATGCGAGGCGTACCGCCAAGAGCATAACAACGATCGACCACATAGCTTGATCGCTAACAAGACCCCGATCGAGTTCATGAAATCCATCCGAGCAACCTGCCACCGGGTGGCTTGAGAGACGGGAAAACGCTCAAGGCAGCGGTCCAGCGTTGGGGGCAAGGTCATAAAGTCTCTCTCGCTTTGGGATATCTCAAAATATGTACTTCGGCAAGAAATGGGCGCGCATGGCGGGGGAGCGTTGATTGCGTTCAATAGAGATACTTGGAACAGCCTCGAAACCGAAGCCAAGGCACTGATAATCGGTGAAATACCCGCTGCGCTTGCTGAACTTGCGACTGGATATGTTGCCGAAGACGAGCTTGCCATCAGCGAAGCTGGAGATCACGGCGTCACGATCAATCCCGCAGACCCTGAGGTGACAGCCTTGCTGGCCGAATACCGCAAGGGAGAAGTCGAGCGAGCCATCGAGCGGGCCGAGGAACGGGGCGCGGACGCGGCTCGTCAGTTGTCAGAGGCATATCTTGAGAACCTTGCGAAATGGGAAAAGATTTCTAACGAGGTCGGCATGGACAAGGCGCTGATCGAAGAGGCGCTCAATCGCGAGATCTATTCCAAGCTGGAGATGTGATCCGACTGGAGGTCTATCGTGCAATGCGACATCACTGTCCGGGAGCTTTTACCCGGGTAGTTGATCAAACCGGACGCGGTCGTCAAACGTCGAATATATCGCGAATGAAATTGTCAGGTGCGAAATCGTCATCCGGACCGGCTCGGCCTCGGTCCGGTCGGCATGATAATTGCGCCGTGTGCACAAACAGCACGATATTTGCCCTTGCTTCAAGGAAGCAGGCAAATCGAAATTCGTAAACCAAATGAGCAGCGACGTGCCTTCCAATTGGAACCGCCGCCGTCGACAAAACCGTAGGAGAGCAAAATGACCATCGCAGAGCGTTACGGGGAATGGAGCAATGGCACCGGTATTTCCGACATTTCGCAGGACATGCTGGAACGCACCAAGCTGCACATTCTCGATCAGATTGGTGCTCAGGTCAGTTGCCGGAACATGCCAACGGTCAAGCTCGCCTATGACTATGCCAGAAAATATGCCCGCGAAGGTAAGGCGCATCTGGTTGGGACCGCCGACCGATACGACGCCGAGTTTGCGGGCTTTGCCAATGGCACGGCGGGCAGCGCCTTTGAAATTGACGACTACGGCGGCAACGGTGCCTACTCACATCCGGGCTGCACGGTCGTGCCTGCTGCGATCGCGCTTGCCGAGGAACGCGGATATACCGGCGCGGACGTCCTGCGCGGCGCGGCCTTGGGGTTTGAAACCGTGATCCGCCTGTCCCGGGCCTCAATGCCTTCGATGTTTCTTGGTCGCGGTTTTCATCATACCAGTGTGCTGGGCGTGATCGGAGTGGCTGTAACCGGCGGCGCTATGGGACGCTACACAGGCGAAGTAGTAAGCAATGCCATCTCACTCGCCGCCAGTCAGGCAGCGGGAACAACCGAGTACTCGCAAAGCGGGGGCGAGGTGAAACGGTGCCATGCGGGCATGGCCGTTGCGGGCGGCATCCGCGCACTTCGTCTGGCCGAAGCCGGACTAACCGCGCCGCCGACCATTCTGGAGGGTAAACGCGGCTTCCTACAAGCCTATTGCGACGACTATGACGAAACCAAATTATTGGACGAACTGGGACAGCGTTGGTTCTTCCTCGAACATGGTGCGATCAAGCCCTATGCCGCTTGCGGGCTTTTCCACCACCATTTCGCCGCCTATGACGATCTGCTGAAAACGCATGGTTTCGCCCCCGAGGACATCGAGCAAGTCGAACTGGGATGTGAGCCGCTGATGATCGTCCATAACGGCGCACATGGTCCCGAGCCAAAAGATATCGTGGGCGCACAGTTCAGCAGCAAATACAGCATGGCAATGCGTATGGTGCTGGGACAGAACGATGTCGGTGCGTATCTGGACATGCAGGATCAGAAATTCTCGAACCCTGAAATTCTTGCGTTGGCAAGGCGCATCTCAACCAAAGAGGTCAAGGAATTCGGCGAGTTCCCGCCACGCGGAAGCGTCAGCGTCACGCTGACCGACGGTCGCAGTTTCGAGGCCGTGGGCTATGCACTGGGATCGCCAGAAAATCCCTTGGGTGCGGCGGATATTCAAGAAAAATATCTTCAGCTTGTCTCGCGCGAATGTGGCGATGATCTGGCGCGGCGCTCGATGGAGATGATCCTCAGGCTGGAAGATGTGACGGATCTGAGCGAGATCACCCGGCTGTTTGCCTGACCGGTCTCCACCTGCTTGATGCTGGCTCTTGTTCAACCTGTCTACCATTCCGAATGGCACGTTTCTTGCCCTGTACTGACCCAGGTAAGTAAACGAAGTTGCAGCAAAATCGCACGCTTCGTTCGGCACCATTCGAAAGGACAGGGCGTGACAGATCAGCTTCCGAAACCCGTTTTGAACGGGGATTCCGAAATCTACTGGACAGGCGCGGTAGAAGGAAAATTGCTGCTGCGGCAATGCAAGGATTGCGGCAAGCTTCATTTTATGCCGCGCCATATTTGTCCGAATTGCTGGAGCGAAGATCTTGAGTGGATCCCCGCATCAGGTCGCGGAAAGATCCACAGCTTTACCGTTATCCGGCGTGCCTCAGATCCGGCCTTCGTGTCGCTTTGCCCGTATGTCGTTGCGCTGATCGATCTCGAGGAAGGTCCCCGTATGATGGCGAATATCTTAGGGGAAAATGCGCTGGATGCGGCTATCGGCACTGATGTTGAGGTGATGTTTGAGGATCGCGGCGACGGTGCCGTTGTCCCTCAGTTTCAACTTGCGGAAGCTGGGGTCGCAGCATGATCAAACCTGCATCTCTCAAGAACAAGGCAGCCATTGTCGGCGTCGGGGAATCCGATATCGGGCGCGTGCCGCATATGACCGGGCTGGGTCTGAACGCACAGGCGGCAAAGCGTGCCTTGGATGAAGCTGGCTTGAAGCCGGACCAGATTGACGGCTTGCTGACCGCCTATTCTTTCACCGAACCCTATTTCATGCTGGGATCGGTGCTGTGCGAATATCTGGGGCTGAAGCCGACTTTCAACGCTTCAATGGTGGTCGGCGGCGCGTCACCCGCGATCATGCTCAAACATGCGGTGGAGGCGATCGTGGCCGGTCAGGCCGAGATTATTCTGGTCTGCGCCGGGGAAAACCGCGCAACGGGCGCGAGCCGCGACAGCACACTGGCCTCTCTGCTGGCAGTCGGGCATCCCTATTTCGAACAACCCTATGGTGGTACGATACCGGGCTACTATGCGATGATCGCGCGGCGCTACATGGAGGTCTATGGAACAACGCGCGAAGAAATGGCCGCGGTTTGTGTGAACAGCCGCAACCACGCGTTGCTTCATCCCAATGCGCATATGAAAAAGCCGATCACGGCAGAAGATGTGCTGAACTCGAAACCTATCGCCGATCCGCTGACCATGCTGGATTGCTGTCTGATCTCGGATGCGGGCGGTGCGATTATCGTCACCTCGGCCGAACGGGCCGCCGATATGGTGGACAAACCGGTCTTTCTTCAGGGCATCGGGGAGTATCACACGCATGAACACATCATGTGTGCCCCGTCACTAACCGAATTCGGCGCAGAGAAATCAGGTCAGATCGCCTATGATATGGCGGGGCTGACCGCGAAGGATGTGGACGTGGCCGAACTCTATGATTGCTTTTCCATCGTGCCCATCCTGGAAGCGGAAGAACTAGGCCTGATGCCGCGTGGAGAAGGCGGGAAATTCTATCTCGACGGTCATGCCGAGATCGGGGGCAAACTGCCGATCAACACGCATGGCGGCATGATGTCCCATGCACATGCCGGTGCCGCCGGGGGGCTGCTTGGCATTGTCGAGGCCGTGCGCCAGCTTCGCGGCGGACTTGGCGACCGGCAGGTTGCAGATGCGAAGATCGCCCTTGTCCATAACGAGGGCGGCATCCTGTCGTCACACGGTACGATGCTGTTTTCAAACGAACGGTTGAGCTGATCAGAAAAGAGGGGCCACCGCGACACGCGTGGTGGCCCGCATGTGTCATGCCTTTTCAAGCGCGATGGCAATCCCCTGCCCTACACCGATGCACATGGTTGCCAGCGCGCGTTTCGAACCGGTATTCTGAAGTTCCAGCGCCGCCGTCCCTGTAATCCGCGCACCCGACATTCCCAGAGGATGCCCAAGCGCAATAGCCCCACCATTGGGGTTAACCCGAGGATCATCATCTGCGATTCCAAGCTGCCGCAAAGTTGCCAGACCCTGGGCCGCAAAAGCCTCATTTAGCTCGATCACATCGAAATCCGAATGCTTCATGCCCAACCGGTCCAGCAGCTTCTGCGACGCGGGTGCCGGGCCGATGCCCATAATCCGCGGCTCGACCCCGGCAACTGCACCTCCCAGAATGCGCGCAATCGGCGTCAACCCATGTTTTGCAGCGGCATCGGCCGAAGCGATGATCAAAGCTGCTGCACCATCATTCACACCAGATGCATTGCCGGCGGTGACGGAGCCATTCGGGAATAGCGGCCTGAGCTTCGCCAGAGATTCCGCGTTGGTTTCGCGGGGATGTTCATCACGATCGACGCGGACTGGATCGCCCTTGCGCTGCGGAACAACCACCTCGGTTATCTCCTGCGCCAACCGTCCATTTTGCTGAGCTGTCGCCGCTTTGGTCTGCGATGCCAGCGCCATTGCATCCTGTGCCTCACGCGAAATCCCGAAATCATCCGCCACGTTCTGGCCGGTCTGCGGCATGGAATCGACGCCGTAAGCGGCTTTCATCGCCGGATTAACGAACCGCCAGCCGATCGTGGTGTCATGGATTTCCATCTGCCGTCCGAAGGCCATTGTGGATTTAGGCTGTACGAAGGGTGCCCGCGACATGGACTCGACACCTCCGGCAACGATGAGTTCCGCCTCACCAGCCCGGATCGCGCGCGCCGCCGCAATTACCGCATCCATGCCGGACCCACAAAGCCGGTTGATGGTCGTACCGCCGATGCTCAGTGGCATGCCAGCCAGCAGCAGCGACATGCGCGCTACATTCCTGTTGTCTTCACCGGCCTGATTGGCGCAACCGAATATCACGTCATCGACCGCCTCCCAGTCTGCATTTTTATTGCGTGACATCAGTGCCCTCAACGGGACAGCACCCAGATCGTCCGGTCGAACCGCCGATAGCGCGCCGCCATAGCGGCCAATCGGTGTACGGATATAATCACAGATAAATGCGTCGGTCATGATGAAGCCTTTCCGAGAGAGTCGGTCACTAAGGGCGGTTCCGCAGAGTACCGGCAACCGCGGAGATACCGCACCCACGCAAGGCTCATGCCAGAGCATATGGCTGCGCAAACGAGTTGCCGGCTGAATTGGCACAGCACTTGCGCAGCACAGTGACGAGAGTTCACAAAACTGCCATCGGCGCCCTCGGGCTTCGTCGAACCAATGAGAGGATGGAATATCATGATCCAGGAGGCTTTCAATTCGGACACGCTTAAAGGACGCGTGGCACTGATTACCGGTGGTGGCAGCGGGATCGGCTTTGGAATTGCGACTGCAATGGTAAATGCGGGCGCGAAAGTCGTGATTGCCAGCCGCAAGACAGACGTACTCGAGGAAGCAGCATCAAAGCTGAAAGCGATAGGCGGCGACGTCGCCTGGGTGCAAACCGACGTGCGCGAGCCCGAACAGGTGAAGCGAGCGGTTGAAACCGCAGTCGATACGTTCGGCGGGCTGGACATCATGATCGCGAATGCCGCCGGGAATTTCGTCGTCCCCAGTGCCACCATGTCACTGAATGCTTGGCGGACGGTCATCGATATCGACCTTAACGGCACGTTCTATTGCGCTCAGGCCGCCTATCCACATCTGAAGGCCTCGAAGTTCGGTGGTCGTTTGCTGGCCATCTCGACCATGCGGGCGCTGGAAGGCTGGCCGGGCTGCGCGCATGCCGGGGCCGCTAAGGCGGGAATCATATCGCTCATCCGTTCACTTTCAGCGGAATGGGGTGCCGATGGCATTCGGTGCAACACTATCGCCCCCGGTGCTATCGGAAACACCCTCGGCGTGCAGAAGATCTATGAGGATCAGGGCGATGAAGTTCGCCGTCAGCAATTGGCACAGATCCCGCTGGGCGAGCTGGGCCGGGTCGAGGATATCGCCGCTGCTGCAGTATATCTTTGTTCAGCACTTGGCGACTATGTGACGGGGACCGATCTGGTCGTGGATGGCGGACGACAGCGGCGCATGCAGGAAGGCAGCGGTGCCAACGGCAAGAAGGAGAGCGCGGCGTGATCAAGCAATACCCCCATGTCGAAACCGAGCGGGACGGATCGGTTCTGATCATCCGCCTGGACAATGCCGGTGCAAAGAATGCGCTGACGCGGGAAATGCGTTATTCGCTTCGCGATATCGTGCGCGAGATAGAGGACGACCGTTCGGTTCGTGCCGTCTATCTGACCGCCAAGGGCGACGCATTCTGCGCAGGCGGCGACCTGAACATGCTGATCAACGCCCATCAGCCGTGGGAGGTACATCGCCGCTTCCGCCACGCAAACAGGCTGTTCCCGCCCTTGATGACCCTCGACCGCCCGGTGGTTTGCGGTGTTAAGGGGTACGCAGTCGGGGGCGGCATGGGGCTGGCACTTTGTGCAGATGTCATCATTGCCGCCGAAAGCGCGCAATTCATGTCGGGATTTTACCGTTTGGGCGTCGTGCCCGATTGCATGGCGTTGTTCACATTGCCGCGGCTCGTCGGACTGGCCCGTGCGCGGAATTTCCTTCTGACGAACGGCACATGGTCGGCTAAGGAAGCGGCGGATCTGGGCGTTGCCGCCAAGGTCGTTCCGGATGCCGATTTGGATGCCGAAGGTCTGGCGCTGGCGCAGAAACTGGCCTCTGGTCCGGCAGAGATCATGGGACTTTCGAAGCTCATCATGCTGAAGTCTTTCGAAAAATCCATAGACGACATGATGCTGTACGAAGATCTGGGTCAGTCACTGGCCATGTCGGGCGCTGAATTCAACGAGGGGCTCGATGCAGTAAGCAACCGCCGCAAGCCCGATCACGCTGCAGCCGCTGCAGCCGACCCAACCAATGACGGACTGCCCGATCTGAGCAAGCCCGTATCAAGTCAGCAAGACAAGTAACAGGTCGCCGCATGTCCGACTATCAGAAACGTATGGAAGAATTCCCGCAGCCTTCGCCCCGCCCGACGGGCGCTCCGCTGCCGCTGGACGGGATCAAAATCGTTGATTTCACACACTACATCGCGGGGCCGTTCGCCACCATGATCCTTGCCGATATGGGCGCGGATGTGATCAAGATCGAAGCGCCCAAGACAGGCGACAATTTCCGCCGCTATCCGCCGATCCCGCCTGAAATCGACGGTGGCACGCCTTATCTTTGGTGCAACCGCAACAAACGTTCCGTGGCACTCGATCTGAAATCCGAAAGCGGGATTCAGACCGCCAAGGACCTGATCGCGAAAGCTGACGTTGTTGTGGAGAATTTTTCGGCCGGTGTCATGGACCGACTGGGACTTGCCTATGAAGAGCTGCGGAAAACCAATCCTAGGCTAATCTATTGCGCGGTTTCAGCCTACGGACGCACGGGCTCCTACAAGGATCGTCTTGGTTTCGATCCAATTGCACAGGCCGAAAGCGGCTTTATCTCGATGAATGGCTATCCCGACCGCGAAGGGGTGAGGGCTTTGACCCCGGTCATGGATATTACGACCGCCATGATAGCTGCGAACGGAATTCTCGGTGCATTGCTGGCGCGCGGGACGAGCGGCGAAGGTCAGTATCTGGACGTGGCGTTGTATGACTCCGCGTTCCTGATGACTGGATATGCCAATTATCAGGAACTCTACAAAGGCGAAGCGGCGCCGCGCTACGGTAACGTAAGCCCCGACACAAGCCCTTCAGCCGCCTACCGCGCCTCGGATGGTTCTTTTTATATCAACAGCGGCAATGACCGGCTGTTCCGCCGCCTTCTGACCGATGTTCTGGATATGCCGGAAATGGCGGATGATCCCCGGTTTAAAACCAATGCGGACAGGATCGCGCACCGGGCAGAAATCGACGAGCGCATTCAGAAAGAGTTTGAGACGAAGCCTCGCGCCTATTGGTCCGAACGGATGCGCAAAGCCGGGGTCCCCTGTGGCGAAATTCGCAGCCTGTCAGAGGCTATTCGTGCGCCGGAAGCCAAGGAACGCGAGATTATGACCCGCATTCCACATCCGCAGCTTGGTTGGATCCCGAATATCCGCTTGCCGATACAATACGAAAAAACACCGCTCGCCGATCCCCGCAGGGCACCAGCCGTAGGTGAAGACACCGACGCGGTCATTGCGGATTGGCTGGGCAGAAATTCGGATCAGGATGATTGACCGGGTCGTCGGCGCTCAGAACGGATCGACGCCCGCACATAAACCAAAAAGAAAAAAGGGAGAGACGGTATGGAAGCAAAGATAAGCATTGAGGCCAAACCGCGGGGTCATTATTTCGACGACTTCTCGGTCGGACAGGAATTTCTGACGCCAGCACGCACGATTACGCAGACCGATATCGTAAATTTTGCGTGCTTGTCGGGAGACTTCAACGAAGTCCATACCAATTTTGAATACAGCAGCAGCACCCCATTTGGCGAACCAATTGCGCATGGGCCGCTGGTTTATGCCGTTCTCGCGGGGCTGCAATATGCGACGGGCATCAACGACGGAACGCTGATTGCACTTCTGCAGATTGACGGCTGGCGAATGCTCGCCCCGGTCAAACATGGGGACACAATCCGGCTGCACTCCGAGGTTCTTGAGGTCAAGGAAACCAGCAAGGGTGATCGTGGCGTCGTGACCTTCCTGCGTCGCGGCGTCAAGCAGGACGGGACGATCATTCAGGAAATGACGGCGAAATATCTCTATCGCAAACGACCGGTCAACTGAACTGGCCAGAAGTTAACGGAATGTCCGTGTCCTCCCCCACGGACATTGAGGCCCGCTTCGCATCCGGCAAGCCCGGTGCGAAGCGGGATGGCGGTTCTGCAGGCCAATGATCAGTTCTCAGGATCGAAGGCGCCCATCGGAAAACGCGATCATCGGAACAAGAGTTGGCACCCTCCTTGCGTATATTCGGATGAACTGACCCACAGTAGAAACGGAGCCGAGCATGAACCGCAAAGCCGAAACAACAGGTACCGATCTGCCATACCTGTCATTGCCGGTACAGGCGCGCAGGCCGGGTTTGGGTTTTCTGAAGGACCTGCGCGTCATCGACATGACAACTTCCGTCGCGGGGCCTTATGCAACAATGCTGCTGAGTGATTTCGGGGCCGAAATCATCAAGGTCGAACGGCCAGCAGGGGATGACGCGCGTCAGTGGGGCCCTCCCTTTCTGAATGATGAAGCGCTTTGGTTTGCAGCCATCAACCGGAATAAGAAAAGCGTGGTGCTGGACCTCAAAGCTGATGAGGATATGCAGCGCCTGCATGCGTTGCTGCGCACAGCCGATGTCTTCATCACAAACCAACCGCCTGATGTTCAGCGCAAGCTGGGGCTGGATCAGCAGGCGATCAGGGCCGTTCGCGAAGATATCGTCTTTGTCTCAATCACCGGCTTTGGCATGACCGGGCGGCGGGCTGAACTAACCTGCTATGACCTGATCGCAGAGGGTTATTCCGGGATCATGGACATCACCGGCGCGCTTGGCGGCGATCCGCAGAAAATCGGTGCGCCCGCCGCGGACATGCTGGCCGGACAGGATGCCGCGATGGCCACAATTGCTGCCTGTCCGTCGTCAGAACATTTGGCGCAGATTGGGGCGTAGACTAGCGGAGAGCGGGCCTCGTCTGGGATTTGATGTTAGGCTGTGAGCTTGCGGTGCTGCAAGCGCCGATATTCGATGGTTTTTCGTTTGATCCTTTCGCGCTGTTTGATGATGGCCTGTGCCCTGCCGAAGTAGACATCGGCAGGCGTCACGTTGGCCAGGCTCTCGTGGTAACGCTGGTTGTTGTAGTGCTCGACGAAGGCCTCGATCTGGGACTCGAGGTCGCCGGGCAGGAAGTAGTTCTCCAACAGGATGCGGTTCTTCAGGGTCTGGTGCCAGCGCTCGATCTTGCCCTGGGTCTGCGGGTGGCACGGCGCGCCGCGCACATGGCTCATCTTGTTGGACTCGATGTATTCGGCCAGCTCGCCCGCGATGTAGCTGGGGCCATTGTCCGATAGCAGCCTGGGTTTGTGTAGAACGGTGGCGCTGTCGCAGCCCGAGGCGGCGAGCGCGAGGTCCAGCGTGTCGGTCACGTCCTCGGCCCGCATGTTGGTGCATAGCTTCCAGGCGATGATGTAGCGCGAGAAGTCGTCAAGCACCGTCGAGAGGTACATCCAGCCCCACCCGATGATCTTGAAGTAGGTGAAGTCGGTCTGCCACATCTCATTCGGCCGCGTGGTCTTGGTGTGGAACTGATCGGCCGCCTTGATTACCGTATAGGCTGGGCTGGTGATCAGGTCATGGGCCTTGAGCAACCGGTAGACCGTGGCTTCCGACACGAAGTAGTGTTTCTCGTCGGTGAAGCGCACGGCCAGTTCGCGTGGGCTGAGGTCGGTCGCCTCCAACGCCATCTCGACGATCTGGTCCTGGATGTCCTCGCCAATGCGGTTCCACACCCGGTTCGGTGCCGAAGGGCGATCCTCCAGCGCTTCCGGCCCACCTTCCCGGTAGCGGTCATACCAGCGGTAGAAGGTCCGGCGGGCAATGCCGAGCTGGTCCAGCGTCCGCCTGGCCGGCAGGTGCGACTGCTCGACGATACGGATGATCTCCAGCTTCTCGGATGCGGGATACCTCATTCGTCGTCGCCCCCATCCGCGATCATGCTTTTTTTAAGCAAGCGGTTTTCCAGCGTCAGGTCCGCCACGCACTCCTTCAGCGCACGGGCTTCGCGGCGCAAGTCCTGCACGTCACCGGAGGTCGCCGCACGGGCGGTGTCCCCGGCCAGGCGGCGTTTGCCGGCTTCCATGAACTCCTTGGACCAGCTGTAGTACAGACTCTGCGCGATGCCCTCTTTGCGGCACAACTCGGCGATACTGTCGTCACCGCGAAGACCTTCAAGCACGATGCGGATCTTGTCTTCGGCCGAGAAGTGGCGGCGGGTCTGACGCCGGATGTCCTTGACCACCCGATCTGCAGGGGGCTTGGTCGGCGATTTTGAATTGGAGGATTTGGGCTTCATCTTCGTTCCTTCGTCACTACGACGAAGCCCAAATCCTCCTTAAATCACAACCTCAAATCTGTGCCATAGCCGCTGACGGGGGACACGACTGGGCAGATGCGATAAAAGAGATCCAGGCGGAATTTTCCTTTTTCAACCAGCTCTTCAAGGTCGTGGTTCGTTGCACTACACAAGCGGAAATCAACACTTTTCGGCTTGTCACCGCCGACCCGCTCAACCACACGATCCTGCAACACTCGCAATAGCTTGGACTGTGTATCAAGCGCCATGTCACCGATCTCATCCAGGAAGATCGTCCCCTTATGCGCCTGCTCGAACTTGCCCGGACGGCCTTTGCGATCCGCTCCGGTAAATGATCCGGCCTCGTAGCCGAACAACTCGCTTTCGACCAGTGAATCGGGCAAAGCAGCAGCATTCACGGTGACCAATCTGGCATCCCTGCGAGAACTGAGCATATGCAGCGCTTGGGCGACGAGCTCCTTGCCTGTGCCGCTTTCGCCTTGGATCAGGACAGGGATGTCCAGAGGGGCTATTTTTCGGATTTGCTGCCGCACAGATTGAATGGCAAAGCTCTGACCTATAATCGCATTCAGAACCTGATCGCCCTCAACAAGGTCTTTCGATTCCTGCTTATAGACCGCGATCTCATTTTCCAGGGCATGAATACGCTTTGTCATCGCCTCCAGCTGCTGCGGGCCCTTGAACATGATCCGGCCTACTGCCCCAACGACTTTTCCATCGTGACGAATCGGATGGCGGGAGACAACCCTTGGTCCGTCTTTCATCGGATAAATCTGCCCGACCTCGGCGATGCCGGTTTTGACGACATGATGCAGACGCGTATTTGCAATAACGTCGCGCGCGTTCTTGCCCGCGGCCTCGCCGTCCTTCAGACCAAGAGCCTTTTCATGCACAGGCGATAGGAACGCGACCTTCCCCTTGGCATCAACGATCGTCATCGCCTCATACGGGTCGGATAGAATGTGATCGATGATGTCGTAGGCAAAAGGCACACTGAGGAAAAAATTCAGAACCAGTTCTGACAAGTTGTCGGATAGGAGTATCATCGCGCCCTCTGAAAGGGGGCAAATAACTGCAATTTGTCCGTCGTCAGAACATTTGGCGCAGATTGGGGCGTAGACTAGCGGAGAGCGGGCCTCGTCTGGGATTTGATGTTAGGCTGTGAGCTTGCGGTGCTGCAAGCGCCGATATTCGATGGTTTTTCGTTTGATCCTTTCGCGCTGTTTGATGATGGCCTGTGCCCTGCCGAAGTAGACATCGGCAGGCGTCACGTTGGCCAGGCTCTCGTGGTAACGCTGGTTGTTGTAGTGCTCGACGAAGGCCTCGATCTGGGACTCGAGGTCGCCGGGCAGGAAGTAGTTCTCCAACAGGATGCGGTTCTTCAGGGTCTGGTGCCAGCGCTCGATCTTGCCCTGGGTCTGCGGGTGGCACGGCGCGCCGCGCACATGGCTCATCTTGTTGGACTCGATGTATTCGGCCAGCTCGCCCGCGATGTAGCTGGGGCCATTGTCCGATAGCAGCCTGGGTTTGTGTAGAACGGTGGCGCTGTCGCAGCCCGAGGCGGCGAGCGCGAGGTCCAGCGTGTCGGTCACGTCCTCGGCCCGCATGTTGGTGCATAGCTTCCAGGCGATGATGTAGCGCGAGAAGTCGTCAAGCACCGTCGAGAGGTACATCCAGCCCCACCCGATGATCTTGAAGTAGGTGAAGTCGGTCTGCCACATCTCATTCGGCCGCGTGGTCTTGGTGTGGAACTGATCGGCCGCCTTGATTACCGTATAGGCTGGGCTGGTGATCAGGTCATGGGCCTTGAGCAACCGGTAGACCGTGGCTTCCGACACGAAGTAGTGTTTCTCGTCGGTGAAGCGCACGGCCAGTTCGCGTGGGCTGAGGTCGGTCGCCTCCAACGCCATCTCGACGATCTGGTCCTGGATGTCCTCGCCAATGCGGTTCCACACCCGGTTCGGTGCCGAAGGGCGATCCTCCAGCGCTTCCGGCCCACCTTCCCGGTAGCGGTCATACCAGCGGTAGAAGGTCCGGCGGGCAATGCCGAGCTGGTCCAGCGTCCGCCTGGCCGGCAGGTGCGACTGCTCGACGATACGGATGATCTCCAGCTTCTCGGATGCGGGATACCTCATTCGTCGTCGCCCCCATCCGCGATCATGCTTTTTTTAAGCAAGCGGTTTTCCAGCGTCAGGTCCGCCACGCACTCCTTCAGCGCACGGGCTTCGCGGCGCAAGTCCTGCACGTCACCGGAGGTCGCCGCACGGGCGGTGTCCCCGGCCAGGCGGCGTTTGCCGGCTTCCATGAACTCCTTGGACCAGCTGTAGTACAGACTCTGCGCGATGCCCTCTTTGCGGCACAACTCGGCGATACTGTCGTCACCGCGAAGACCTTCAAGCACGATGCGGATCTTGTCTTCGGCCGAGAAGTGGCGGCGGGTCTGACGCCGGATGTCCTTGACCACCCGATCTGCAGGGGGCTTGGTCGGCGATTTTGAATTGGAGGATTTGGGCTTCATCTTCGTTCCTTCGTCACTACGACGAAGCCCAAATCCTCCTTAAATCACAACCTCAAATCTGTGCCATAGCCGCTGACGGGGGACAGGCCAGAGTATAAACACCGGCCGTCCAAGACGTCAGAGTTACATCCTTCGTAAATGTAAGAACAGTCTCGGTGCCACCGACGACGCCGCTTACCCCGCCGACATTATTGCCATAATAGTTGGATTCGTTGGCATAACAAACCGATCCCTTGGTCGCATAGACGACTCCGTTCGGTCCGGGTGGTACATTGTCACCACACGCGGCCAGACCAATGTCGGGCACCACGGCAAGGAACGCTACAAACGGGGCACAGCTCGCAACCTTCCCCTTCCACTTGATCACACGCCCGCCCTTACTTGAAGGCACGAAGTTTACGGAGCCAGCAGGCTGGCTTTTAGGCTTACTTGACACTGTACTACCCACAACTTTCAAAATCACATTGGCGCGGCTTATATCCCACGCGATATTTACTTTCCATATCTCGGGCAGGCAGAAAAACTATATAAATAGCCAAGTTTTATGCTGTAGTACCCCTAAATCCCTTTCGATATCACGTTATTCAAGTAATAAAATTTTTGTGATAATTGGTGTTATGGAATCTAAAAACGCCCACATAATCACATGTCACAAAAATAAAACATAACTTTTAAATGCAGAATATTTATGGCTCGAATTCCTGAATCTTATATTCATAATTCATCTATGAATTTCTAAATTTAACTGGTGAAAATTTTTGAGTCAGTCGGCTCTGGGATGAGTTTCTCAATAGCGTTTCGAACTCAGCGACGCATATGTCGCGCTATCACAACACCCCTTGCGACTGGTTACGACTGAACACTCGGGTGTCAGCGACGCGAACGAGCCACAGAATGAACGGGAAATGGGGCCCGAAGCCTTGTAAATCGGGGCGTGATCCACTTACCCAAGGATTCAATCCGGGAGGGTGAACGCAACAGGCGCAGACAATCCCGCAGAGGATATTTCCGCCTCAATCCGGCACCACAGAAGCCCCCTCGCCCAAGCTACCCAGCCCAAACGCCAGCCGACCCGCGCCGTCCCATCACAAGACAGATGGCCGGACACCCCGTCCCACGACCCCCGGTTAACTGTTAATTGCATAATAAGTTGCATTTGCTACAAAATATCACTACAATCATAGGTAGAAATTCACTTTAGCCCACCAGCTGCGCGCAGATCGCTTGCTTCGTTGGGCATTTTCTGATCGCCGCGCAATCGAAATCGCGGCGGCAGGGTTCTGCGCGGTTGCGCATGAAGGTTGTAGGAAGGCCGTTTTTGTGACGAGGATAAGATTGTGTCGGGTTTTATTGGAAACAGTTTCGATATCTTTTATGGCAAGGGAATGCGCAACAGGTTAAATTCCTGTTTTATATCAATAGAAAAACCAAATACCTCCTACGGAAGCGGTTCATTCTCTATTGATCTATCTATCATGAACAGGCCCGGACGCGCCACGCCCCGGCGGCCAATTCACCATGCCCATCCGGATCGCGTAATTTTATATGATCCGCCATCTGGATATCGCCTCGCGCCGGAATACGACAACTCATTCCAATTATGGCGCAAATCAACTCACTCAAAGATCACCACCTTGAGTTGATTTCACACAGGCAAACCCAGACCGCTACCTAGCCCCAATCCAGGCCAACGGACCACCCCTACCTGAACAGGCCGATCTTCAACAGATCCCTCACCGGCGTCTTGCGCCGGCTTCCCAAGTATTGCGTTTAACAGGACGGTATCATGCCAATCGACCCCAAGCTGATCTACTATATCGACTCTCAAAACGATCTGTATGCGCGCGATCCGCAAAGCGGGACCGAAACACTGCTTGGGAACTATGTGCCCAGCGGGACCTCGCAGCAATGGGGCGATATCACGACGCTGACCCTCACCGATGGCAGCACCGAGCTTATTGGCGTGACCCGCACCGCCACGCCAACCGACGGGCCCGATATCTACCGGCTCGATCCGGACACGCCCGGGACCGCCACGCTCCTGTTCGATGGTCCGCAAGGGGGCGAGTCCGGAGCGGTCGCGGGCGCGCCGGACGGCACGCTCTATTACACCCATACGAAGCTCAGCGGCAGCTATCTGTTCGAATTGGATCGCAAACCCGATGGCAGCTACGAATTCAACTCGATGCAAAGCTATATCGCGGGAACCGATATCAGGGGCCTGTCCTATAAAGGACTAAATTCAAACGGAAATGCCGAGTTTTATTATCTGAGCTCCAACCGCGGCGACCATATCGGAAGCGGCCAGCTTGGCATTGTCGAGATCAATCCGGCACCGGTATCGGGGGGGAATAATCTCGTCCTCTCGAAAACGCCCATCGACAGCACATTGCCGCAGGACGCCGAGGGTCTGGGTCAGGTCATCAGCCATTTCGGCGGTCAGGACACGCTGGTCCTCACGGAGGCTTCCGGCGAATTGCGGATGCTCGTGATAGAGGATGACAAGATTATCTCCAACAGCGTCATCGGCACTGCCGGTTCGGTCACGGACGAGGCGGATATTTTCGATCTGGCGGGTGAAGGTCATGGCAATGACAGCCTGAGCGGCGGCGCTGACAACGACACGATCACAGGTCATGCGGGCGATGACAGCCTGTCCGGCGGCGGCGGCAATGACAGTATCACCGCCGCAGACGGCACGGACAGCATCTATGGCGGAACCGCTGATGACAGCGCGGATGGCGGCGCGGATGGCGATCTGATCGAGGGCGGAACCGGCAAAGACACGCTATCGGGCGGCAAGGGCGACGATACGATTTTCGGCGACAACGCCGCCGGCAATGCCGATGACCGCATCCTGACCGGCTACATCACCGGGGAAAACCTGACGGTCAATTCCGGCGATTTCAACTTCGGCACGAGCCCGCTGATGAATTTCGACGTGGGTGAAGCGACCAGAATCCGGTTCATCGACGACGACAACACACTGGGCGGCGATGTCACCAACGAACAGATCTCCGGCACAGGACAGGTCGAGATTAACGGCCAGATCTACGGCTATGCTGCCGATTTCGTCATAACCGCGACCGGCCCGAACCCGTCTGGCAATGGCACGGTTCCCTACAAATTCATCGTCGTCGATGTCGATCTGGATGGGGATGGAAATCTCGGCCTCCTCGATGGAGCGGAGCCGGGCGAGGACGGAAAGATCCTGATCCCGATCGGCACCCCGCCGCCTGCCAACACCACGCTGAACGTGACGACCAGCGGCAACAGCTACGACGGCAGCTCGAAATTTTCCGAGCTTGATGCTTATTCCCCGCCTGACAACGACGACCTGATGGACGGCGGCCAAGGAAATGACCGCCTGTATGGCGGCACCGGCGCGGACACCATGTCCGGCGACGAGGGCGGCGACACCATCAGCGGCGGTCTGGGCGATGACAGCGCCGAAGGCGGCTTCGGCGACGATGTGATAGAGGGCGGCTTCGGCGATGACACGCTCAGGGGCGGCGATGGCGGCGACACCATCAGCGGCGATCATGCCAGTGGCGGCGGCAATGATTACGTCGCAATGGGATATATCAGCGGCAGGAATGCCACGCTCACCTCGGGCGGTTTTCACAACCCCTCCGTCTCATCGGTGAAGTTCGAAACCGGAGAGGCCACGGCGATCCACTTCATCGACGATGACGCGATCCTGGACGGGGATGCGGTCAATGAAGTCGTCGACGGGACCGGTAAGGTCGAAATAGACGGCAATATCTACAGCTATGTCTCCGACTATCTGTTGCAGGTCACGACGCCGGATCCGTCGGGTGTCGGAACCGTCACCTATGATTTCCTCGTCGTGGATGTCGATCTCGACAATGATGGCAGCCTTGGCAGCGGCACCTCCGGCGAACCCGGCGAGGACGGCAAGATCCTGATCCCGGTCGGCACGCCGCCGCCCGCTGGCGCGGTCCTGACCTTCAAGCATATGGAAGAACCCGACACCGGCATGCAGCAGTTTTCCCTGCTGGAGGTGCGCGACAATCCCGGCCTCGACGATCTGATCGACGGCGGCGAGGGCGATGACAGCCTGTCCGGAGGCATGGGCGACGACACGCTGGAGGGGGCAACCGGGCTCGATACGCTGCAGGGGGGCGAGGGCGATGACAGCCTGTCCGGCGGCGCGGAAAATGACAGCCTGTCCGGCGGGTATGGCGAGGACACGCTGCAGGGCGGCGATGGCGATGACACGATCTGGGGCGAAGGCCATAACGGCGCGCCCGGTCCGATCGACCACTATGTCGTCACCGGCTATATCGACGGTCAGGGAATTACCGTCGAGAGCGGCCATTTCCACGAAGCCTCCACCTCCTTCGTGGAATTCACCCTCGGCCAGACCACCGAAATCCGCTTCTTCGACGATGACGGTTTGCTGGACAAGGAAACGATCAACGAAAAGATCGCCGGCACCGGCAGGGTCGAGATCGGCGACCGGATCTATAACTATGTCGCCGACTACATTCTGAACGCCACGGCGCCCGACCCTTCGGGCGGGGGTGGAACCGTTACCTATACCTTTATCGTCGTGGACGCCGATCTCGACAGCGATAACAGCCTCGGGGGGCAGCCTAGCAGCGAACCCGGAGAGGATGGGGCGATCCTGATTCCGCTTGGCGAAGCGCCGCCCCCTGGAACAACGCTGAACTATCTCTCGCTGGATAACAGCGGTGCGGAAGCCAAACCCTTCACTGAGATAAACGGCCGCCCCGTTCCCGGCTATGACGACCTGATCGAGGGCGGCACGGGCGCGGATCGCCTTTACGGCGAAGAGGGCGCGGACACGCTGGACGGGGGCGACGGAACCGACAGCCTCGATGGCGGCGAGGCCAATGACAGCCTGTCCGGCGGCGGTGATGACGACACGCTGGAGGGCGGCATCGGGGCCGACACGCTCGACGGCGGCGCGGGCGATGACCGTATCATCGTGCGCAGCGGCGACAGCGCCAAAGGCGGCAGCGGCTCGGACCTGTTCGTCATAGACGCATCACCGACCGAAGCGGCGGCCACGATCACCATCGAAGGCGGCGACCCGATCAGCTCGGACGTCAACGACAGCGTTCCCGGCGACCGGATCACCCTCGCAGACGGCATGACTGTCGTCGAAAACAGCTACAGCGCCACAAGCATCCCGGTTTCAGGCGCGGTCCGAAGCCATACCGGCACCGTCAAGGTCACCGATGGCGACAAGGTTTATACGGTCGATTTCAGCAATATCGAAGATGTCCGCGACATCGCCTGTTTCGTGCGCGGCACACTGATCGAGACGGATGACGGCCCGAAACCGATTGAAACGCTGAAGACCGGCGATCTGGTCCTGACACGCGACAGCGGCCTGAAACCGATCCGCTGGATCGGAAGCACCGCGCTCAGCGCCGACCGGCTTGAGAAGGAACCGCAATTCTGCCCGATCCGCATCGCCGCCGATGCGCTCGCCCCCGGCTATCCGGCGGAGGATCTGCATGTCTCGCCACAGCACCGGATACTGCTGCGCTCAGCGGTGGCGCAGCGCATGTTCGGCGAAGACGAAATCCTCGCCGCCGCAAAGCAATTGCTGGAGATGGACGGGATCGAACAGATTGGCGATGCGGGCGGGGTGGAATATTTCCACTTCCTGTTCGACCAGCATGAAATCGTCTACTCCAACGGGGCGGAGACGGAGTCGCTGTTCACCGGCACGCAAGCGCTGAAAGCCATCCCGGCGGAGGCGCAGGCAGAGATTTTCGCCCTCTTCCCGGAACTCCGCGCGCCCGACTACCAGCCGATTGCAGCCCGCCATATCCCAAAGGGAAAAATGGTGCGCAAACTGGTCAATCGGGTGTCGAAGAACCGCAAGCCCCTGTTCCAGACTGCTTAGGCCGGTCAGCGCAGGACCGGCATAAAAAACCGCGCCACGCATCAAAACGTGGCGCGGTTTTTGGTTTTTACGGGACCGCCGGACGCGCGATCAGATACAGGCCAGCCTTGCGCAGACCCGGAAACCGTTCCGCGTGCCGGGCCCGAAAATCCCGTCCGCGCCGCCGATATTCAGGCCGCGTTCGATCAGCAGGTTCTGGTAATTGACCAGAATATCGCCCGAAAGATCGGCAAAGGCCTTTTCCATATAGGCCATCGCATCACGCTCGTTCCGCTTGCGAATGGCGATGCGCCCGCGCCAAAGCTGGACCAGCCCGGTATCGGCCTCCGCCTCCGAAATCTGATCCAGAAAACCCGACGCCTCGTCGAAGCTGCCGAGCGTGAAGGCGCTGATCGCGGCATAGAAATTCGCGTTGTCCCGAGTCAGCTGATCGACACCGGGCCGCGCGGCAAGCTCCGAATAGGCCTGAATCGCCTGCTCATGCTGCTCCGTCTGCTGATAAAGCTGCGCCAGCGTCATCAGCGTCTGACTGTCGGACGCACCAAGCGAGCGGGCCTGCCGATAGGCGTTGATGGCGACGATATTCGCCCCACGCTTGGCCTCCATCGCGCCCAGATTGAGCCACGCCACGGCGGAATTCGGGTTCAGATCCGCTGCCCGCCGGTAGCTCTCCTCCGCCTGCGCGGCATCCTGCTGCGCCAGATAAAGATCGCCCAGCCCGATCAGGGCGGCGGATTTCACCTCCGCATTCTGGCTCAGCTCAAGCGCCGCCTGAAAGCTGGCGATTGCGGCCCCGTCATCCCGCCCGGTCAGCAACTCGCCACGCAGTTGCAACAGCCGGTCGGTCAGAATGAAATGCTCCTCCGCCTGCGCAATGCTCGCCAGCGCGCCCTCGGCATCACCGGCCAGCGATTGCGCCTTGGCGAATTTATAGACCAGCGACAGCCGCTTGTTTCTGTTGTTGTAATCCAGCCCGACGAAATCGAGCGCAATCGCATAGCTGTCACGCGCAACCGCGGCATAGCCCGCGCCGCTCTTTGCATAGGGCGCCCAGACATCCCCTGCCCGCTCCGCCATCGGTGCCAGAGCGTCGGTATCCTGCAAAAGCGCCAGTGCCTGCTGGGTGCTGGCCTTCGCCGCATCGGTTTTGCCCGTGGCCAGCTCCACGCCCGCTTCCTGCAACAACAGATCCGTGATCTCGCTTTCGCTGGCAGCCCCGTCCTCCGCCCGCAGCGCCGCCAGCTCGGTCACAGCGGCATCATAGAACTGATCCGCAAGCCCCGCCTGCCGCCCGCCCGCGAAAAGCTGCGCCAGCCGCAGATTATGGCGGACCGACAGCACCGGCAGGTCAAGCCGTGCGAAGAAGGACTGCGACACCTTCGCCTCGTCAACCGCCGTTTCGCCGCCATCGAACCGCAGCAGCCGCGCGATGCGGTCGGCGAAATAATCGCTGGCCGCCTGAACCTGCGCCTGCCCGTCAACGCCAATCAGATCGTTGAACGTGTCAGCCGCGCCGAAATAATCCTTCAATTGCAGCTTCGCGAGCCCCTCCAGCTTCAGCAGATCGGTATAATCCTGCACCGGCATCACGAAGTCGCTGGCATTCCCGCGCCGCTGATACGCGTCGTGGAGATCAACCAGAGCTTCCGCAAGCCGCCCGGCCTGCTCATGCCTCAGCCCGCGCGCGGCATAAGCATAGGGCATATCCGGGTAGTCGGTGATGGCGCGGGACATATAGGCCTCCGCCGCGCCTGTATCATTCGCCGCCAGCGCCGCACCGGACGCATCGGCCAGCGCCTTCTGTTTCAGCAGATCACTGAGGCCGGAGGACAGCACCTCATCAAGCGCCTGTGCCATCGCGGGCAGGTCACCCGCCACACGCGCGGCGTCGAACATCCTCAAGCGAAGCTGGTCGATCATGGCCGATACCGGCGCACCCTGCCCCTCCGTCAGCGACGGCAGCAGGTCTTCGTAGATCGCGATAGCATCCGCGAAACGGCCCTGATCGGCTTGCGCCTCGGCCTGAAGCAGCCGGACCCTGTCGTCGTCCTGATCCAGTTCGGTCAGCTGGGCCACGGCCTCGTCATAGTTCCGGGCATTGATCAGATGCGTCGCATAGGCCAGCCGCAATTGCGCCAGCATGTCGTCATCATCGGCACCCGCCAGCCCGGTCTTGCAGGCGTCGAGCACCTGATAGGTGAACAACCCGCTCGACGGGGACAGGCAGGCGGTCCGGGCGGCATCCGCCTCATCGGCACCCGCAGCCGGGGCCAGTGACAATCCACCGGCAAGGGTGGCAACCAGACAGATTCCTTTTTTGGGTTTCGCGGCGGCAAAATGGCTCATCTTCACTCTTCCAGGGATATTGAGAAGCCGACGGCGCGCGCATCCGCCGCCGTCGGTCTGTTCGTTCAGTCCGGCCTACCAGCTATAGGTAAAGCCGATCCGGCCAGCCAAATCGTCCTGCGCCGTGTAGCCCATATGGTTCGCGCGCTTCAGCGGGAACGCGATACCGGCATCGCCGCGCCAGTTATCGTTGATCCGCCCAGCATAGGTGATCGCACCGGCCATCGCATCACCGAAGAACCCGGTGTTGAAGCCAACCGCATGATCCCGATCCGCCGGCAGCTCGGTCACACCACCCAGAGCAATCGCCATCGCCACACCCTGACGGTTATCAGCGATGGAGCCGAAGACGGCCCGACCCATATCGGCGGTCGCCAGATTGCCATTGCGGTCAGTGGTCACGAAATCGACCGGACCCGACTGCCGGTCACGCGCGGCCTGACCGTAAACGCCCGGCGCCGTGATCGTGGTCTGGCTGGTGCCCAGAACGATCTGGTTATCCGTGGTCGTTCTGGCACCCGCCCCGACAGCGGTCGACCCGGCATGCGTGGCCTGCGCATTGGCACCGACCGCCGTCGCATTCCGCGCCGTCGCATTGCTGCCCCGACCAAGGGCCAGCGCATTGACAGCCACCGCCGCCGCATTGGTCCCGACCGCAACGCTATCCGTCGCCTTCGACCGCGATTTCAGACCGATGGCCAGCGCGCCCGGCCCCGTCGCCTCGCTGAGCGAAGCGATGGCAACGCCGTTATCCGCCGACGCGACAGAGCTGGTGCCAAGCGCCAGCGCATTCACCCCCGACGCCTTCGCGCTGTCGCCCGCAGCGAAGCTCTTCGCGCCTTCCGCGGCGGATGCCATGCCGAGTGCGACCGCGCTTTCACCAGACGCCATGCTGCCCGACCCGACCGAAATCGCGTTCAGCCCGCGCGACACGGCCTGCCCGCCGATGGCGGTTGCACCATCGACCGACGCTTCGGCCCGGTCACCCAGTGCAATCGAGGCAACACCGCTCGCCGCCGTACCGCGACCCGCCGCCAGTGCCGCGAGGCCGGACGCAACCGAGCCGCTGCCCATGGCATAGGCGTTGTTATCGCTGGCAACCGCATTTCTGCCCTGCGCAATGCTGTTCGGACCAGTCGCCTGCGCATTGTCGCCAATCGCCTGCGCCCCCTCGCCGCTCGCCACAGCATCAGACCCCAGAGCAATGCCCTGCGCGGCAGTCGCTTTCGCAGCCTCGCCGAGCGCAATGGCCTCCAGACCCAATGCCCTCGCGTCGGAGCCCTGCGCAATCGCATCAGCCCCTTTCGCCAGCGCACCCGAGCCGCTCGCCTGCGCCTCTTCGCCCTGAGCGACCGCGTTCGCGCCCTGCGCCATGCTGCGGATACCGGTGGCCATCGCATTGTCACCAATCGCCTGAGACCCAGCACCGCTAGCAACAGCATCGGAACCCTGAGCAATCGACTGGTTCCCGGAGGCCTTCGCAGCCTCACCGACCGCAATTGCTTCCTGGCCAAGCGCCTTCGCATCAGCGCCCTGCGCGAGACTCCGCCCGCCCGTCGCCGTGGCATTGTCACCAATCGCCTGCGAACCGGCACCGCTGGCGACAGCATCCGAACCCTGTGCGACCGACTGCGACCCCGAGGCTTTCGCAGCCTCACCGACCGCAACAGCATCCTGACCGAGCGCCTTCGCATCGGCACCATGCGCAATGCTCCTGGCACCCATCGCCGCAGCATTGTCACCAATCGCTTGCGAACCAATCCCGCTCGCAACAGCATCAGACCCCTGCGCAATCGACTGCGCTGCCGAGGCCTGCGCCGTCTCACCTATCGCGATGCTCTCATTGCCGGTGGCCTTCGCCGCCGAACCCTGCGCAATCGCATCGGCACCCTTCGCCAACGCACCCGCGCCGCTCGCCTGAGACCGGATGCCAGACGCAACCGCCTTCGTCCCTTGCGCCACGCTGTTCAGACCGGAGGCCTTCGCATCGTCACCGATAGCCTGCGAACCAATCCCGCTCGCAACCGCATCAGACCCCTGCGCAATCGACTGCGCCGCCGAGGCCTGCGCCGTCTCACCTATCGCAACGCTCTCATTGCCAGAGGCCTTCGCCGCCGAACCCTGCGCAATCGCATCGGCACCTTTCGCCAACGCACCCGCGCCGCTCGCCTGAGACCGGATGCCAGAGGCAACCGCCTTCGTCCCTTGCGCCACGCTGTTCACCCCGGAGGCCTGCGCGTCGTCACCAATCGCCTGAGACCCAGCACCGCTCGCAACCGCATCAGACCCCTGCGCAATCGACTGCGCTGCCGAGGCGTTCGCACCCTCGCCCAGGGCGACAGCCTCTCGACCCGCAGCCTTGGCAGCCGTACCCTGCGCAATCGCGTCGATGCCACTGGCTTTCGCCGCCTCACCAACCGCCAGCGAACCTTCCGCAGACGCAACCGCACCCGTGCCTTGCGCCACGCTGTTCAGCCCGCTCGCCTTCGCATTGTCGCCGAAAGCCTGCGCGCCAGCGCCGGTCGCCGCAGCATCAGACCCCTGTGCAATCGCCTGCGCAGCGGATGCAAGCGCCGTCTCGCCAACTGCAATCGCCTCAAGCCCCGACGCTTTCGCATCCGTCCCTTGGGCAATCGCATCGACACCGCTCGCACTGGCGCGCTCGCCAACCGCCTGCGCACCTTCCGCCGTCGCAATCGCGTCCGTGCCTTGCGCCGTGCTGTTCCGCCCAGACGCCGCCGCATTGTCGCCGATGGCCTGCGACCCGATACCGCTGGCCGCCGCGTCAGATCCGACGGCGATCGCCTGCGCCTCGGACGCCTCCGATGCCGCACCGAGCGCGATTGATTCATCACCCGACGCCACCGATTCCGTGCCGCGCGCAATCGCATCCTTTCCGCTCGCCAGAGCAGCCTTGCCGACCGCCTGCGACCCGTCGCCAATCGCCTCGGCATTCGTACCCTGAACGATGGCATCCACCCCGCTCGCATTCGCGCTGGTCCCGATGGCCTGAGACCGCAGACCCGACGCAGCCGCATCCGTCCCTTGCGCAATCGCGTCGACGCCGCTGGCATTGGCACGCTCACCAACCGCCAGCGATCCTTCCGCCGTCGCCTGCGCATCCGTGCCCTGAGCGATGCTGTTCAGCCCGGACGCCGCCGCATTGTCGCCAATCGCCTGCGAACCAATCCCGCTCGCCGCCGCATCAGACCCCAGAGCCACCGCCTGCGCCTCAGACGCATTCGCCGTCTCGCCAAGCGCAATCGCCTCCAGGCCAGACGCATCCGCATCTGTCCCCTGCGCAATCGCATCAACGCCGCTCGCATTGGCGCGCTCACCGACCGCCTGCGAACCCTCAGCTGAGGCCTCCGCGTCGGTCCCCTGCGCCAGACTGTTCAGTCCGAACGCCATCGCATTGTCACCAATCGCCTGCGAGCCAACCCCGAACGCTTTCGCATCAGACCCCTGCGCAATCGCCTGCGCTTCGGTGGCCTCCGCCGTCTCGCCGACCGCGATGGATTCCACGCCAGACGCCTGCGCCGAAGAGCCCTGCGCAATCGCATCAACCGCCGTCGCTTCCGCCGCCGTGCCGACCGCCTGCGCCCGCTCGCCCGTCGCGTAAGCCTCGGTCCCTTGCGCCAGCGCATCGACGCCCCGCGCAACCGCCCGCTCGCCGGTCGCCTGAGCGCCCTCCGCCGTCGCCTGCGCATCCGTGCCTTGTGCGATGCTGTTCAGCCCGGACGCCGCCGCATTGTCGCCAATCGCCTGCGAACCAATCCCGCTCGCCGCCGCATCAGACCCCAGAGCCACCGCCTGCGCCTCAGACGCATTCGCCGTCTCGCCAACCGCAATCGCTTCCAGACCAGACGCATCCGCATCCGTCCCTTGCGCAATCGCATCAACGCCGCTCGCATTGGCCCGTTCACCGACCGCCAGCGCCCCCTCGGCTGAGGCCTGCGCATCGGTCCCCTGCGCGATGCTGTTCAGCCCAGAGGCCGCCGCATTATCGCCAATCGCCTGCGAACCAATCCCGCTCGCCGCCGCGTCAGATCCCAGAGCCACCGCCTGCGCTTCAGACGCATTCGCCGTCTCGCCAACCGCAATCGCTTCCAGCCCCGACGCATCCGCATCCGTACCCTGTGCAATCGCGTCAACGCCGCTCGCATTGGCACGCTCACCGACCGCCTGCGCGCCCTCGGCTGAGGCCTCCGCGTCGGTGCCCTGCGCCAGACTGTTCAGTCCGAACGCCATCGCATTGTCACCAATCGCCTGCGAGCCGACTCCGAACGCCTTCGCATCAGACCCCTGCGCAATCGCCTGCGCTTCGGTCGCCTCCGCCGTCTCACCGACCGCGATGGACTCCACGCCCGAGGCCTGCGCCGAAGAGCCCTGCGCAATCGCATCAACCGCCGTCGCTTCCGCCGCCGTGCCGACCGCCTGCGACCGCTCGCCCGTCGCGTAAGCCTCGGTCCCTTGAGCCAGCGCATCGACGCCACGCGCAACCGCCCGCTCACCGACCGCCTGCGACCCCTCGGCTGAGGCCTCCGCATCGGTGCCCTGCGCCAGACTGTTCAGTCCGAATGCCATCGCATTATCGCCAATCGCCTGCGAGCCGGCCCCGAACGCTTTCGCATCAGACCCCTGCGCTATCGCCTGCGCTTCAGTCGCCTCCGCCGTCTCACCAAGCGCAATTGACTCGACGCCAGACGCCTGCGCCGAAGAGCCCTGCGCAATCGCATCCGCCGCCGTCGCTTCCGCCGCCGTGCCGACCGCCTGCGACCGCTCACCCGTCGCGTAGGCCTCGGTGCCTTGCGCCAGCGCATCGACGCCCCGCGCAACCGCCCGTTCGCCCGTGGCTTGAGCGCCTTCCGCCGTGGCTTGCGCATCCGTGCCTTGTGCAATGCTGTTCAGCCCGGACGCCGCCGCATTGTCACCAATCGCCTGCGAGCCAATCCCACTCGCCGCCGCATCGGAGCCCAGAGCCACCGCCTGCGCCTCAGACGCATTCGCCGTCTCACCAACCGCAATCGCCTCCAGGCCAGACGCATCCGCATCTGTCCCCTGCGCAATCGCATCAACGCCGCTGGCATTGGCCCGCTCACCGACCGCCTGCGAACCCTCCGCAGAGGCCTCCGCGTCGGTCCCCTGCGCCAGACTGTTCAGTCCAAACGCCATCGCATTGTCACCAATCGCCTGCGAGCCGACCCCGAACGCCTTCGCATCCGACCCCTGCGCTATTGCCTGCGCTTCGGTGGCCTCCGCCGTCTCGCCGACCGCGATGGATTCCACGCCAGACGCCTGCGCCGAAGAGCCCTGTGCAATCGCATCAACCGCCGTCGCTTCCGCCGCCGTGCCGACCGCCTGCGACCGCTCGCCCGTGGCGTAAGCCTCGGTCCCTTGAGCCAGCGCATCGACGCCACGCGCAACCGCCCGCTCGCCGGTCGCCTGAGCGCCCTCCGCCGTCGCCTGCGCATCGGTCCCCTGAGCAATGCTGTTTAGCCCAGACGCCATCGCATTGTCACCAATCGCCTGCGACCCGACCCCGAAGGCCTTCGCGTCTGACCCCTGCGCAATCGCCTGCGCTTCGGTCGCCTCCGCCGTCTCGCCGACCGCGATGGATTCCGCGCCAGACGCCTGTGCCGAAGAGCCCTGCGCAATCGCATCAACCGCCGTCGCCTCCGCCGCCGTGCCGACCGCCTGCGACCGCTCGCCCGTGGCGTAAGCCTCGGTCCCTTGAGCCAGCGCATCGACGCCACGCGCAACCGCCCGCTCGCCGGTCGCCTGAGCGCCCTCCGCCGTCGCCTGCGCATCCGTGCCCTGAGCGATGCTGTTCAGCCCGGACGCCGCCGCATTATCACCTATCGCCTGCGCGCCAATCCCACTCGCCGCAGCGTCAGAACCCAGAGCCACCGCCTGCGCCTCAGACGCATTCGCCGTCTCACCAACCGCAATCGCCTCCAGACCCGACGCAGCCGCATCCGTCCCTTGCGCAATCGCGTCGACGCCGCTGGCATTGGCACGCTCACCGACCGCCTGCGACCCCTCCGCCGAGGCCTCCGCATCGGTTCCCTGCGCGATGCTGTTCAGTCCAAGCGCCACCGCATTGTCGCCAATCGCCTGCGAGCCGACCCCGAACGCCTTCGCATCAGACCCCTGCGCGATCGCCTGCGCTTCAGTCGCCTCCGCCGTCTCGCCGACCGCGATGGATTCCACGCCAGACGCCTGCGCCGAAGAGCCCTGCGCAATCGCATCAACCGCCGTCGCTTCCGCCGCCGTGCCGACCGCCTGCGACCGCTCGCCCGTCGCGTAAGCCTCGGTCCCTTGCGCCAGCGCATCGACGCCACGTGCGACCGCACGCTCGCCGGTCGCCTGAGCGCCTTCCGCCGTCGCCTGCGCATCCGTGCCCTGAGCGATGCTGTTCAGCCCAGAGGCCTCCGCATTGTCACCCATCGCCTGCGATCCAACACCGCTCGCCGCAGCATCAGAGCCAACAGCCACCGCCTGCGCCTCGGACGCATTCGCCGTCTCGCCGACTGCAATCGCCTCCAGGCCAGACGCATTCGCGTCCGTCCCTTGCGCAATCGCGTCGACACCGCTGGCATTGGCCCGCTCACCGACCGCCAGCGATCCTTCCGCAGAGGCCTCCGCGTCGGTGCCCTGCGCCAGACTGTTCAGTCCAAATGCCATCGCATTGTCACCAATCGCCTGCGACCCGACCCCGAAGGCCTTCGCGTCCGACCCCTGCGCTATTGCCTGCGCTTCGGTGGCCTCCGCCGTCTCACCGACCGCGATGGACTCCACGCCAGACGCCTGCGCCGAAGAGCCCTGTGCAATCGCATCAACCGCCGTCGCCTCCGCCGCCGTGCCGACCGCCTGCGACCGCTCGCCTGTGGCATAAGCCTCGGTCCCTTGCGCCAGCGCATCGACGCCGCGCGCAACCGCCCGCTCGCCGGTCGCCTGTGCACCTTCCGCCGTCGCCTCGGCATCCGTACCCTGCGCGATGCTGTTCAGCCCAGACGCCGCCGCATTATCCCCAATCGCCTGCGCGCCAATCCCGCTTGCGGCCGCATCAGACCCCAGAGCCACCGCCTGCGCCTCAGACGCATTCGCCGTCTCACCAACCGCAATCGCTTCCAGACCCGACGCATCCGCATCCGTCCCTTGCGCAATCGCATCAACGCCGCTCGCATTGGCCCGCTCACCGACCGCCTGCGACCCCTCGGCCGAGGCCTCCGCGTCGGTCCCCTGCGCCAGACTGTTCAGTCCGAACGCCATTGCATTGTCACCAATCGCCTGAGAACCGACCCCGAACGCCTTCGCATCAGACCCCTGCGCGATCGCCTGCGCTTCAGTCGCCTCCGCCGTCTCGCCGACCGCGATGGATTCCACGCCAGACGCCTGCGCCGAAGAGCCCTGCGCGATCGCATCCGCCGCCGTCGCTTCCGCCGCCGTGCCGACCGCCTGCGACCGCTCGCCCGTCGCGTAGGCCTCGGTGCCTTGCGCAATCGCATCGACGCCACGCGCAACCGCCCGCTCACCGGTCGCCTGAGCGCCTTCCGCCGTGGCTTGCGCATCCGTACCCTGCGCGATGCTGTTCAGCCCGGAGGCCTGCGCATTGTCACCAATCGCCTGAGACCCAATACCGCTCGCCGCAGCGTCAGATCCCAGAGCCACTGCCTGCGCCTCAGACGCATTCGCCGTTTCACCAAGCGCAATCGATTCCAGACCCGACGCATCCGCATCCGTCCCTTGAGCAATCGCATCAACGCCGCTCGCATTGGCACGCTCACCGACCGCCTGCGACCCCTCGGCTGAGGCCTCCGCATCGGTCCCCTGCGCCAGACTGTTCAGTCCAAACGCCATCGCATTGTCACCAATCGCCTGCGAGCTGATGCCAGAGGCATTCGCAGAAGAACCCTGTGCAATCGCCCGGTCGGCAGACGCGGTCGACCATTCACCGATGGCTTGCGAGCCTTCGCTTTTGGCCTCCGCTCCCGTCCCTTGCGCGATGCTGTTCTGACCCGACGCCGCCGCAAGGGTCCCCTGTGCGATCGCATCGATCCCTGTGGCTTTGGCATCTTCACCCACGGCCTGCGCGCCCTCACCACTGGCGGCGGCATTTTTACCCTGAGCAATGCTGTTCAGCCCGGACGCCTCTGCATCCGTACCCTGCGCAATCGCGTCGATGCCTGTCGCCTCGGCTCGCTCACCCGTTGCCAGAGCACCTTCCTTGGTCGCCACGGCATCCGTGCCTTGAGCGATGCTGTTCAGACCAGACGCCTGCGCATTGTCACCGATGGCCTGCGAGCCGATACCGCTCGCCGCAGCGTCAGACCCGACAGCCACTGCCTGCGCCTCTGATGCATTCGCCATCTCGCCGACCGCAATCGCTTCCAGCCCCGACGCATCCGCATCCGTCCCTTGCGCAATCGCATCAACGCCGCTGGCATTGGCACGCTCACCGACCGCCTGCGACCCCTCAGCTGAGGCCTCCGCATCCGTCCCCTGCGCCAGACTGTTCAGCCCGGAGGCCTGCGCATTGTCACCAATCGCCTGCGAACTGATGCCAGAGGCATTCGCAGAAGAACCCTGTGCAATCGCCCGGTCGGCAGACGCGGTCGACCATTCACCGATGGCTTGCGAGCCTTCGCCTTTGGCCTCCGCTCCCGTCCCTTGCGCGATACTGTTCTGACCCGACGCCGCCGCAAGGGTCCCCTTTGCAATCGCATCGATCCCTGTGGCCCTGGCATCTTCACCCACGGCCTGCGCGCCCTCACCACTGGCGGCGGCATTTTTACCCTGCGCAATGCTGTTCAGCCCGGACGCCTCCGCATCCGTGCCCTGAGCAATCGCGTCACTGCCTGTCGCTTTGGCTCGCTCGCCCGTCGCCAGAGCACCTTCCTTGGTCGCCTCGGCGTCCGTGCCCTGCGCAATGCTGTTCAGGCCGGAGGCCGCTGCATTGTCACCAATCGCCTGTGACCCAACACCGCTCGCCGCAGCGTCAGACCCAACCGCCACGGACTGCGCCGCAGACGCGTTCGCCGCTTCGCCAAGCGCCACAGTTTCATCCGCAGACGCAGATGCGCTGCTACCCTGCGCGATGGCGTCGATACCTTTTGCGTCGGCCCCTGTTCCCAACGCCTGCGACCGCAGACCAGACGCATTGGCATTCGTCCCCTGCGCAATCGCATCTGCACCCGTTGCCTCGGCAGCATTACCGCTGGCCTGCGAACGAGCCCCTTCCGCAACCGAATCCGTACCCGTCGCTATCGCATGCTCACCACTAGCCTCTGCCCGCGTCCCCTGCGCAATTGCATCTGCACCCGTCGCCTTGGCGGCATTACCGCTGGCCTGTGAGCGAGCCCCTTCCGCAGCAGAATCCGTACCCGTCGCTATCGCATGTTCGCCGCTGGCCTCAGCCCGCGTCCCTTGCGCAATCGCATCAGCTCCCGTCGCCTTGGCCGCATTACCGCTGGCCTGTGAGCGAGCTCCTTGCGCAGCCGAATCAGTCCCGGTCGCTATCGCATGCTCACCACTGGCTTCCGCCCGCGTCCCTTGCGCAATCGCGTCTGCACCCGTCGCCTTGGCCCCATTACCGCTGGCCTGCGAACGAGCCCCTTCCGCAACCGAATCCGTACCCGTCGCTATCGCGTGATCCCCGCTGGCTTCCGCCCGCGTCCCTTGCGCAATTGCATCTTCACCCGTCGCCTGCGCAGCATTGCCGCTGGCCTGCGAACGGTCGCCGGAGGCGCGGGCATCGGTGCCCGACGCATAGGCATCGGCACCGCTCGCATTGGCGCGGGTGCCGGTGGCGTGGGCATTGTCGCCCGACGCATTGGCCAGAGTACCCGTCGCGTAGGAGTCATCGCCACCCGCCACGGCCTCATTGCCGGACGCATGGGCGCGGTCGCCCTTCGCAACGGCTTTCGTCCCGGTCGCGAAGGAATCCTCGCCGCTGGCGACCGCCTCATTGCCGCTGGCATGGGCGCGATCCCCGGAGGCGACCGCCTTCGTGCCATCGGCATATGCGTCGTCGCCGCTCGCCACTGCCTCGCTGCCGCTGGCATGGGCGCGATCCCCGGTGGCAACGGATTTCGTGCCCGCTGCAAATGCATCCTCGCCGCTTGCCGTCGCCTCGTTGCCGGAGGCGTGGGCGCGGTCGCCCGAGGCTATCGCCTTGGTGCCGGTCGCGAAGGAATCTTCCTTCGTCGCCGTCGCCTCATTGCCTGACGCATGGGACCGATCACCCGAAGCGACCGCCTTGGTGCCGTCGGCGAACGCATCGTCACCGCTCGCTGAGGCCTCATTGCCGGTGGCGTGAGAACGATCCCCCCCGGCTATCGCCTTGGTGCCGGTCGCATAGGCGTCATCGCCATTCGCGACGGCTTCATCACCGGTTGCATGCGAACGATCGCCCGATGCGAGCGCATCCGTCCCCGTGGCGTGAGCGCTGTCGCCCGACGCCATCGCCCGCGTCCCGGTAGCGTGGGCATCGTCACCACTCGCAGTCGCTTCCTTGCCGGTCGCATGGGCGCGATCCCCGTTGGCAGTCGCCCCTGTCCCCGTCGCATAGGCATCTTCACCACCCGCAATGGCGTCGTTGCCGGTGGCATGGGCACGATCCCCGGTGGCACTCGCCCCTGTCCCCGTCGCATAGGCATCTTCACCACCCGCCATGGCGTTGTTGCCAGTGGCGTGCGCACGGTCGCCGGTGGCACTCGCCCCTGTCCCCGTCGCGTAGGAATCGTCACCCGATGCCATCGCCCCGACGCCCTGCGCGACCGATTTCTCGCCGCTTGCAAGCGCGTCCTTGCCCATAGCGGTCGATTTATCGCCCAAAGCTTGCGCCCCGCTGCCAATCGCGGTCGACTCGACCCCTGTTGCAAGGGCGCTGTCGCCGAGCGCCTGAGATTTCCCGCCGCTCGCGGTTGCACTGGTGCCCTGCGCCACGGCATCCACACCGGTCGCAGTCGCGCTCTTGCCCATTGCCAGAGAACGCTCACCCGTCGCCGTCGCGCTGGAGCCGATAGCGGTCGCGTCCTTCTCACGCGCCGCGGCACCGTCGCCAATCGCCTGCGCGCTTTTGCCGGACGCAACCGCACCCGTCCCTATCGCGGTCGCATCCGCCGCCTGCGCCGCCGCGCCATCGCCGAGCGCCTGAGAACTGGCACCCGACGCGACCGCGCCTTTCCCGATGGCCGTCGAGGCGGCACCGCTCGAACTCGCGCCCGTGCCCTGCGCAATCGCATCCACGCCCGAGGACACCGCGCCAGAGCCGAGCGCCATGCCATTCTCGCCGCGCACAATCGCGTTTTTGCCCGCCGCCAGCGCGCCATCTGCTTTCGCGAGCGCACCGTGACCAAGCGCCGTCGACGCCACCCCGTCCGAAACCGTGTTGGAGCCGAGGGCGACCGCATCCTCACCCGACGCATTCGCCGTGTCGCCGACCGCGACGGAGGAATCCCCGGTGGCGCTGGCATTCGCACCGACGGCCGTCGCATTGCTGTTGCCCGGGCTGGACGCATTGGCCTTGTAGCCAAGGGCAAGGTCACCGGATTTCGTCGCATTGGCACCGTTGCCGATGGCCATTGCGTTCACATTCCCCGTGGTCGCCTTGTCTCCGCCGGTCCCGGCACCACCGATTGCGCCGCCGCCGAGCGTGATCCCCTCGTAGAGACCGTTCAGGCTATCACCAACGGTCACCTTGCCGTCAAAGAAGCTCGCGCCTTCGCCGGTCTGAACCGTGTTCGCATAGACGTCGTCATCGACAACCACGTCTTCGGTCACCCTCGTACTGCCGGTAATTTTCGAATCGCCGGTAACGTTAAGCCCGCCCTCATCGACGGTGACCGTGCCTTGGAACGTCGTTGCGCAGTCGTCTGTCTGTTCAGCCGCGATAGAAAGCCCAAATGCAGTTGCTTCTGCAGTTTTCGCCGCAATCTCCGCGACGAGGGCAGCCGCCATTGGTCCATCGGGAAGCGTAACACCTGTGCCCGTCACCGGCACAACCTGAACCGGAACCGGAGCCAATGCCGCCACCTCTCCGAGACCAAGCGCTGCAATTCCAGATGCAATTGCTAGGCCCTGGGCGGTGAATGCGGCAATCGTCAGGTCTTCCTCACAATTTCCGGCTGTCGAGTTGCTGTACGTGTTCTGCACATTCGGCGCACCGCTCGGCGCACCCGACGCCCCGCCCAGCGACTGCGCCCCGGCCTGTTGTGCCAGACACAGGGCGATGACGGACACACCCAACAGGTATTTCGACGTCATCTTGCGGGGAGCGCGATACTCAAAGCGGTTTTCCATGTTTTTCCTGACCTTGCATATTTTGATGGACGCCGATCTTTTCCGTGACCCTGGCAGTCATATACCTCTAATTGTATTTATAGTTTTTGCACATCGTAAAGATGTATTTGATAAATCGTACAAATTTCTTTGTATCCATTTTTCGAAACCCAGGAATCTCACGGCATCCGGGCTTATACGGGAACAAGATTGAGGAAGGATTAACGCGACCGCCCGAAGCGGCCGTTCGGCACGAAATTCGCCCAGGTCCCGCCCGAAAGAAGAGACATCAAGATCAAAGCCTTGACAGAATCGAAAAACCGGAGGTCCGAATCGCAGTACGAGGTCCCGGCCTCGACGCCCCGGGATAAAGCCGCCATCGCTCAGCGCAGCCTTAGCGAAGCTGCGATAAAGACAAGACAATTATGACGTGAAATTGACGAATGACCCTGTTCAAATAAACAGGTCGGAAACCGGAATGCGGCTACCCCAAAGCTTGAAAATAAGCTGCATCTTGTTACTATCGTCGCTTGATCCATTTTGGGTTTGCCATGAATGACCGACAACAAAATGTTGACGTCAAAATGGGGTCCGAAAGAAATTTCGGGTTCGTTTTCTGCAGCATAATGACCATTATTGCCCTGTGGCCGGTGATGTCCGGAAACGGGCCGCGGATATGGCTTCTCTTGATGGCAGCCTTGCTGCTGGCTGTAACACTGGTCGCGCCGCATTTGCTGCGTCCGCTTAACCGGCTGTGGTTCAGGTTCGGCCTGCTGCTTGGCGCCATCGTCGCGCCCATCGTCATGGCGCTGGTGTATTTTCTGGCCTTCCTGCCCATCGGGGTATTGCTTCGGATTATGGGCAAGGACCTGCTGTCGACACGGCTCGACCCTGACCAGACATCCTATTGGATTGAACGCAAGGAACCACCCGGAAGCATGGAAAGGCAATTTTGAACACGACGCCCCAGGAAGGAGAATTTAGTGTCTTTTATTGCTGAGTTACGCAGTTTTTTGAGAGAGCGGAAGAAATTCTGGTTATTGCCGATCCTGATCGTTCTGGCGCTATTTGGCGGGTTGATCGTCCTCAGCCAGGGTTCCGCTGTGGCACCATTCATTTACACCCTGTTCTGACGCCATGACCTATATCCTCGGCTTGTCGGCCCTGTATCACGACAGTGCAGCCGCGCTTTTGCGTGACGGCGCTCTCGTCGCCGCCGCGCAGGAGGAGCGGTTTTCCCGCCGCAAACATGATCCCGGATTTCCCGCACAGGCAATCCGCTATGTTCTGTCCGAGGAAAATATCACGCTCGATCAGGTCGATCATGTCGTGTTTTACGACAAGCCATTTCTGAAATTTGAGCGGCTTCTGGAAAGCTATCTGGCAACCGTCCCGAAGGGGCTGCGATCCTTTTCAATGGCAATGCCGGTCTGGCTGCGGGAGAAATTATTTCTGAAAGATTTACTCATTCGGCAGTTATCCGAATTCGGACATAAATTCCCCGCCGAGAAATTGCTTTTTACCGAGCATCATATCAGCCACGCGGCCAGCGCCTTTTATCCATCGCCGTTTGACGAAGCGATTATCCTGACGATTGACGGCGTCGGGGAATGGGCGACAACAACGGTCGGGATTGGGCGCGGAAATGATCTTCAGATTGTCAAGGAACTTCATTTCCCCCACTCCCTCGGCCTGCTCTATTCGGCACTGACCTACTACACCGGGTTCCGGGTGAATTCGGGCGAATACAAGGTGATGGGACTCGCGCCTTACGGGCAGCCGGTGTTCAAGGATCGCCTGCTCGAACATGTGGTCGATCTGCGCGACGACGGCTCTTTCCGGCTGAACCAGACCTATTTCAACTATGTCTCCGGCCTGACCATGACCAGCAAGGCGATGGAGGAGTTGCTGGGCCAGCCCGTCCGTCGCCCCGATACCGATCAGCTCACACAGTTCCACATGGATGTCGCGGCCTCCATTCAGGCCGTCACCGAAGAAATCGTGTTGCGGATGACGCGGGCGCTGGCGCAGGAATATGACATTCCGGCGCTGTGCATGGCGGGCGGGGTGGCGCTGAACTGCGTTGCCAACGGCAAAATCCTGCGCGACGGCGCTTTCGAAAACCTGTGGATTCAGCCCGCTGCTGGGGATGCGGGCGGGGCGGTCGGCGCGGCGCTGGCGGCGTGGCATCAGGAACTCGGCCAGCCCCGCACCATCCCGCAGCAGCGCGACGCGATGAGCGGTGCCTATCTCGGCCCGTCCTTCAGCGACGAGGCGATCGCCCGCGAATTGCGCGCCGCCGGTGCCAGCTTCACCGAGTTGAGCGCGGCGGAGATCACGGAGCAGACGGCGCACGCACTCGCGGACGGCAAGGCCGTCGGCTGGTTTCAGGGCCGCATGGAATTCGGGCCGCGCGCCCTGGGCAACCGCTCCATCCTCGGCGATCCGCGATCCGAAACCATGCAGAAGATTTTGAATCTCAAGGTCAAATACCGGGAGAGCTTCCGCCCCTTCGCCCCCTCCGTCCTGCGCGAGGATGTCGCCGACTGGTTCGAGTTGGACAGCGACAGCCCCTATATGCTGCTCGTCGCCGATGTGCAGAAATCCATCCGCCGCGAGATGACCGCCGAGGAGCAGGCGCTGTTCGGCATCGACAAGCTGAACATCAAACGCTCCGAGATTCCGGCGGTCACGCATGTCGACTATTCGGCCCGCGTCCAGACCGTCCATCACGACACCAACCCCCGCTATCATGCGCTGATTTCCCGCTTCAAGGAGCTGACCGGCTGCCCGCTGGTGGTGAACACCTCCTTCAACGTCCGTGGCGAGCCGATTGTCTGCACCCCGACCGACGCATTCCGCTGTTTCATGGGCACGGATATCGATGTGCTGGCCGTGGGCAATTGCCTGCTGCGCAAGGAAGATCAGGACCCCGCCCTGAAAGAAAATTATGAAACCAAATACGAACTCGACTGAGGGCGGGGAGGGATCGAACCGCGCGTCCGAAGCGGCTGACGCGCCCAAGGCCCCGCCGTCAGTTCGCAGCAGGATCGGGGTTGCGGCATTCATCCTGTGCCTGCTTCCGGCCATGTATTTCCTTGCCGTCACCTCCTACGCCCTGCTGAACGCTGACGCCTATGCCTCGGACCTGCCACGGCTGCTTCGCTATGTGATCGGGCCGTTGCTGATCGCACTGGCGCTGCTTCTGGCGGCCCGGCTGCGCGACCGAGAGACGTCGCTGATGATCGGCATCACCTCTTGCGCGGTTCTGTTCGGCCTGTTCGCGTTTGAGGCCTATATGACCCTGCGCCTGCTGCCCAAACAGATCGGCGTTGTCGGCGTTCTGGATGAAGATGAAAGCGATGCGCCCTATCAAAATAACCTGCCGCCCGCCTATACGATAAAGTCCCTGAACAGCTTCAGCGGCATCGAAAAGCTGGATCAGGCGGTCCTGTCCGCCGTGCCCGATCAGCCAGTCCTGCTGTGCAGCGATGAGGGCGAGCCTGTGACCTATCAGGCGGATCGCTACGGTTTTCGCAACCCGCCCGAAGCCTATGCGGCACCGGCTGAGATCATGGTGCTGGGCGACTCCTTCGCGGAAGGGCTGTGCCTGCGCGATGGCGACGATCTGGCCAGTCAGATCCGCGCGCAGCGACCGGCTTTGATCAACACCGCCAGCCGCGGCGCTGGCCCGGTCTTTGAACTCGCCGTGCTGGGGCGTTTTGGCCCCGTGTTCCAGCCCAAGGTGACGCTGCTGGCTTTTTTCGAGGGCAATGATTGGGATAATCTGGAGGGGGAACCGGATCTGGCCTTTCTTCAGCAGGTCTTCGACCCCGACACCGATTTCGGCGCCCCTGAATGGAGCGATGCGCAGCACGAAAGAACAAAACCCGTGCTTGAAAGCTGGTGGCAGGGAAACGCCGCAACGACGAAAGAATATCTCACCCGCCGGAGCGAATTGCGAAATTTCTTCGCGTTGCAGAATACCGCTCTGGTTCTTGGGCTGCACTACCCCAAGGACGTCGACCCGAACCCCGACTATCCGGTGTTGCTGGCGCGCGCGCGGGAGATCACCGGACAGTGGGGCGGCGATCTGGTTCTGGTCTATATCCCCTCCCATGACCGTTTCGGCGGATTGTTCCCGCACCAGTTCGTTCAGGAGCCGCTGCGCCGGATGGTATATGAAGCCGCCAACCAGCAAAGCATCGAAATTATCGACCTGACTGATGTTTTCAACGACCAGCCAAGACCAAAACGCTTCTACGCCGCCGATTCGCATTTCAATGCGGAAGGTGCATCCGTTGCCGCCGATGCCATCGTCAAACAGCTGAAATCCGGCGGCTTTATCGAGTAAACGCTGCAGCGGCGGCCGGTCACGAATATCTGCCACCCCGAACGCGATGGATGCGATCTGGCCCGATCTTCACCACCTCACACGGGCGGCACAGACATTCCCCCCATGCGCAAAGCGCAAGGGATTGCCTGCATTCACTTATACCGCAAACTGGGCCTTTTTCCCGACCAGACGATGACGCGCCGCGCGGTAACCAAGAAATTTCCCCCGATTGTTTGCAATTCAGGGCTGTTTGTTGCAGGTTCTACCCGAAACAAAAATTCATCATGTCTGATGCCCCGTTTTGCGGGAGTAGCTGGCAGTTCTGCCGCTGTATCGACTTGTTCTCAAGTCACCTAATCAGACCAGTAAGCGAAAGGCACGGTTTTGGACGCAGACGCTGCGCTATCCGTAGAACGACTCTTCAAAGTCTTCGGGGACGAGCCGGAAAAAGCCATCGGGCTTTATCGGGAAGGGTTGGAGAAAGATCAGGTTTTTGAGCGGACGGGGATGACGATTGGTGTCTGCGACGCCAGTTTCGAGGTTCGCGAAGGCGAGATTTTCGTCGTCATGGGCCTGTCGGGTTCCGGGAAATCGACGCTTGTGCGCATGTTGAACCGCCTCATCGATCCATCCTCCGGGGCGATTGTGGTCAAGGGGCAGGACATCGCCAAGATGAATGACCGGGAGCTGAACGAATTCCGGCGCAAGCATATCTCGATGGTGTTCCAGTCCTTCGCGCTGATGCCGCACATGACCGTGCTGCAAAACGCGGCGTTCGGGCTGGAACTGTCAGGCGTTCCGCTGGCCGAGCGTGAGAAACGTGCGATGGCCGCGCTTGAACAGGTCGGGCTGGGCCAGCATCCGAAAAGCTATCCCAACGAGCTTTCGGGCGGGATGCAGCAGCGTGTCGGTCTGGCGCGTGCGCTTGCGAACGATCCCTCGATCCTGCTGATGGACGAGGCGTTCTCCGCGCTCGATCCGCTGATCCGGACCGAGATGCAGGATGAGTTGCTGGAGTTGCAGGAGAAGGAAAAGCGCACGATCATCTTCATTTCGCATGATCTGGACGAGGCGATGCGCATCGGCGACCGGATCGCGATCATGGAAGGCGGCAAGGTCGTGCAGGTCGGGCGTCCCGACGAAATCCTGAACAACCCGGCGAATGACTATGTCCGCTCCTTCTTCCGTGGCGTCGACATCACCGGGGTGATCTCCGTCGGTGATATTGCGCAGAAAAAACAGGTCACGGTGCTGGATGGCATGGGCAAGGTCCATGCCGCGCGTGAACGCATCGCCGCCGCCGACCGGAATTTCGCCTATGTCGTCGATAATTCGCAGAAATTCAAAGGCATCGTTTCAGCAAAAACGCTGGAACGTGAAATGAAATCGCCCGACCCGCAGCTCTCGCGGGCCTTCCTGCCTGAAATCGAACCCCTGCCCGCCGATGCGCGGATCGGGGATGTCATCGGCACCGTCAATGCAGCGCCCTGCGGGCTTCCCGTGGTCGATGAGAAGGGGCGCTATCTCGGCGTCGTCTCGCGCGCTGTGCTGCTGGGCGCTCTGGAAAGGGATAATGAAGATGAGTGATGCAATCTCAGGCGACGTTATCATCCTCGCACAGGCGGACAGCGACGCCGCCGATCCGTGGGGCAGCGCAAGCGTCACAACGGACGAGGCCCCGGGGGAGGCACCCGCAGGCGCCTCCTCCGGCGATGACGCAGCCGCAGACAATCCCTGGGGCGCCACCACATCCGACAATGCGGCCCAAAGCGATACGCCGGATTGGGTCTCCGGCGTCGGAGAGGCGCAGGAAAGCAGCTTCGACATCATGGACCCGTTCGACCACGCGGTTATCCCGATTGAAGATTGGGTGGAAAGCGCGCTCGATTTCGTCGTCACCAATTTCCGGCCCGTGTTTCAGGCGATCCGCTGGCCCGTGGACGGCGTTCTCAGCACGATCGAGGCCGCGTTGCTGGGCGTGCCTGCGCTGATCATGGTGGCGCTGATCGGGCTTCTGGCCTGGCAGACCTCCGGCCCGCGTCTGGGGATCGGGGCGGTGCTGTCCTTCATCTTCATCGGGCTGATCGGCGCATGGGATGAAACGATGGTGACGCTGGCACTGGTCTTCACCTCGGTGTTCTTCTGCATCCTGATCGGGCTGCCGACGGGGATCTGGCTCGCCCGCAACGACCGGGCGGCGACGATCATGCGGCCGATCCTTGATGCGATGCAGACGACGCCGGCCTTTGTCTATCTGGTGCCCATCGTCATGCTGTTCGGCATCGGCAATGTGCCGGGCGTGGTGGTGACGATCATCTTCGCCCTGCCGCCGCTGATCCGGCTGACCAATCTCGGCATCCGGCAGGTGCCCGGCGATCTGATCGAAGCCGCGAAAAGCTTCGGCGCGTCCGACAAGCAGATGCTGCGCAAGGTGCAGCTTCCCGTGGCCATGCCCACGATCATGGCGGGCGTGAACCAGACGCTGATGCTGGCACTGTCGATGGTGGTCATCGCCTCGATGATCGCGGTTGGCGGTCTGGGCCAGATGGTGCTGCGCGGCATTGGCCGGCTGGATATGGGGCTGGCCACGGTTGGCGGGCTCGGCATCGTGCTGCTTGCCATCATCATCGACCGCATGACGCAATCCATGGGCGTTTCCAGCCGCGATCGCGGCAATGTCGCATGGAACGAACGCGGCCCTGTCGGGTTGGTCCGGCGTCTTCTTGACCGTGGCTCACGAGGCGACGCGCAGCAGACCAGCGCCGCCGAATAGCCCGAACAATCAGCTTTCACCCGAACGGCGCAAAACGCGCCGACGATAACCGAAGAGTTCCAACGGAAGGAAAATTCATGTTCGCCAAACTGACACGCACCAGCATCGCGGCCCTGACGGCTGCCGGTATCGGCCTTGCCGCAGGCGGCGCAGCCCTCGCCCAGGACATGCCCGGCGAAGGCGTGACCGTCACCCCGCTGAAATCCTCGATTGCGGAAGAAACCTTCCAGACGCTTCTGGTCATGAAGGCCCTTGAGGAACTGGGCTACGAGGTCGAGGACATCAAAGAGCTGGAATACGCCGCAGCCCACATCGCCATCGCCAATGGCGACGGCACCTTCCTCGCCGATCACTGGAACCCGCTGCACACCGATTTCTATGAACAAGCCGGCGGGGACGAAAAAATCTACCGCGAAGGCACCTATTCGCCCGGCGCCTTGCAGGGCTATCTGATCGACAAGGCGACCGCCGATGAATACGCCATCACCAATATCGAGCAGATGAAAGACCCCGAAATCGCCAAGCTGTTCGACAATAACGGCGACGGCACCGCCGATCTGACCGGCTGCACGCCGGGCTGGGGCTGCGAGCAGGTGATCGAGCATCAGCTTGACGCGTTCGAGCTGCGCGACACCGTGACCCATAATCAGGGCTCCTACTCGGCCATCATCGCCGACACCATTACCCGCTACAAGAATGGCGAGCCGGTGTTCTACTACACCTGGACGCCTTACTGGGTGTCAGGCGTGCTGGTCCCGGGTGAGGATGTGGTCTGGCTGGAAGTGCCGTTCTCCTCGCTGCCGGGTGAGCGCGCGGATGTCGACACCACCCTGCCCAACGGCAAGAATTACGGCTTCCAGGCCAACACCCAGCACATCATCGCCAACCGCGAATGGGCAGAGGCAAACCCGGCTGCGGCCAAGCTGTTCTCGATCATGGAACTGTCCTCGAACGACATCAGCGCCGAGAACCTGCTGATGCAGGAAGGCCAGGACTCCGAAGCCGATATCGAGCGCCACGCCGATGCCTGGATCGAAGCCAACCGGGCCACCTTCGACGGCTGGCTGGAAGAAGCCCGCGCAGCAGCAGCGGAATAATCCGCAGCACCATGCGCGATAAAAACGCGAAATGCCGGCCTTCGGGGCCGGCATTTTTCATATCAGCGAGGCCGTAAGTCGCGCAGAAAGTGGGAACGGTTCAAACCGTATCCAGATACAGCTCAACCGTTTCTTCGTCGCTCAGCTCTGCCATGTAATGCAGCTCCTGCCGTTTGGTCATCAGCAGGTTGTCGATCAGATGCTGCGGGAAGATGCGCTTCATTTCGCTGCATCCGGCAAATGCCTCGATCGCGTCGGACCATGTGCCGGGAAGCTGTTCGAGGCCTTTGTCATAGGCGTTGCCCTCGAATGGCGGGGGCGGGTCCAGCCGGTCTTCGATGCCGTTCAGCGCCGCGCCGAGGATGGCGGCAATGGTCAGGTAAGGGTTCACGTCACCACCCGCGACGCGATGTTCGATCCGGCGCGCCTTCGGGCCGGAGGCGGGGATGCGGATCGCCGCCGTGCGGTTTTCATAGGCCCAGCCGATGCCGGTCGGGGCGTGGGCGTTCGGGACCAGCCGGTCATAGCTGTTTTCATGCGGCGCAAACAGCAGGGTGGAGCCGGGCATGGCGCGCAGCAGGCCACCGACCGCATGGCGCATCGTATCGGCCCCCTTCGGGCCGCCATCGTCGAAGATATTGTTGCCCTCGGTATCCAGGACCGAGAAATGCACATGCATCCCCGACCCCGACCAGACATCATAGGGTTTCGCCATGAAGCTGGCCGCGAAGCCGAATTCCCGCGCCACACCCTTGGTCGCCATCTTGAACAGCCAGGCATCGTCCGCCGCTTTCAGTGGATCGGGCTGATGCATCATATTGATCTCGAACTGGCCGAGTGCTGCTTCGGAGATCGCGGTATCTGCGGGAATATCCATTGCCTCGCAGGCGTCGTAAAGCCGGGTGAAGAACTGATCGAACGCGTCGAGCGCGCGCAGCGACAGCGTCTCCGCCCCGGTGCGGCGCTTGCCGGAGCGCGGGCTGGCGGGCACGCGCAGCGTCTTGCCGGAATCGTCGATGACGAAAAACTCAAGCTCCGTCGCGACCACCGGGGTCAGACCTGCGGCCTTGTAGCGGTCCACGATCCGGGCCAGCGCCTGACGGGGATCGCCGTCATAGGGCCTGCCATCGGGGTGGAACATCCAGATCGGCAGCAGCGCCGAGGGCGAACCCAGCCACGGCATCGGCATGAAGCCGCGTTCCGTCGGCAGCAGCAGCGCATCGGGATCGCCGGTTTCGAAGACCAGCGGGCTGTCCTCAATATCCTCGCCCCAAATGTCCATATTGAGAACGGAATAGGGAAATTTCGTCCCCTCGGTCAGCAATTTCTGGGCGAAGCGCGCCGGAACACGCTTGCCGCGCGCCACGCCATTCAGATCGGCGGCGGCGACACGGATGGTCCGCACCTCGGGATGTTCGGCAAGCCAGCTCAAAATTCACCTGATCAGTTGGGGCCTGTAGCGAATACGCCGCGCCGATCCGGGAAGATGCCGGTTCAGTCTTTGGTTGACCAGACCGAACAGCGAAATCAGCAGCAGCGTCAGCAGGATGAAATAGCCCGCAGCAATCGGATAGGCAACGAAGGGATTGAAGGTCTTGTCGGCAAAATAGCTGGCGTAATAGAGCGTGTCGCCCTTCTGCGCGAAAGCCGGGAAGCTGGAGAAGAAGACCAGCGTTGTGGCATGGAACAGGAAAATCGCCTCATTGGTATAGGCGGGCCAGCCCAGTCTCAGCATGGTCGGCCAGACGACACGGCGGAATTTCTTCCAGCCGGTCAGACCATAGGCATCGGCGGCTTCCAGATCGCCCTTCGGGACCGATTGCAGTGCGCCGTAGAAAATTTCGGCGGAATAGGCGGCCGTGTTCAGCACCAGCACGATCAGCGCACCCGCCCAGGCCTTGGTCAGCCAGCTTGTGGCGATGGTGATGCCCAACACCTCGATCCCCGCACTCGGCAGCAGCACGAAAAGCTGATAGGCGAGGAAGAACTGGATGAACAGCGGACTGCCGCGGAAGACGAAGATAAACCACTCCGCCGGTTTGCGCAGCCAGACCGGCCCGGCGGCTTTTGCGACCGCCAGCGCATTGGCGAGGAAGAACCCGAACAGCAGCGCGAAGAACCCGAAATACAGGTTCCACAGCATCCCGGACCCGATCAGCGTGAACTGGGTGCACAGGTCGAAATCCGTGCGCGGCAGCAGCCTTTCGCCGATGCCGATGGAGCGCAGGCCGAAATCGAGGATTGTCTGACCGCAGCTCATGCGTCCGCCTTTCGCAGCGCTTCACCCGCCATTGTCGACTGCCCGATCGAAAGCCGCCGGGTCAGCCTGCGCAGGACGCGTTCGGACACCCATGTCATGAACAGGTAGAACACCAGAATGCCGAGGAAATAATAGAGCCGCCAATCGGGGTGCGGATAAGCGTAAGACCCGGTCTTGGAGGCCCCGAGCTCCCGCGCCCAATAGACGATATCCTCCACCCCCAGCAGGAACAGAAGCGGCGTCGCCTTTATCAGGATCATCCACAGATTGCTCAGCCCCGGCACCGCATAGGACCACATTTGCGGGATCAGCACACGGCGGTTCACCTGCCGCTGGTTCATGCCATACGCCTCGGCGGTTTCAAGCTGCGCGCGCGGCACGGCATTCATGGCACCGTAAAGCACATTCGCGGCGAAGGCACCGAACACGACCGAAAAGGCGAGGATGGCCAGAAACATGCCATAAGCGTCATGCACCCATTCCGGGCTGGCCGCGAGCGGCAGCTTGGCATCAGCGCAGACGATAAACTCATTGCCCTGCCTGACCGGGACCGATGTGTCGCAATAGACGCGTGAGCGCAGATATTCGAATAGCTGATCGAGCGCGATCGGCACGAACATGAAGAAGATAATGTCCGGCACACCACGCACCATCGAGGTGTAGATTTTACCGAACCAGCGCAGCGGCGCGACCTGAGAGCGCGCGGCGAGCGCACCGCCGAAACCGAACAGCAACGCGATTGGCGCGGTTACGACAAGCAGGAACAGCACCGTGCCAAAACTGGCATAGAACTGCATATGGGTGCCTGTCGTCAGATAGCACGACAGCCATTTCAGCCCTTCAAGCGAGCCGGGATCGGCGCAATATTCGAACATCCGGGTAAGCGCCCCGCCACCCGGAAAGGCGGCGGGGCATGGTCCTTATTCCGCAGCCTCGGACGCCGGAACGCCCTTGCCGTCGGCACCGAAGATCAGGGCTTCTTCGCCGAACCATTCAACGATCAGATCGTTGAGCGAGCCGTCCTCTTTCATGGAGGCGAGGGCCGTGTTCAGCTTCTCTTTCAGCTCGGTATCCGACTGGCGCAGGCCGATGCCGATGCCCTCGTCGAGGAACACCTGATCGCCGACGAACATCAGGTCGTCGCTGCCGTCGACAAAGGGACGCACCACCTCATGATCGCCGAAACCGGCGTCGGATTCGCCATTGCGCACGGCGGAGGCGACTTCGTCGATGGTGGCGAATTCCAGCAGCGTCGCGCCGCTTTCGGTCACATAGGTCGCCTGCACGGTGCTGGTCTGCGCCGCCACGACACCCGACAGATCGGCATCTTCGCCAAGCGCGATATAGGAGGACGGGGCGGGCGGCAGATAGGCGTCGGAGAAGTCGATGGACTCCTTACGCTCTGCGGTCACGCTCATCGCGGCCAGAATGGCATCATAGTTGCCGGAGACGAGGTTCGGGATGATCGAATCCCAGTCATTCTTGACCCAGACGCATTCCAGTTCGGCCCGTTTGCAGACCTCGTTGCCGACCGCGATGTCGAAACCGTCAAGATCTCCTGCTTCGTTCACGAGGTTATAGGGAGGGTACGCGCCTTCGGAGGCGATCCGCACCGGGGCCGCGCTTGCAAGACCGGCTGTGAAAGCCAGTGCTGCGGTGCCGAGGATGAATTTCTTCATAGTCTTCTCCTGTTGGTAGTCAGTTCGCCATCGTGGCGCTGAGGAACTGGCGCAGCCGGTCTGTCTTCGGCGCGCCGAAAACCTGATCGGGCGGACCTTCTTCTTCGATCCGTCCCTGATGCAGGAACACGACGTGATCGCTGACATCGGCAGCAAGCCGCATGTCATGGGTCACGAGAATCATGGTGCGATGCTCGGCGGCGAGATCCTTGATGACCTTCACCACCTCCTGCTGGAGTTCGGGGTCAAGCGCGCTTGTCGGTTCATCGAACAGCAATGCCCGCGGCTCCATGCACAATGCGCGGGCAATGGCGGCGCGCTGTTGCTGGCCGCCGGAAAGCTGTGCGGGCCACGCATCCGCCTTGGACCCGATCCCGACCTTGTCCAGAAGCGCACGGGCGCGCGGCTCGACCTCGGCCTTGTTCTGGCCAAGCACGGTCACCGGCGCCTCCATGACGTTCTGGAGAATCGTCATATGCGCCCACAGGTTGAACTGCTGGAACACCATCGCAAGCTGTGTCCGCATCCGCGTGACCTGGGCGCGATTTGCGGGAATGCGACCGCCGCCCTGCCCTTTCCACTCCACCGGCTCCCCGGCGAACAGGATTTCGCCTTTCTGACTGTTTTCCAACAGGTTACAGCAACGCAACATCGTCGATTTGCCTGAGCCGGACGATCCGATCAGGCTGACAACATGGCCGCGCTCCGCGCTGAGGGAGACACCTTTGAGCACCTCGAGCTGCCCATAGGATTTGTGCAGTTCGCGGATCTCGATAACGGGCGTATTGTTCGTATCACTTTTCATGTTGCCGCGTATCTGGCGCGAAACCGATACGGATTGCAACGACTTCGTGCCTCGCCTAACCTGCGCGAAACAGAATTTGGCGGAAAAATATGCAAATCGGTATTCTGCAAACCGGCCGGTCGCCCGAAGATCTGACACAAAAGATCGGCGATTATCCCGATATGTTCGTGAAGTTGCTGGACGGGCGCGGCTTTGCTTTCCGCAACTATTATGTCGAAGGGATGGAGTTTCCCGATTCCGTCCACAACGCCGATGGCTGGCTGATCACCGGATCGCGCCACGGAGCCTATGAGCCGCATGACTGGATTCCCCCGCTGGAGGAATTTATCCGTGCCGCCTATGACGCCGCCGTGCCGACAGTCGGTATCTGTTTCGGCCACCAGATCATCGCGCAGGCGCTTGGCGGGAAGGTCGAGAAATTCCCCGGCGGCTGGTCCATCGGCGCGCAGCAATATCAGTTCGGCGACGAAACCCTGACCCTGAACGCCTGGCATCAGGATCAGGTCACAGAGCGCCCGCCGACAGCCGAGGTCGCGGGCCGCAGCGGCTTCTGCGAAAACGCCGCCCTGATCTATCCCGGCCGCGCCTTCACCGTGCAGGCGCATCCGGAGTTCAGCGATACGGTCGTTGAGGGGCTGCTGGACACACGCGCACGGGGCGTGGTGCCGGAGGCGTTGCAGGACAAGGCCCGCGCCAGCCTTGGCGGCAAGCGCGACAGCAAGATCCTCGCCGACCGGATCGAGGCGTTTTTCCGCGACAACGCAGCCGATCAGCAGGGGGCGGCGTGACCGCCCTCACCGACCAGAAACAGAACCAACAAGGTGATTCATGACAGCCGACTGGCTGGAGAAAACCTCGCAGGCAGCGCAGGACTATGTGGCCGGGCGCCGGCTGGATGAAATCGAATGTATCGTGGCGGATATCGCCGGGGTGGCGCGCGGCAAGGCCATGCCCGCCTCAAAATTCGCCCGGCAGGAAAAATTCTACCTGCCGAATTCGATCTTCCTGCAAACCATTACCGGGGAATGGGCCGACAACCCCTCCGGCGCGTTTACTGAACCGGATATGATCCTTGCGCCGGATTACTCGACCGCGACCGCCGCACCCTGGACCGCGGATTTCACGCTTCAGGTCATCCACGACGTCTATGACCAGCAAGGTCTGCCGGTGCCGGTCGCGCCGCGCAATGTGCTGAAACGCGTCGTCGGGCTGTTCAGGGAGCATGGCTGGCGACCCATTGTCGCACCGGAGATGGAGTTCTTCCTCGTCGCCCGGAACACCGACCCGAACCAGCCCGTAATCCCGCCAATGGGCCGCACCGGACGGCGCGCGGCGGCAAAACAGGCCTATTCGCTGTCAGCCGTCGATGAGTACGGCAAGGTAATCGACGACATCTATGATTTCGCCGAGGCGCAAGGGTTCGAAATCGACGGCATCCTTCAGGAAGGCGGCGCAGGTCAGATCGAGATCAACCTTGCCCACGGCGATCCGGTGAAGCTGGCCGATGAGATTTTCTTCTTCAAACGCCTGATCCGCGAGGCGGCGCTGCGTCACGATTGCTACGCCACCTTCATGGCCAAACCGATCGAGGGCGAACCCGGCTCGGCCATGCATATCCATCACTCGGTCGTGGATATCGAAACCGGCAAGAACATCTTCTCGGACGACAAGGGACGCGAAGCACCGGCCTTCCTGCATTTCATCGCCGGGATGCAGAAGCATCTGCCTGCCGCCATTGCGCTGCTGGCGCCCTATGTGAACTCTTACCGCCGCTATGTCCCGGATTTTGCCGCGCCGATCAATCTGGAATGGGGCCGCGACAACCGCACCACGGGGCTGCGGGTGCCGATCTCCGGCCCGGATGCGCGGCGGGTGGAGAACCGGCTGGCCGGGATGGATTGCAACCCCTATCTGGGCATCGCGGCCTCGCTCGCCTGCGGTCTTCTGGGTCTGCGCGAGGGCAACGATCCGCGCCCCGAATGCATCGGCGACGCCTATATCGGCGAGGATGAATTGCCGCTGACGCTGGGCGACGCGCTCGACCTGATGGCGGAAAGCGACAAGATGCGCGACGTTCTGGGCGAGGATTTCGCTGCCGTCTACGAATCCGTCAAGCGCAACGAATATAAAGAATTCCTTCAGGTCATCAGCCCGTGGGAACGCGAACATCTGCTGCTGAACGTGTGATCGCTGCGGCGCATCGCTGAGAGGACCGGCATGGACCTGCTGTTTTCCAATGACAGGCGCGGCGAATATCCGCCCTCGCTTTATGCGTCTCAGGTCGATCTGCTCGACCCGTTCCCGGCGCTGACGGGCGAGGCAAGGGCGGATGTCTGCATCGTCGGCGCGGGCTATACCGGCCTGTCAGCGGCGCTGCATCTGGCGGAAAGAGGTTTCGATGTCGCCCTGCTGGAGGCGCACCGGGTCGGCTTCGGCGCATCCGGGCGCAATGGCGGGCAGATCGGCTCCGGCCAGCGGCTCGACCCGCAGGAGTTGGAGGGCATCGCCGGGAAGGAAACCGCCCGGATACTGTGGGATATGGCGGAGGACGCCAAGGCGCTGACCCGCGATCTCGCCGCCCGCAGCGGGGTCAGGCTGCATGATGGCGTCGCGCATGCGTTCCGCACGTCTTCAGAACTGGACGCCGCCCGGCGCGAGATCGAACATCTGGCGAGAGACTACGATTATGACCGGGTGGAGAGTTTCGGGGCGGAAGCGTTTCGAGAGATCCTGCCCTCACCCGCCTATCAGGGCGGCGCGCTCGATCATGGGGCCGGGCATGTGAACCCGCTGGCGCTGGCGCTCGGCATGGCGCGGCTGGCGCGCGATGCCGGGGCGCGCATCCACGAAAACAGCCATGTCACGCAGATCGAGTTCGCCACGGACGCCACCGGAAAATCGCTGCTGCGGACAGAGGCCGGGGCGATACGCTGCGACCATGTGATCCTCGCCTGCAACGGCTATCTCGGCGATCTGTCGCGCGAGGTCGCCTCGCGGGTCATGCCGATCAACAATTTCATCGCCGCAACCGCCCCGCTCGGCGCGCGCGCCGCTGATGTGCTGCGCCGCCGGATCGCGGTGCATGACACGAAATTCGTGGTGAATTACTGGCGGCTGGACGATGAGGACCGGCTGGTCTTCGGCGGCGGCGAGAATGTCAGCTACCGCTTCCCGCAGGACATCGCCAGCAAGGTGCGCAAACCGCTGGCGCAGATATATCCCGATCTGGCCGATATTCCCTTCACCCATGCTTGGGGCGGCACGCTGGCGATCACCATGAACCGCCTGCCCTGTTTTGCCCGCCCGGCACCGAATGCGCTGTCTGCCAGCGGTTTTTCGGGACATGGCGTGGCACTTGCGACGCTGGCAGGCAGGCAGATGGCCGAGGCCGTGGCCGGTCAGGCCGAAGGGTTCGACATTATGGCAGCCCTGCCCTCGCCCAGATTTCCGGGCGGCGCGCTGCTGCGCTGGCCAATGCTCGTCGCCGGGATGAGCTGGTACGCGCTGCGCGACAGGCTGGGGTTCTGAAGGGGCGAAGCGTCGCGGACCTAACCCAGACGCGGAAACTCGATCTTCGGGCAGCGGTCCTGCACGACCACCTTGCCTGCGGTCTCCGCCGCTGCTGCGGCTTCGTCATTGCGCACACCCAGCTGCATCCAGATGAATTTCAGATCCGGCAACACGGTCAGCGCCTCATCGACAACGCCGGGCACCGCGTCGGAGCGACGGAAAATATCGACCATATCGACCTTCGCATCCGCCGGAATCGCGCTGAGATCGGCGTAAACCGTCTCGCCCAGGATCTGGTCCCCGGCATGGCCCGGATTGACCGGAATGATCCTGTAGCCCAGCCCCTGAAGGAAACGGGCCACGCCCCAGCTTGGCCTGTCCGATTTCGGCGAAAGCCCAACCACGGCAATGGTTTTGGTCTCATCCTTGATGCGACGGATCGTTTCGGTGTCAGCCATCATCTCCTCCAAATCAGCCTTCATAAAAAAGCGCCCGGTCAAAAAGGCCGGGCGCAAGTCGCGGAACGAGGGACAGTGATCTGGGCGCGGCCGTTCCGTGGCAACGCGCCCGTGTATCCAATATGGGGACCGATTCGCGGTTTCCAAGCCTTGTCGCGATTTCGTTACATTTCGGCGATCAACCGCCGATCTCCAGCCACATATCCTTGGCTTTCATCAGAAGTTCGCGCGGTTGCTCCAGCAAACGCTGCTTCCGGGCGGGCGTTGCGACCAGATAAACCCGCTGCCCGATGGTCACGAATTGACGCGGATCGCCCGGCTCCGAACGCCCTTCGGCAAGCGCCACGACGCATAGCCCGTCAAATCCCGGCGTATAGGCGCGCGGATTGGCCTCGAACCGGGCCCGGTTTTCCTCGCTGGCGAAGTGATATTCCTTGCCCCGCCAACTCGTCACCACATCCCCGCGTCCCTGCACGGCTGCATTCTGGGTCAGATAGGCAACCGGATCATAGCCGCCAAGCGCCCAGTTCTGCGCATAGGCACCGAGCGGCAAAGCAACGAGGAGTGAGAAAGCAGCGAGGCGGCGGGTAATTTTCAGCATCTTACCGATAACACTTGTGTCCTCATGACATGGCAGTGCAACCAGAACATGTCCATGATTCGGGCTGCGGCATCAAGGTGATGTGAAACGTCGTGCGGCAGCATAAAGCGAAATCGCGGCGGCATTCGACACATTCAGCGAACCGAACGGCCCTGAGAACGGGATTTTGGCAAGATGGTCACAGGTTTCGCGGGTCTTCTCCCGCAGGCCCGGCCCTTCCGCCCCCAGAACGAGGCAAACCGGACGCCCGCCGACCTCATCCAGCACATGCTCCAGATCCGCCTCCGCCTCACCGGCGAGGCCGATGACGACGTAGCCCAGATCCTTGAGCGCGATCAGCGCATCGGCCAGATTGCCGATCCTGAGATAGGGCTGACGCTCCAGCGCGCCGGATGCGGTCTTGGCAAGCGCCCCGGTCTCGGGCGCCGTATGACGGGCGGGCGCAATGACTGCGCGCGCACCGAACACCTCGGCCGATCGCAGGATGGCGCCGACATTATGCGGATCCGTCACCCGGTCCAGAGCGACAACCATCGGTTGCCCCCGGCCCGAGACGGCGACCTCTTCCAGACCACCCCAAGCAAGCGGCCTGACCTCCAGCGCGCAGCCCTGATGCACGCTGTCGGGCGGCAGCCCCACGACGCGGTCGAAAACCCGTGCATCGGTGATCTCCGGCTCCAGCCCGCCGGTCCCGCCCAGCCGGTCAAGCGCGTTCTGCGTGACCACAAGCCGCAGCTTCTCACGCGCCGGGTTGGACAGCGCATCGCGCACCGCATGCAACCCGAACAGCCAGATCGTCTCCGCCGCCGAGGCCTTTTTCGCACGTTCCTTGGCGATGACCCAGTCGGGCTTCCGGTTCTTGCGCTCGCTCATCAAATGTTCCTTTCGCCGGCCCTTCTGCGCCATCCCCGGCCCCGCTGGCAACCCCGCATGAAATTATGCCCAAATTCGGCTTGACGCCCCGCGTCACCACAATTATTCCCCTCCCACGCCGAATGGCTCGGCGGGCGACGTGCTGCAAGGTGCGGCAGCGGACTGTAACTCCGCCGGGGAGACCCATGCCTGGTTCGATTCCAGGGTCGCCCACCATCTCCAGCAAAAACAGCATCCTGAACAGATTTGCCGCCGGTGCGCCACATGAGTGAGCCACAGGATGCGTCTTGCCGCCTATCTGAGCCGTTCCCGTCACGGGGTGTATTACTTCCGCTGGCCGATCCCGAATCGTCTGCATCCAGAGCGTAAGCGCACGCATGTACGGCTGTCCCTGCGCACCAGAAGCCCTGACACAGCTAGGCGCTTGTCGCAGCGGCTTGTTGTGACTGGACAATCCGCCGTGGCTTCGGCAACAGCTACCGCCATGCGATACGATGAAGTCAGACAGCTTGTGCGCGAGGCAATCAATGACTCGCTGGAACGGTTCAGAGGCAAGGTCGCCGAGAATGGCCCGCCTACAGGGGCCGAATATGATGGTCTGACAAACACACTGGGCATAGCTGAGGAAGACTTTGAAAATTGGTTGAGCTTTCAACAGGGTGGAAAGGATGCCCTCATAAGCCATTTCTGCGGCTTTCGGGGCATCTCTGAGGAACGCCTGACCGCAGAGAGCCGCGAGTGGCTGGTGCGTGAGTTGCAGAAGGGCTACCGGGCTTATGCCGTCAAGGCGTTTGAACATCTCGCGACGTTGGACAATCTTGAGCTTGAACCGGACCCGCTGCCCGAACCTGCAAAAAAAGCAGGTGAGCCGGAACAAGCAACTGATCTGCCTGACTTTGACGATACAGTTGAACTCTACTTCAATGAGCTAAACCATTCAGAACAACTTGCGGCGAAGACAATGGCGTCCAAGCGTGAAGCACTGGAACTGCTGAGCGAGATCACAGACAAGAAGCCTATTGCTGCCATGACCAAGGCAGATGCGCAGGAAGTCAAAAGAGTGCTCATGAAGATGCCCAAGAACCGGAATAAGCTGGCGGCAACCAAGGGCAAGTCAATACACGAGATACTCGACATACCGGGTTTAGAGCCAATCGCAGCACGAACACTGAACGTTTATAACGGCAACTTGCAGAGCTTCTTTAGTTGGGCTGTGTCAAACGGACATGCAGACTCGAACATCTTTGAGGGAATGCGCGTCAAGCTCTCCAAGAATAAAAAAGATGATGAACGACCGGCCTTCACTTCTGCACAGCTTCAAACAATGCTCCGGCATATCACTGACGAAAAAGCCCGTATTAAACCTGACCACAAGTGGATCGCGCTTATCGGCATGTTCACAGGCATGCGGCTGAATGAGATCGCTCAGCTTGACCTTGCGGATGTGCAGCAAGACAGCGCAGGCTACGCCATCAATGTGACGAAAGAAGGTGGCGAGCATAAGAGCCTCAAAAACCACTCGTCTGCGCGGCTCGTGCCGGTTCACGAACGCCTGCTGGCGCTCGGCTTCGCGGACTTCGTGGAGGAACGCCGTAAAGGGCGATCTACGCGGCTGTTCCCTGATCTGCCCTACTGTACGAAGAACGGCTTTGGCCGGAACCCCGGACGCTGGTTCAACGAATGGCTTTTGCCCCAGCTAGGACTGGGTGATACCGGCCATGTGTTTCACAGCTTGCGCCATACAATGGCGACAGTGTTCGCTCAGGCTGATGTTCCCGCTCCACAGATCAGTGCTATCTTGGGGCATGGGCAAGTCGGTGTGACCTTCGGCACCTATGTCCACGGCTTCAAGATGGAACAGCTCAGGAAAGCTATCAATAGGTTCGACTTCTAGCCGTCATTCGAGAACCGGGCTTTACTGCGCTGTTATCTACCTTATCCGGTAGTATAGTCCCGGCCTGATAACCTATCAGTGCATGGTAGCATTGGAGCCTGTTGGTATGAACTTAATATGCCAATAGCAATTAATATACTGCATCAAGAGTTCCTACATTATGCATATGAGTTGATGCCTACAGAATAAACAATCACTGCATTACACTTAGTGGAAGATTACTGAGCATATATACTGTGATTATCAGGTATAGATACCCGTATGGACTTACCATCAACTACTAAGCTAAACACTTAGCAAGATAGTTAGACTATTAGGCCAATAGTATATAGTGGGTATGATCTACAGTATTGATATCTGATACTCGACTACAGTGTATCTATAGATATTGCACAATTAGTAACTACTAATAATATGTCTAGTCTTAGCATTCAGTTAATATACCCCAGGCCTACTATTAATAGTAACTGTTAGCATTCTATTCAGTATCTTCCTGTAATTTACTTGCACAGTATATACCCAGTGATGATCCGGAATCATTACTCAGATATTACTTATCTGTCTATATACTCAGTTATATATACTTAGTGTCTATATTCAGGGTATCTATTCAGTATTGATACTCTGGTATTCACTCAGCCTTGCACTCAGTCTGTCTACGTAGTGCTCTATTACTGTATGCAATCAGTTTGTTCTAACTGTATATATACTCAGGTGTATCTATTCAGGGTAAGTGTACAGGGTATCTATACAAGGTAGCTATTCCGTCTCTTCTATCCGGTATGTATTCGGTGCTGATACTCCAAGTATTTATCTGTCCGGTATGCACTACCAAGTATAACTGGGATAATCCTACAGGGGTAAACAGATACGACATATGCAGACATACAATCCGGTGTTTCTTGTTCTATGTACGCAGGGTTTAGCAATCCGGCTTATAAAAGTCATTCAAAAGCAAATAGATACACACAAAGACACATACCCCGGTTGGATAATCTAGCTATGCACTAGGCGCATACCTAATGCTGATAGCCATGCAATTCATGCCCGATCTGCCCTATCCGGTCTGCCATATCCGGTATGAATCCTCACACAGCCGCTGGAAGGCCCCTCACAGCGCGATCTCTGGCTCAGGCTAGGCAAGGACATAGACCGGCTTAAGTGCGCCTGTACGGGCCGCTCTGCGGCGCTAAGATGCAGGCAAAAGCAATATGCCGGGAACACCTAGGCCCAGCGTTCAAGGACAGCCTCTGCCGCTGCCGGGTCGCCCTTAATCCGTAAGACAGTTTGCCGGGAAAGGCCAGTGGCCCTTGCTATCACGCTTGTCCCGGCCCCCTCTGCCGACATGCTCAGCACCTGCGCCAGCTTAGCATGATCATAGCTTGGCTTCTTGCCAAGATACTTGCGTGGCTCAGCTTTCGCCGCCTCAATACCCGCCTTCTGCGCCGCCTTTGTTGCCTCTGCCTGAGCCTGTGCAGTTGCCGCCATGAAAGCGATAAGGGCATCTCTCACGGCCTGCTGCACCGGGTCAGTTGTGGCACCGTTAAATGTCATGCCGTTGATGACAGTGCGCACTACGACACCGCGCCGCATGAAGTGCCTTATGCAGTCAGTAACGTCGCGGTAGTCTCTGCCCAGTCGGTCTACCCAACGCACAACCAAAGTGTCGCCTGTGCGTAGCTTGTCGAACAGTCGCCTGCCCTCTGGTCGGTCTGCCAGCCTGCTTGTCACACCCGAGACACCGTGATCTGCGATCACTTCGTCAATGCGAAAGCCTGCCGCCTCTGCTTGCGTAAGTTGATGCTCTATCGTCTGATCTGCTGTGCTGACACGGGCATAGAGTATAGTTTGGGACATCGCTTGTGTTATCCTGCTGGGGTGGACATGCACTCAGCAGTGTCCATTAAGGTGATGTCCGCTGATAGGCGTGTCCGTTGATTGATGTCAACCCTTACGGACAAACGTAAGGGGGCGTCTATCGGTGTCCGTTTGGGTATACTCTTGCGGACACGTGATGCGCTGCTGGATTGCGATAAGTCCACGTCCAGTATTATCAAACCGTCCGGTGCGACAGTTGGGCAGTGCAGTGTTCAGCATCATCTAACCGATGGTTTCAGCGTTGAGTCGGTTTTGTTCCTAAGGGGGTATGGGGGGATACGGCGGGCGCGGAACAGCGAAGATGCTCCTTCGAAAAAATCTGCCGCAATTTTTCGGTTCGATTACGCCTTCAACATACTCTCAGCGCCGAGGCGGGTGGCGGGCGTTCAAAGATCAAAAAAGCTCAGGTCGACGGTGGAAGCCAATAGGCAAAGAAGTAACGTTAGCCACAGGATTTAACGGTGGCGATCTCGCCGCTTGGCCCAGATTCTCACTTGCTCAGGGGACCAGCACAGGTCTAGGGTAGCGAGAACTAGAGCATATCCCCACATTCGCCGAAGCGGAACAAGTAATTGAATTACGTTGAGCATGTTGAAATCGAGGGCTTCTGGGGGCGAAAAAAATGTATCGCTTAAGTTCCGTGAAGATTTAAATTTCCTTATCGGACCAAATGGCAGCGGCAAGACAACGATTATCAACCTTATCTCCGCAGTCTTAAGAGCAGACATTCCAGCTCTTTACTCCGTCCAATTTGAGAAGGTTGTAATCCGACTTAAAACCATCGGCGCCAATCGAAAGCCGGTAATTGAAGTAGCCAAGGTTGTTGACAGAAAGATGGGCAGCTTCGAGCTACGCTACACGGTGAAAGAAAAGTCTGGCGATAAAGGCCAGTCCTATGGTGTGGAAGGCCCGCATGATGAGAGAATCTATAAAGACTACAAATACACACGATTTTCCCGATACATGGAAGAAGGCGCAAGGTTAAGTAAAATTCTGTCCAACTTGGTCGAAGTCAACTGGCTATCGATTAATCGATCCAGTTCCGCAATCGATCGTCGAAACCGTCGAGATGAGGGCTACGAATCTTCGGTTGACCAAAAACTACACGATATATCACAAGCATTTTCGCAATACTTCTCCCTTCTGACATCAAAGGCCGAAGCCGAAAGTAAGAACTTCCAAGAGCATGTTTTTCTTTCGCTTCTAGATCAGAATCAGAGAGGTGAAGACGTACTTAATCAAGTTGTAGCGGAACCCGAAGATAAAGTTACAGTCGTTGGTGTCCTCAGAGACTTAGGCGTAAGCAATCAAAAGGCGACAAAGAGCGTGAACACGCACTTTTCCAGACTTGATGAAGCAAAGAAACGTTTCCAAGAGGACAGAGCTTTCACGCTAGAGGACGCGATCACGCTGTCAGATGCAAGGCGTGTAAGTGAGATGATCGACGAGTGGAGAGATCTTCAATCGAAGCGGCAATCAATTTTTGAACCTCGCATACAGTTCGAGCGTATCATAAACACGCTACTTTCCGGGAAAGAGCTTCACTTCGATGCAAGGAACAACCCAAAAGTTCATCTTGAGTCTGGTGACATAGTAGACATCGACGTGTTTTCGTCGGGTGAGAAGCAACTTTTTATTCTGTTAGGGGAAGCGTTGCTTCAGGAGGAACGTGCTGTAATCTTTATTTCAGATGAACCTGAATTGTCTCTGCATGTAAGTTGGCAGAGCTCACTATTCGAGAACATCCGTAGCCTCAACGGATCCTGTCAGATAATCTCGGCCACACATTCGCCAGATATTGTTGGCGCTTTTCAAGATCGAGTCATACGAATTGAGCAGTGCATGTCAGATGTTCACTAGGTCCAAACAAGGAATAGAGAACGAACACCTATTCTACAACGTAGACTTCGTTGTCTACTGCGAAGGTAAGAAGGTAGACGGCGAAGGCTCATCTTTAGACGAAGTTTTTTGGCAGCGGGTGTTTTCAGAGAACGGCTTATCCGTTCATTGTAGAAGCTACGGCAGCAAATCAGAGGTTATGCCTTTGGCTGAGAAAATTATCTCAGAAGAGATATCGCACGTCTTGGTCGCGATGGACCGCGACTACGACGATATGCGCGGCATCTCAATCAACCATCCTAAAGTTTTTTATACCTATGGATACAGCTGGGAGTCCGATGTTATCGCGGATTTTCAGTTCGCGGCAGCATTGTCTCTTTTTGCAACAACGAATAGGCGGCAAATTATCAAGAATGAGCTCCATGTGTTTCGGAATAATTTATCGCACAAGCTGAAGCGCGTTTGCGCGTTAGACTTTAAGTATATTGGACATAAGGATAAGTTGTTTGATCGACTTAAACCGATGTCGATAATTTCAACATCCGCGAATCAGGAACCGCATGTTAAAACTAGCGCCCTGCTCGATAAGGCGAAAAAAATGGGCTCGTTCCAGACTGGTGCCCTTCCAGCAGCTACTTATCGCGCACTTTGCGGCGTGCGGACTTTTTTCGGCAAAGTTGTCTCAAGGCTTATATTCCACTGGTTTGCATATCGTACAAAGCGGATCAATGGCTCTCGGAAGGTTAAATACGAAATGTTCATGAATTTGCTTTCAAGCACATTGGATATGAAGTCATTGAACGTTCCACGCAATCAATATTACTCTGCCTTAGTTTCAAGACTGTGATATTGGTGGCGAGAATAAAGCCACGATAACTTTCTGGACTGAAGATAGTCTCTCATATTCACCTCAGATGCAAACCGACATCCATCGAGCTATGCGGCACACCAATTATCGAGATGCTACCCTCAAACTCGACATAGAAGATCAGATGACTTCCCTCTGGAAAGCACCTGTAGCCCCTAGCAACATCATCCCTGCGCTTCCCAAGCTCCGGCGATGCCGCCAGCAATGCCATACGATCTGTCAAGCCTTTTAGATACTTCCGGGTCCGCACCCGACCCCATCGGTCCAGCGAGTATTCCGCAATAGCATCAAGATCAGCAAGCGCGCGAGGTGTGAGCCTGTAGCTACCCAAGCCGCTTCTCAGCACGGCTCAGGATATCGTCAACGCTCCAATCCTCGACATGGATGCCCTTCGCAGCCTGATCCGCACCTTCTGCAAGATGCGCCCGCAGCGCCTCTAGGGATTTCGACTTGTCTTCGAGTTGCCGCAGTGCTGCCCTCACGACCTCACTGGCTGAGGCATAGCGACCGCTGTCTATCTCTGATCTGATAAAGCTCTCCCAGTGCGGGCCAAGTGTCATGCTGGTTGTTGCCATAACTGCCTCCATATTCAATATGAATATACATGAAAGCAGGGCGACGACAATATCCGGTCTTGAACAGGCTTGATTTCAGCCGCATCCGATGCGACGCAGCGATGTGCCATATTGCAGCCCGCGTTCCGGCAAGGTTTAATGGTTTCAGGTATTTGCGATGTAAGTGGCCGATCCCAATCGTCTGCATCCAGAGCGTAAGCCCGCCCAGCCGAAGCACGGCGTTCCGGTTTAGTCACAAATCTTGGTTATCACGCACAAAGCGGCACAATCGGGCGGGACCGGCGCGCGCGCCCGGCTGACCCTGCCCGATCCCTGCCAATCACTAAAACGGCCCCGCAGCACAAACTGCGGAGCCGTCGAGCGGCATAAGAAGACCGCAGTGCTCAGACTGCCAAGACGCGGGCCTCGATTTCGCGCTGCACCTCACCCGTCAGCCGCCCGGAAATCGCGATTGCGGTCCGGCGGGAGAGGAGGTCGTCCAAAGACCCGACACGCTCGTTCTCAACCAGCCAGCGAAGCTCTTCGACGCTGTAGTCGGGCAGCGTCTCAAGCGGCGCCTCGCCCGCCAGAGCGTCGGCCATCAGGGCGGCGCGGGTGCCGTAGCGGTCCAGCAACTCACCCATGCGCGCCTCGGACAGATTGGTCCGGCGGGCATGATCGGCGATCCAGCCAGCACGGGCGTCGGCATCGGGGTAGCCCTTGCCGCCGCCGATCTGCATGTTTTCGGTGCCGGTCTTGCGCTGCCCGCCGACCATCGGCAGGATCTTGTCGGTCGTCTCTGCCGAGAAACCGCGGAACGTCGTCCATTTGCCGCCGATCAGACACAGGACCGGCGTGCCTTCCGGCAAGGCCAGTTCGGCGATCGAGTGATCGCGCGTGACCATGCCTATATCGCCCTCCGCATCCGGCAGGGGGCGCACACCGCTGAAACGATGCCGGACCTGATCTTCGGTGACGGGAATATCGGGGAAGATTTCAGCCACGACATTGCGCAGATAGGTCGCTTCCTCGTCCGAACAGACCGCCTCATCCGGGTCGTCGATCTTGATGTCGGTCGAACCGATCAGCACCCGGTTCATGAATGGATAGACCAGATTGACCCGCCCGTCCGCCGTGCCGAAATAGACCATGTGCCCATTCAGCACCTGATAAAGCCGGTCATTCTCCACCACCAGATGCGCGCCTTTGGAGCCGCCCATCAGTTTCGTCTCCAGTCCGATGGCGGCATTGACGCTGTCGATCCATGCGCCCCCGGCATTGACGACGACTTTCGGGCGCACATGGTGGGTCTCGCCGTTATGGCGATAGGCGATCACGCCGCCCTCCTGCCCTTCTATGGTGACGTGGTTCAGCCCTTTCGAGCCGGGGTTCAGCGCCTCCCCGTCAAGGATCAGCTCCAGCCCC